>DDXG01000028.1 GCA_002347125.1 Phycisphaerales bacterium UBA2266
CATTTTGACCCCCAATGCCAAAAAAACCTTGTATCGGCTCCTAGCGGACGTTAGCATGGCGTGTTTTCGGAAAACCCCATGGAAACACACTCTGAGACTTGACTGGAGGCACAAACGTGGCCAACACCAACGACATTCGCAATATCGTACTTCTGGGGCACGGTGGAAGCGGCAAGACCTCGTTGGCTGAAGCAATACTCCACAAGACCGGTGCAACCAACCGTCTGGGCAGCGTCGAAGAAGGCAGCAGCACCTGCGACTACTTCGACGAGGAAAAGGAGCACAAGCACTCCATCCTTGCGGCCGTCGTGCACACCCAGCACGCCGGCAGGCTCATCAACATCATCGACACCCCCGGTTACCCAGACTTTGTCGGCCCGGCGCTGGGCCCCATTTCCGCCGCGGAAACCGCCGTTGTCGTTATCAGCGCCGCCGCCGGTATCGAGACCAACACTCGCAAGCTGTTTGAACTGGCTACTCAGGCCGGCCTGGCCCGTATCATCGTCGTCAACAAGCTCGACGCGGACAACATCGATCTTGGCGAACTGCTTAAGGACATCCAAGACACCTTCGGCGCCCAGTGTCGCTGCGCCAACCTGCCTGCCTCCGGCAAATCCTCCGTCGTCGATTGTATCGCCAACGAAACCGGCGACAGTCCTCTCATGGACGTCGCTCAGGCCCACACCGATCTCATCGAAAGCGTCATCGAGGCCGACGACGGACTGATGGAGGCCTACCTCGGCGGTGAAACCGTCTCGGCCGACAGAGTCGGGTCCGTGTTCGTCAAGGCCCTGCAGGCCGGCACCATCATTCCCATCGTCTTCACCAACGCACGAGCCGAAGTCGGCGTTGCCGAGCTGCTCGATATCATTGCCGCCTACACCCCTTCACCCGCTGAGGCGCCGCCCGTCAGACTCGTCAACGGCGACAACACCGTCGAACTCAAAGCCGATGCGGCGGGACCTCTGGCCGGACTGGTCGTTCGCGTCACCTTCGACCCCCGCTCAAACATGAAGTACAGCACCATCCGCATCTTCAGCGGCACGCTCAAATCCGACACCGGCATGCTCCGTAACGACGAGAAGAAGGGCATTAGGCCCGGGCACATCCTCAGGGCTCAGGGCGGTGACACCTCGGAGATACCCGCCGGCATCGCCGGTGATATTGTCACCCTGGCCAAGGTCGATGAACTCAAGACCGGCGACCTCATCCACGACGGCAGGGTCGCAGGCAGGTTCCGGATGGTCCCGACGCCGACGCCGATGTTCTCGCTCGCCATCGAGCCGGCGACCCGCGGCGACGAGCAGAAGATCAGTTCCGCTCTCGAACGGCTCTGCGAGGAGGACCCCTGTTTCCGTGTCAGCCGCGACCAGCAGACCAAGGAACTCGTCGCCAACGGCCTCGGCGACCTGCATCTTCGCATCGTTATTGAGAAGATGGAGAAACGTTACAAGCTCGCCGTGAACACCAAGGAACCGAAGATCCCCTACCGCGAGACCATTACGGGCAAGGCCGAGGGCCATTACCGCCATAAGAAGCAGACCGGCGGCGCCGGGCAGTTCGGCGAGGTCTATCTCCGCGTGGAGCCGGCCGATCGCGATTCTGATCCGCCGCTGCAGTTCAGTTGGGATATCTACGGCGGCACCATCCCCGGCCAGTTCGAGCCGGCGATCCTCAAGGGCATCAACGACGTGATGGACTCGGGGTTCGTCGCCGGATTCCCCCTGCAGGACGTCAAGGTCTCCATCTATGACGGCAAGCACCACCCCGTCGACTCCAAGGAAGTGGCCTTCCGCGCCGCCGGCAAAGGGGCCTTCATCGACGCCCTTCAGAAGGCCAAGCCCGTCCTTCTGGAGCCCATCGTCAACATCGAAGTAACCGTCCCGGCCGATAACGTCGGCGACATCACCGGCGACCTCGCTTCCAAGCGGGGCCGCGTCCAGGGCCAGGACATGCTCCCCGGCAACTTCATCACGATCAAGGCCACGGTCCCGCTGTCCGAAGTGACCCAATACAATAGCCAGTTGAAGAGCGTTACCGGCGGCCGCGGCAGCTACTCCATGACTCTTAGCCACTACGAACCCGTCCCGCCGAACGTCCAGCAGCAGATTATCGCCGCCTATGCCAAGAATAGGCAAGAAGACTGACGAGGCCCATTGCCGCTTGCTCCGGACCATGTACTGTGCATGAAGAAAGGGCTCCCGCCGTGCGGGAGCCCTTCGACTTTCTCCGTGCTCGTGCGATAGTCGCACGACCGGGCCGCTATCCGATCTCCGCGTCAATCCATCCCAGCAGTTCCTTGAGGTCGCCCAGGCTAATATCGCCCATGTGCGCGATCCGGAACGTCTGCTCCTTGAGCTTCTTATAGCCGTTGCCGAAGGCCGTGTTGTGCTTGGCCTGCACCGCGGCGATGACCTCGGCCACGTTGATCGACCGCGTGTTCTTCACCGTCGTCAGGGTATTGGAGGCATACTTGGGGTCGCAGAACAGCCCGAACTTGCGGGTCGCCCAGTCCCGCACGAAGTCGCCCATCTCCTTGTGCCGCCGCCACACATTCTCCATGCCCTCGGCCACCAGCTTCGTACACTGGTAGTGCAGGGCCATGATGTGTGGAATCGCCGGTGTTGTCGGCGTCTGGTTCTTCTCCGCCGCCTTGGCGAATTCCTGGAAATCGAAATAGTAACCCCGTCCGGGCACCTTCTTGCTCTTGTCCAGGGCTCGATGGCTCACGGCCGCCACCGTCAGTCCCGGCGGAATCGCAAAGGCCTTCTGCACCGAGGCAAACGCCACATCCCATCCCCACTCGTCGAACTTCAACGGCAGGCCCACCATCCCGCTGACCGAATCCACGAATATCAGCACATCCGGGTACTTCCGCTTCATCATCGCGGAGATGTCCGCCACGGGGTTCATCAGGCCCGTGCTCGTTTCATTGTGGACGATGGTCAGGGCGGCGAACTGCCCTGTCGCCAGCTTTTCGTCAATCATCTCCGGCAGGGTGGGCCGGCCCCATTCCACCTTCAAGGCCTCCACCTGGCGTCCGCAACTGGCGGCCACGTCCGCCCATTTGTCGCTGAACGCGCCGCAGCAGGCGCACAGCACCTTCTCGTCAAAACCAACGCAATTGCGGATCGCCGCCTCCCACAGGCCCGAAGCCGAAGACGTGGACAGGAACACATTCTGCTGCGTAAAGAGTATCGTCTTGAGCATGTCCACCGTCTCTTTGTGCAGCATGGCATACTCCTTGCCGCGATGACCGAGCGTCGGACGGGCAAGCTGCTTGAGGACGTCGTCGTTGACCTTCACCGGTCCAGGTATGAACAATCTTGGCGGATTTTTCCAGTCTGGCATGTTTGTTCCCCGTATCACTTATAGTCTCTGAATGACCAAACCTGTAAAGAACTTCGGATGAAAGAACGTCGATTTCTGGGGCATTTTCTCCCCGGCTTCGGCGACTTCCCGTATCTGGCTGATTCTGGGCGGATTCATGAAGAACGCGACCTGCTTGCGGCCTTCATCAACCGCCCTGATCGAGTCCCCAATGGCGTTCTCCTTGTCCTTGATGTACTCCACGAAGCCCTCAGCCGCCAACTGCGACTCGCCGACGCCGAGCAACCGCTCAATCACCAGTTTGTGCAGGATGGCCACATCCAGCCCCCGCCATGCCTTACTTCTGCCGGCGCCGGGGCCGTCCATCGCGGAGGCATCCTCCAATACCGCCACATAGAACGCCCCATCGCCCCAGTAGATCCCAAAGGCGTTGCGGCCCGCATCAAAATGGCCACGAAGCCGCTCCATCATGTTGCCGCACGCGCGTTTCTTGCCCGGTACCCCATCAGAAGCAATGCGCTCGACGACGAAATGCTCCTTGACGGCCGTGATGAGCTGTTTCCCGTCAAAATCCGGGACGTTGCCCACGAGCCGATGGGTCGCCAGGACCACGAGCCCTTCGTGGCAGGTATTGACGAACGCCATCATCTGCCACGCGGCCGCTTCGCCTCGCTCGGCGAGAGTCGCCAGCCCGGTCTCATACCTGTGATGCCCGTCCGCGATGACGACACTCTTGTCGGCCATCATGCGGGCGATCGCATCAATATCCGCCCGCCCGGTCACCGCGTAAAGCCGGTGCCGGACCCCGTCGTCGTCGGCCATGTCCAGCAGCGCCGGTCCGCGGGCGGCCTTCTCCATAATCTCGTCGGCGACCATCCGCGGGTCTTCGTACAGCATGAACACCAGGCCGAGTTTGGCGCCGGTGGCCCTTTCCAGGCGTAACCTGTCGGCCTTCGGCTTGCTCAGCGTTTGTTCGTGCGGCCGAACCACCGGCCCGAACGGTTCCAGCTTGCCCAACGCGACAAAGCCGTCGCGGCGGTAATGACGACCGGCGGCCTCAAAGTCCTGTATGTAGGCGTAGATCGCCTCCTGGGCATCCTGTTTTAGGACCCCCTGGTCAATCCACTGCTTCAGATAGCCGGCGGCCCGGGAATATACGTTGACGGTCTCCCCATCGCCCGGCTCCGCCTTGCCGCGGATGATCCGCACGATATTGTGCTTGCTGCGGTCGTAGAGCCGCTGCTGCTCGGCCTCGTTGATGACATCGTATGGCGGCGAAATGCACACGCCCGCATCGCCCACAACGCCGGGGTCAAACCTGAATCCCTTGAATGCCCTGATCTGCATTGCCTATAGCCGCCTGTCAAATGGCCCGCCGGCCGCCGAACGGCCACATCCGGTCATGCCCGCAACGATAGTTCCGCGTCCGAGTACGCCCCGAACGCCTCATAATTGAGATTGTACTTGTGTTCACAAGCTCTCGTCAACAGAAACTACATTAAAGTCCAACGAATATTCCGGCCGACCCCTTCAGGGTCGCTTGCGGGCCTTGTCCGCCAGATACTCGTTGACGGCCGCGGCCGCGACCCGCCCCTGGCCCATCGCCAGAATAACCGTCGCCGCCCCCAGGACAATATCCCCGCCGGCATAAACGCCTTCGAGGGATGTCCTGCATTTCTCATCGACCACGATATTGCCCCAGCGGTTGAACTCCAGACCCGGCGTGGTCTGGCGGATCAGCGGATTTGCCCCGTTGCCGATGGCGATAATAACCGTATCGACCTCGATCTGGAACTCCGAGCCTTCGATAGGCACCGGCCGTCGCCGCCCGGAATCATCCGGCTCGCCCAGCTCGAACTTCAGGCACTCTATCGCCCGCACGTAGCATTCATCATCCCCGATAATCCGCTTGGGGCTTTGCAGAAGGAGAAACTCCACGCCTTCCTGTTTGGCGTGGTGGACCTCCTCGACCCGGGCAGGCATCTCCTTCTCCGTCCGCCGGTACACAAGATGCACCTTCTCGGCCCCCAGGCGCACCGCCGTCCTGGCCGCATCCATCGCCACATTGCCGCCCCCCACCACCGCCACACGCCTGGACATGGCAATCGGCGTATCGGCTCCTGCTCCGAATTCATACGCCTTCATCAGATTCGCCCGCGTCAGGTACTCATTGGCGCTGTAGACCCCCACCAGAGACTCCCCCTCAATCCCCATGAAATGCGGCAGGCCCGCCCCGACGCCGATGTAAACGGCATTGTAC
>DDXG01000239.1 GCA_002347125.1 Phycisphaerales bacterium UBA2266
ATCTACAACGCCATCGCCGGCGGCGGCCAAAGCCCCGACATGGCCCCCGTGCATATCGTCCACACCATCGTCTCCACCGGCGTGCGAAACCTCAGCCTGATTCCCAGCAACATCCTGCTGTCCGGCGGCGAACTCGAACTCGCGCGCATGCGAGACCGCGAGTACGTCCTCCGCGACGCACTCGAATCCGTCGCCCGAGGTTTCGACCTCTGCCTCATCGATTGCTCGCCCAGCCTCAGCTTGCTCGCCATCAACGCCCTCGTCGCCTCCACCGATGTGATCGTGCCCGTCCAGGCCCACTACTACGCCCTCGAAGGGCTCCGTCAGCTCCTCGAAACCGTCAACATCGTTGGCGACCGATACAATCCCGATCTAACCGCCCTGAGCATCCTGCTGACCTTCGTGGAGCCCAAGACCGCGTTGAGCCGCCAGGTCGAGAAACAGATGCGGGACTATTTCGGAGAACTCGTCTTCAACACAGTCATCCGGCGCAATATCCGCCTCGCCGAGGCCCCCAGCGCCGGCCGACCGATCATCCTCTATGACCCCAACAGCGCCGGCGCCGTCGACTACCGCGCCTTGGCCGAAGAAATCATCCACGGCGCACCTGCCGCTGAAATCGCCCCGCACGACGAGCAAGGTTCTCGGCTACGGACCGACGCTCCAGACCCCGTAGCTCAGCTAACCGCACCGACGCCATAGGTGCCCGATACCGGTGTCAGATATGAAAACGTTTGCCATAGTGAACCAGCAACCCGGCAGCGGCAAGACGACTACCGCGGTCAATCTTGCCGCCGCGCTGGCCAAGGCCGGCAAGAAGACGCTGCTGGTGGATCTCGACCCCGCGGCCGTCGCCACTTGTGCCGTCGGCTGCCCGGCCGCGTGCGCCGCTTCCGCCTTGATCACCGCCGAATCCGAAGCAGCCGACACAATCATTGAGACCCAGACCCCCGGCCTCAGCCTCCTACCGGCCGGACGCAGCCTCGCCGCAGCCGAATACCACGTTACGGGCCTGCCCGGCAGCCAGTTCATGCTCGCCGAGCAGCTTCACCCTATTGCCCGCAAGTACGACATCTGCGTCATCGATTGCCCGGCGACCCTCGGACCGCTCACAATCAACGCCATGGTCGCCGCCGCGGAACTCATCATCCCCATCCCCCACGCCGACACGGACTTCCACGCCCTGGACGCCCTGCTTGACATCGTCAAGACCGTCAAGGCGCGCTTCAGCCCCTGCAACGTCAGGACCCGTGGAATCCTACGCGTCTGCTTTGAAAACAAGACCCAACCCGGCAAGGCCGCCCAGCGGAGGATCGCCCGAGGGTACAAACCGCTGCTGCTCAACACCATTATCCACAAGGTCCCGGCCCTCGCCGATGTCCGCGGCCACGCCGCCTCCGTGCTGGACCATTCGCCCAGAAGCAAAGGCGCCACTGAATACAGGGCCCTCGCAAGGGAGCTGACCCATGGCAAGTAACTCCGAAAAAACCGGTCTTCACAAACCCATATCCTCGATCTTCGAGGGCGTCCCCATGCCCACGCGCAAGGTGGCTCCGCGCGTACCCGTCGTCCCGTCGGTGCGCCCGGCCGTGCGCCCCACCACCCCCAATCCCATTGCGGACATGCCGCGCGAGTTCACCCACAGTGCCGCACACTCACCGGCCGAATCAGCAGTATCTACACAACCGGCCGCCTCCGCCCTCACAGCCCCCGCGCCCGTATCCGCCCCGCCGCACAGACCCCAGGCCGTCCCCGAGCCCAAGGCCGTTACCCGGCCCCGGCGATCAACTCTCTTCGCCGGCCTGAAGGCCAGACTATTCCGGCCCAAAACCGGCGTTGGCGCCGCACGACAGAAGACCATGGTCCTGCTTGTCCCCGTCCTTGCCGTCGCCCTCGTCTTCATCCTCGTCAAGGTCCTCGGCACTACCCCTCGCAAGAGCCGCGCCAAGGACAAGGCGCCTGACACAGCGTCCGCCGCTGCGGATATCAGCATCCTCTGGGAGCTGCCCGAACCCTATCCCGTCGGACTGCGCGACCCCATGACATTTGCCGCACGGCAAGAACCCGCGCCGCCCCTCAACATCGAACCCGACGAACTCGACGGCTCGCCGGCCACCCCCACCCCCGCTCCCGCCGCCGGCCACCAATTCGAACTCAAAGGCGTCCTCATCAGCGATAACCCCTGTGCCATTATCGGCACCAGAATCCTCCGCGAGGCAGACACCGTCGACGGAGCAACCATTGTCAAGATCACCAACGGCGCCGTCACCTTCGAAAGAGACGGCCGCACATGGACCCAGACCGTGAACCCATGACCCGGCCCGGACCCCATGGCTATCCCAGACTCCCAGGAGGGGCTAACATGAGAAGTTCTCGACATACACGCAACACAGTCATCCTCGCCACCGCGGTCCTCGCCGCCTTCGCCGGCTTTGCACCCGCCGCCCAGGCCCCGAACCCCGCGGCATCCGCTGCGCCCACGGTGCTTCAACAGCGGCTCCAACGGAGCATCACTATCGAAATCCGTGACACTCCCATACAGGACGTCATCCGCCTGGTCGCCGAACAGGCCGGCGTCAATCACGTCATATCCCCCGCCGTCACGGGCAACATCACCGTCAAGCTCACCGACGTCCCCCTCGGCGAGGCCCTGGAGAACATCCTCACGACCCACGGCTTCGGCTACGTCCTCGGTGAGAACATCCTCCGCGTCGCCCCCCTCACGGAGATCGCCGTCGTTCAGGAACGGATGGTCCACGAGGTATTCCACATTACCTATGCCAGCGCCGATGAAATCGCCAGGGCCCTTGAGAAGATCCGCACCAAGGCCGGGATGGTCTCGCTCAGCTCCGGAACCAGCCACATCATCGTCACCGACACGGAAGCCAGCGTCAAGGCCATGCGGGAATTCGTGCAAAAGGTCGATACCGTCACCCCTCAGGTCCTTGTCGAGGCCCGCATCTACGACCTGACGACCAAGGACCGCCTCGACATAGGCATCGAATGGCAGGTGGGCACGAGCACGACCTACTCGCCGGCGAACCTCAGCGGCCTGTCCACCGTCGGAACCAACCCCACGGGCGACCACTGGCCCTTCACCACCGGCGCCTTCAGCGCCGCCACCGGCAAGGCCACCGGCACGGGACTGCTGCGCTTCGGCTGGCTGTCGGCCGACCTCGACATCGACGCCGTTCTCAAGGCCCAACAGAATGATATTGACGCCAAGCTCCTGGCCAACCCCCGCGTCCTCGTCCTCGACAATGAGAAGGCCGTTATCAAGATCATCCAGGAAATTCCCTATCAGGAACTCACCCAGTCCTCCGAAGGCGGCCAGCTCGGCACCACATCGTTCCGCGAGGTCGGCGTCGAACTCGACGTCACGCCACATGTCACCCGTGACAATATGGTCCGCCTCTTGCTGAGCCCTAAATTCAGTATCAAGACCGATGAAGTGGTCCTCGTCGGAAGCGGCAACACGGCCTTCCCACAGCCCGTGGTCGACCGCCGCGAGGCCACCACCACCCTGCTCGTCGAAGACGGCCGCACGGTCGTCCTCGGCGGTCTGCGGCAGAAGAACGTCACCCGCGTCGTCAATAAGATCCCGTTTCTCGGGGATGTGCCCGGACTCGGAATGCTCTTTCGCTTCGAGGGCGAAGACACCGTCATGAGCGAACTGGTCGTCTTCATCACCCCCAGGATCGTCACCAAGCCGCTCATGACGCCCGACGAACAGCGGCGATATGAAAGCACGAACTTCGCCGGCCCGAAGGAGATTACCACCCGTTTCGAGAAGCAGAAACAAGAGGAATCCGACGGCAAGTAGCACCGGCGCCCCAGCCGCCCCGAAGCCAACAGTCAAGTATCGAGTATCGAGTATTGACTATTGAGCGTCGACTCACCTACTCCACCGGTACTCTTTCATAGGTCATATCATCGGTCTCGACAATCACAACACCTCGCGTCCCCGGATTGACCACCAGCGTCCCGCCCTCGGTATGGATATCCTGCGCGTGCGTATGCCCGTACACCGCCAAATCATAGCCACCGTCGGCGATCCGGTGCAGCACCCGCGCCGGATCGTGGCCCATCAGGACGGATCGCTCGCCGACGACTCCCTCAAAACGCTGGGAGTGCATCTGCCCGCCGCCCCGCTTGGCCGCCTCCATCAGCGACAGCCGCTCCGTATCGCAGTTGCCCAGCACGCCGATCAGCGTCGCCCCCTCGACGGCGCCGAACATGTCGATGACCTCAGGCAACGTAATATCGCCCGCATGGAGCACACACGACACACCCCGCGCAGTGAAACACTCCACAGCCGACCGAACCACCGTCCACCGGTCGTGCGTATCAGTGACAATCCCGATTCTCATATCTAAAAGAAGACGCCGCCGCGGGCGGCCTCCACATATTTGCCATTTGCCGTTTGCTATTTGATTTTGTAACTGATGGCCATTCCGTCGTTCTTTTCCATCGACGCGCGAATGATCACCGTGTCGTAGTTCGGATTGTTCTGCACGTAGTCGAGATAGTCCTTCATCGCGTTGGCCGACTGGATCACATTGTCCGCCACCACCACGGACCCCGGCACGAGCTTATCCTCGACCAGCTTGAGGTACTTCAGATAGTCCTGCTTCAGCGCGTCGATGAAGATGAAATCGAACTGGCCCCGCAACTCGCCCAGCGTCTTGAGCGCATCGCCCTCGACCACCGTCACCACTTCCTCCAGGCCCATCTTCTGAAGGTTCTCCCGCGTGGCCTGGGCCATCCGCGGGTCGATCTCCAGCGTGTACAGATGCCCTCCCGTCCGCTCGAAGGCGATGCCCATATTGATCGCTCCGAACCCCGTCGCCGCACCCACCTCGATACCGCGCTTGGCCCGGCTGGACTCCACCAGTATCCGCAGCATCATGGCGTCGCCGGGCGTCGTGTTGAGCCCCGTCCGGCGGAAGTCCTTGATAAATTGCTCACGAAACTCCCGACTGCGCCGCTGGTCGCCCGGCCCGGCGCCCAGCACCAACGAAAACGCCATCATCACAGCCACACCCGTCAAAACAACATTCTTCACTTGCATAACGATCTCCAGCACAAAGACATATCAACCAGAACCATGCCCGGTCAGTATACCACCATCCCCGGCCAATAGACAACTTGCCATTCCAGACTGCCGAGTCGTCCGACAGCCGAATGCCCCGGCGCCCACGCGCATTCCATGCAATGCCCCGCCTACAGGGCGATTCAACCACTTTGCCATTCGCCCCCTGCGTTTTGCATTTGCCCACGCCTGCAGGCCCGCTATGATACTCCCATCACCGGACGATACCGATCCATACAGAGCCAGGACCACCCATGGCGTACAAACGACTGAAGGGCATACCCGGCCGCATCTACATTCCCGACACCACCGCGGCCGCACCAAAGAAACACCCATGTCCGGATTGCTTCGCCTGCCAGTGGTGCCCGGAAGACCGCTGCCGGTCCTGCCGCAAGGCCAAGACCTGCAAACACACCGCGCCCCCCCGCACCCATCGCAAATCATAGACCCTCAATTCGCACTACCCCCGCGGATTTCATATACTTTACAGCAGAAACAGGGCGCGGGACGGATCTGAGAAGTCAACACCCAACAGACGGCTTTGACAGACCGATAAGTACGCATCGGATGCACAAGAGACCCTCAATTCGCCCCACATGGGCGGGGGTAGACCATGAAAGCCCTATTCTGTTGTCTGACACTTCTCCTGAGCACATCGACCCTTTACGCTGTGCCGGATATCGACGTAGCGCCGCTGCAATACGACTTTGGCAGCCTCGACGTCGGCCTGACCCAGACCTGCTCCATAACCGTCAGGAATGCCGGGGACACCACGCTGGCCATCACCGGCATTGCCATCTGCCCGCTGGGAAGTCCGGACTTCGCCCTGACCACCGCCGTGTACCTGCCGTGGTACTGGAGCCCCAGGTTCGCCTACACCTTCACCGTCGCCTGGACGCCTACCGGCGGCGGCCCAAACGCCGCCATTCTGGAGATCACCAGTTCCGACCCCGATGAGCCCGTGGTCCAGGTCCTCCTGACCGGAACCGGCATCCCCGACTACGTCGAGCCCGCCGAGCAGATCGTCCAACTTGTCGGTTTCACCGAGCAGGCCGTCGCCGATGGCCAACTGTACGGCGCCGGCAACGGCAACTCCGCCAGCGGCCGCCTCAAAGCCTTCCAGAACATGCTCGACGAAGCCGCCTTCCTCATCGCCAACGAGGCCTGGGACGACGCCATCGACGTCCTGACCACCGCCCTGGCCCATGCCGACGGCCGCAATAAGCCCCCGGACTTCATAGAAGGCCCGGCCGCCGCCGAGGTCGCCGACCGCATAAGCGCCCTGCTCCAGGCCCTCAATTAGGCGGCCTGGCCGCGGTGAGCCCCCCTATCCTGGACCCAGGTCGAACAGCCCGCCTCGCACCAGCCCCGCGGATGAGAAGCTCAACGCAGGTTCCGGCGACCCGCCGCGGACGGGCCGCCATTCGATTCCTTTGCGAGACACACACGCGCCTCTACCCTTGGGCGGAACATGCGCGTTTGTGACGAGTTTTCCGGCCGATGCCACCGCCCGCGTCGCCGTAAGTCCTTGTCCGGACGGGAGTAATAATTTTTTCACAATTCCGCGGAGTTGCGCGCCTCTACCCTCGCGTTTGTGACGTTATCTTGCCCAGCTTACCACCCCAAGGCGCGTTTTTCGCAGTCACGGGCTACCAGCGGCGTAAACCGAAGGTCTTGTGTCGTCATGGCGGCCGGCACCCCGAAGAAGCGCACGACGCAGGGTCGCCAAGGCCGCTGCCGCCACGCGGCGCAAAACGATGTGCCTGCGGCGATCGCCGGGAGGTCCTGGAAGCTCCCACAGAAATGCGTATGGCGCCCACAACGGCAGATGCTGGGGCTATCTTAAACGAAATCCTAGAATACTAGGAATTGGATTTCCATATTGTACTCATCTTTCACTTTCTCAAATATCTTTCTCTCATGGCGGCCCAGATATGTTGCATTGTGACTTGGTGCCTGTGTGTGGACAGCGAGGAGGTTCGAACACTGTTCCGGACTGAGGCCACAAAGCGTCACAAAGAAGTGATTGAGAAAGCGAATTGTTTCAGTAACGACAACCCGAGAGTGTACGCCTACCCACGCGAAGAAGTCGCACGGTATCTTCATGATTGGTATTGTCGATGTGTCGTTGTCAGGCTTTGTATAATAGCGATCGCCAGACTTGTCCTGAGTTATGGTCATTTGAACCTTCTCCAGCTTTGGATGCACGTATCTGTTACGAAGACGAAATAGCTCTTTTAGGAACTGGAAATGGCTACTGCCGCGATCTATATCGCTGTTAAATCTGTAGGTGTAGAGGATTCCGTATTTCTCCAGTACGCCCACTCGGTCTAGCTGATCAACAACGATACGTGGAAATGGTAGCCTTTCAATGCATGCATTTGCAGCGCATTCCAGGGAGAAGGCGGCGCACATAATAGATGATCTCGCGAGCCGGTTTTCTAACGGGAAATCACTGTCAGCATGTTTCTTGGCATCGATATCAAACGCAACGGCGTCAGATAGGAGACCAGCAAACGAGTTGAGAGTCCATGTTTCTTTCCAGTTATCACACATGGATTACTGCCATCCTAAAAGTGATTCTACAGTCCTTATAATACGGGAAACGCGGACTGCCCTCTCTGTGCAGGAAGTCAGCGATTCTCCTTAGCGAACACCTCGTTTCCTCATTGCCAACCGCTCTCGCAGCCCCACCGCCGTCCTGCAACCCCAATATGTCGCCGCTTTCCACGGTGTCCCCGGCCAAAAGTGACAAATCCAACACCTGCAACAATCGCAACTTTCCGAGGAGCCATCGCAATCCCACCATACAACCATCCGCCCATCAACCAACAAACAGCCACCGCTGCCCCGCCAGTCTACTGCCAACCACTAACGACACCGAGCCAGCACCTGAATCCTATTCATTGTACAATATGCCCTCCCTCAGCGCCAACCCGTCGCCCCTCCGGGGGGGCATGACCGTTGTTGCACTGCCTCGTGGCGAGGGCATCTTGCCCTTGTTCTTTCGTGTCGAGGGTGACCCGCGCATGATCGCAAGAACGGTCATGCACCCCGCCCCGGCTCAGCAGCCCTCTCTGGCCCCAAAGACGCCCTCCGCGACCTCGGCGATCTCCGCGGTACAAGCGCCGCCCGCGACTACTGCTGCGGTTTGTAGAACTTGAAGAAATCGCCCTTGAGGTCCAGCACCGGCGTGCCATCGAATGCGTCAATTTCCCGTATCTCAATAACGGCCCCTTCAATCCCTACGATATCGCACCGTGTAATCCCGATCAGGTTCGGCCGAAACGGCGAGTGCGTCGCGAACACACCCGTCAGCGGCAGCGTCCGGTCCCCCCGCGGGTGGACCTCCAGCACCGAGCGGCCCTGCGGCGTATCGTTCTTGTCGAACCACCAGACCACATCCACGTAGGAGTGCCGCTCCAAACCCCGCAATCCCGCCTCATACCGAGGTTCGATCTCGAGGAACGTCCGTCCATCCCTCATGGCCACCTTCCCAATCGGGCGGACCACATACGCCGGCCCCTGGTCCACAATGGGCGCCGCATCATCGGCATGATGTTCCATCCGCTGCTCCTGACAACCGCCGCCCAACCACCCGGCCAGCACAAAGACAAGTATCCACCGCACCATCACAGAACCTCCCATCAACCAGCATCCACCCCGTCAAGAAAACGCCGCCGAAGGCGGCTTGAAACGACGCAATACGCAGTACACAATACGCATCACAGAGAAGGGTGAGAGACGGGATTTGAACCCGCGACCCCCGGAACCACAATCCGGTGCTCTATCCGACTGAGCTACTCTCACCGGCTATCACAATCCGCCCGGCCGAGGCCGGGCAAACCAAAAGGTGCGCCGGACCGAAGAGCGTGTGTGAGAAATCGCCCTGTCTTCCACGGGCAGGATGCCCGTGCTACTTCTCACACACACGCCAAGACCCAGCGCACCTTCGATTCTACCGCAAAAACGCCGCCTGTCAACCATCGGCCGGCAAATAACACCCGCTACCGGCCGCTGCCGACCAACGGCAGCTACTTCTTCTTCGCAATCGCCGCCTGGGCCGCCGCCAGTCGGGCAATCGGCACCCGGAAGGGCGAACAACTCACGTAATCCATGCCGACCCTGTGGCAGAAGGCCACGCTCGCCGGGTCGCCGCCCTGCTCGCCGCAGATGCCTATCTCCAGGTGCTTGTTGCTCTTGCGGCCGCGTTCGATGCTCAGATGGACCAATTCGCCGACGCCCGCCTGGTCGATGCTCTGGAACGGGTCGCCCGCCAGAATCTTACCGCTGACGTATTCCGGCAGGAACCCGCCGATGTCGTCGCGGCTAAAGCCAAACGTCATCTGCGTCAGGTCGTTCGTGCCGAAGCTGAAGAACTCCGCCGCCTCGGCGATCTGACCGGATAGCAGCGCCGCCCGCGGAATCTCGATCATCGTCCCGACCATGTGCCGGATCTTCTTGACGGCGAACTTCGCCAGCGTCTCTTTGTAGACCGCCGTGATAATCTCCTTCTGGTGCTTCAGNNCAGCTCGGCGGCGGCCTCGAAGATCGCCCGCGCCTGCATCGCCGTGACCTCCGGATAGGTCACGCCCAGCCGCACCCCGCGATGGCCCATCATCGGGTTGCTCTCGCGCAGGGCGTCGGCCCGCTTGCTCAACTCGGCCATGTCAATCCCCAAGGCCCGGGCCAGGCTCGCCTGCTTTTCGGGATCGTGCGGGACGAACTCATGCAGCGGCGGGTCCAGCAGCCGGATGACCACCGGCAGCCCGTCCATCGCCTCCAGCGTGCTCTTGATGTCCTTCTTCACGTAGGGGAACAGCTCATCGACGGCCTTCTTGCGCTCCTGCGGACTGCTGGACATAATCATCTTTCGCAGGACGAACAGCGGCTCATCGGCGCCCTTGCCGTAGAACATGTGCTCCGTGCGGAACAGCCCGATGCCCTCGGCGCCGAACGACCGCGCCTTGGCGGCGTCGGCCGGTGTGTCGGCGTTCGTCCGCACACCCAGCTTGCGGATCGCATCGCAAATCTTGAGAAAGTCCATCAAGACCTTGTTCTCTTCGCCGGCGTCCATCATCGGCAACTGCCCGGCATAGACGTTGCCCTTGGTCCCGTTGAGCGTGATCCAGTCGCCTTCCTTGAACGTCCGGCCCCCGATGTGGAACTCGCGCTTCGCCGAATCCACGTGCACCGCGCCGCAGCCGACGATGCAGCACTTGCCCCATCCGCGGGCCACGAGCGCCGCGTGGCTGGTCATGCCGCCGCGGGCCGTCAGAATCGCCTGCGCCGCCCGCATCCCCTCGACGTCCTCCGGGTTGGTCTCTTCCCGCACGAGGATCACCCTCTTGCCCTGGTTGTACCAGATGACCGCCTCGGCCGCCGTGAACACCGCCTGGCCCGTCGCCCCGCCCGGACCGGCCGGCAAGCCCTTCGCCAGCACCTCATGCTCGCGCTCGACTTTCGGGTCGATAACCGGGTGCAGCAGCTCATCCAACTGCGACGGCGTCACCCGCATGACGGCCTCTTCCTTCTTGATCAGCTTCTCCTTCGTCATATCCACGGCCATCCGCACCGCCGCCGGGCCGTTGCGCTTGCCCACGCGGCACTGCAGCATGAACAGCCGCCCCTTCTCAATGGTGAACTCGATATCCTGCATGTCCCGGTAGTGCTTCTCCAGCCGCTTCTGGATGCCGTCCAGCTCCTTGTACGCCTTGGGCATCCGCTTCTGCAGGGCCACCAGCTCCTTGTTGTGCTCGCTCTTGGAATAATCGTTGATCGGGGCCGGCGTGCGAATACCCGCGACCACGTCCTCGCCCTGGGCGTTCACCAGGTACTCGCCGTAGAAGCCGTGCTCGCCGTTGCCCGGATTGCGGGTGAAGGCCACGCCGGTGGCCGAGTCGTCGCCCATGTTGCCGAAGACCATGCTCTGGACGTTGACGGCCGTGCCCCACTCGTCCGGAATGCCCTCGATCCGCCGGTAGCTGACCGCCCGCTTGCCGTTCCACGAGGCAAAGACCGCGTCGATGCCGCCCCAGAGCTGCTTGTTCGGGTCATCCGGGAACTCCTTGCCCAGCACCCCTTTGACCTTCTCCTTGAATGCCTCGCACAGCTCCTTGAGGTCGTCGCCCGTCAGGTCCGTATCCAGGGTTGCTCCGCGGCGTTTCTTCATATCGTCCATGATGCGCTCAAGCTGCCGCCGGATGCCCTCATCCTCCTTGGGCTCGACCCCGGCCGCCTTCTCCATCACGACATCCGAGTACATCATAATCAGCCGCCGGTACGCATCATAGACGAACCGCTCGTTGCCGCCGCTCTGGCGGATCATGCCCGGGATCGTCTTGCTCGTCAGGCCGATATTGAGCACGGTCTCCATCATGCCCGGCATCGACGACCGGGCCCCGGAACGCACCGACATCAGCAGCGGATTGTCCGGATCGCCGAACTTCTTGCCCATGATCTTTTCGACCTTGCGCATGGACTCATCGACCTTCTCCTTGACGCCGGCCGGGTACTTGCGCTTGTGCTCGTAGAAGTGCGTACAGACGCTGGTCGTAATCGTAAAGCCCGGCGGCACCGGTACGCCCAGATTCGCCATCTCGGCCAGGTTCGCGCCCTTGCCGCCGAGAAGATTCTTCATCGTCGCGTTGCCCTCGCCCTTGCCGCCGCCGAAGAAATAAACCCATTTCTCTGCCATGCTTGAAATCTCCTTTTACTGAATCTCTATGTTCACAGAGCGGTCTAGAAAACCCCGTTTTTGACGTTTCTCCCAGCCTCCATGACCCCCAAAAGCCTCCAAACGAACAAATAAAGACCCGGACTATAGCCGCCTGCCGGGGCCCTGTCAACCCCAATCCAAGGGAAAAAGACCGCCCCGACCCAAGACTCACGACGCATGACTCACGTGCCACTGCTCCACGGCCCCGTGGCGAGGGCGTCTCGCCCTTGCGTGTCGCGGGCGGCCCGCCCGCGTAGCACGGGCATCCTGCCCGTGCCCCA
>DDXG01000174.1 GCA_002347125.1 Phycisphaerales bacterium UBA2266
TTTTTGCATTTTGCTATGTATATTTGATATTTGACTTTTAGTTTTTGATTCTATGTTGATGACCCTGAATCGAATCTGGCTGCGAGCGCTGCGGCTGGTGGGCCTGTGGCCGCTGTCTCTGGCGAGGAAGTGCCGCATCACGTTCGGCATTGCCGTCGGTCTGACGCTCGTGCTGGCCCTGCTGCCGCCGTACATCTGGATGGGCCAGTTGATGACAAAGGACTACATCGACACCGAGCGGGGCAAGGCCGAGGCCCTGGTCTTTCGCAACCACTTCCAGCTCAAGATCACCGGCGAGACGCCGCTGGCCCCGCTGGACGGCGCCGGCGCCCTCATGGACGTCAACAATCCCGAGATCCGCTGGGTTCGGCTCCACCCCGAAGACGCCGTCGCGGCCGTGCTGGGGGCCCTGCCCGAAGACCAGCGGCAGCTCGTCGAGGACCTGCGCCGGGACGAGGACAGAGACGAGCGTTTCGCGATGGAGAAGTCCGGCGATATCCACAAGAGCCTCTACGCCCGCCTCTTCCGCGCCGGCGAGAATTGCCTGACCTGCCACAATCCCCAGGGGCTTGCCGCCCCCTTCGCGCGGGATCAGGTCATTGGGGCCATCGTCATTCAGCGCCATATCGCGGACCTCGACAGGACCGTCTTCCTCAACCGGGTCTGGATCGTGTTCGCGGGGCTGATCGCGGGCACCGGCGCGGTCGTCGCCTTCTATTGGATCACCCAGCGGGTTATTCTGCGGCCGATCCGCCAGCTTCGCGCGATGGCGAATAACGTCGCCGAAGGCAACCTCGATACGCGAAGCTCCATCCGGACCGCCGACGAGTACGAGAAACTCGCCCGTTCGTTCAACCACATGCTCGACAACCTCCAGGCCACACAGCGACGCCTGCGGCAGGCGAACGTCGAGCTCGACGCGAAGATCGCCGAACTCTCCGAACGGAATATCGACCTGATCAAGGCCAACAAGACCAAGGATGAGTTTCTCGCCAACATCTCGCACGAGTTCCGCACGCCGCTGAACGCCATCCTCGGTTTCGCCCAGGTCCTCCGCGAGAAACCCGCCGCCCTCAAGAAAGAGAAAGGCCAGAAATACGCCGAGAACATCATCACGAGCGGAAACCGCCTGCTGGCCATGATCAACGACCTGCTCGACCTGGCGCGGACCCAGGCGGGGAAGATGGAACTCCATATCGAGGAAGCCACCGTCGAAGCGCTCTTTCACCGCCTGCTCACGTCGTTCTCCCTGCTGACCCGCGAGAAGAAGATCAAGGTCAAGACGACCATCGCCCCCGACATACCTGTTCTGATCACCGATGCCGGCAAGGTCCAGCAGATACTGCACAACTTCCTCAGCAACGCCGTCAAGTTTGCGCCCGTGGCCGGCCGCATCGAGATTGCCGCCGCCATGGTCGGCGAGAAGACCGTGCGAATCTCCGTCGCCGACAACGGCTGCGGCATCGCCCCCGAGGACCAGCAGCGCATCTTCGAGAAGTTCCAGCAGGTCGACGGCTCCATCACCCGCACAAGCACCGGCTCCGGTCTGGGCTTGGCCATCTCCCGGGAACTGGCCTCCATCCTCGCCGGCGACGTTGGCCTCAGCAGCGAGCTGGGCCAGGGCGCCACCTTCTGGCTCGACATCCCCACCACCCTCGCCACCGACCCGTCCGATAATTCGTAGCTGCTCAGCCCGGAACCGGATCACCCGCCAAACGCGGAAAAGTACGTTTTCACATTGGAATCGATGAAGCATGGCCATCTTGATAGCCGATGTGTCTATAAATGTGTTGACAGCCTGCGTAAATAAGTCTATACATATATTTACAGTATTTGCACTGAGCCTACTTATATATTGACATGACCAACGCTTCTTATGGAGTGCCTTTATGAACCTCCGCCGCAACAAGCTAATTCGTGAGCAGATGGAAGCCAAGCTCCGGCGTCTCAAGCCCTTGGGCAACATTGAGCCTCCTCGTCACGGCTGGATCCGGGCCATCCGCGAAGCACTCGGCATGACGGGAAGCCAACTGGCAAGGCGTCTCGGGGTCACCCGCCAGCGCATATCGAGAATCGAGCAAGATGAAGTCTCCGGCAAGGTAACACTCGAGACCATGCACAAGACGGCCGAGGCTCTCGACTGCGAATTCGTGTATGCCCTTATTCCTCGCTTTGACTTGACCGCCATCATCACGCGCCAGGTGGAGAAGCTGGCTAGAGCCCGCCTCGAACGCGCTTCTGCAACCATGAGACTCGAGGCCCAGGAACTGACACCGCGAGAGAAACGCAAGGCCCTCGAAGACGAAGTCGAAGCGATCCTGTCGGAATCGACGCGCCTATGGTGGGAAGACGATGCACTCTGATCATCCCGACGCCGCTACACCTCTGGACCCCGATGAAGTCGACGGGCTTATCCCGACGCACATTACCACGCGTGCCGAGCTTGACCGGTGGGAACAGCGAAACATCATGGATGCCCACCGTTGGCTGGTCCGAGGCAGACCAAAGGCCATACTGACCGTCGATTTCGTTCGCAAGCTCCACCACAGAATGTTCCGTGATGTCTGGAAATGGGCCGGCCAATTCCGTCGCAGCGAGAAGAACATCGGGGTTCATCCCTGGCAGATTGCCGAAGAAGCCCATAAACTCTGTCACGACGCACGGTATTGGATCGAACACGATACCTATCCTCCCGACGAGATAGCCATTCGCTTTCACCACCGACTCGTGTCCATACACCCCTTTCCCAACGGTAATGGACGCCATGCACGGCTCATGGCCGATCTCATCGCCGTGGTTCTTCTGCACAGGCCTCGATTCTCCTGGGGGCAGGCAAACCTCGCCGCCGCCGGCAGCGACAGACAGCGCTATATCGAGGCGCTCCACGCCGCCGATCACCACGACATCGAGCCGCTCATACAGTTCGCCCGGTCGTGACGATGCTCCAGGAACGCGCGGTTCGCCGTTGATGGCCCCAACCGCCGGCCGGGGAGGCTTCTATAAGGGGCGGCGGCCCAGGCTCTCGGCCGCCCGCGGCGAGACCGAGCGGATGTGCAGGTCCTGTTGCGGGAAGGCGATCTCGATTCCTTCCTTACGAAAGGCGTCGTCGATGGCGATGTGCAGCGAGTGGCGAACCGGCAGACGGTCCTCGATCCGTCCCACGTGCACCCGCAGTTCGAAATCGAGGCTGCTCTGGCCGAAGGCCATAAACAGCACCACGGGCGCCGGGTCCTTCAGGACGCGCGAATCCGCCGCCGCCACCTCGTACAGCAACCGCTCGGCCTTACGGACGTCCGAGCCATAGGCGATCCCGACGCAGATATCCAATCGCACCATGTTGTCCGACAGCGTCCAGTTCACCAGCCGACCCGTGATGAACTCCTTGTTCGGGACGATCAGCTCCTTCTGGTCCCACTGCCGTATGGTCGTCGCGCGAATCCGGATCTGCGTCACGCGGCCGGTCACTTCGCCTACCGTCACCACGTCCTCGACCCGGATCGGCTGCTCAAAGAGAATGATCAAGCCGCTGATGAAGTTGGCAAAGATCTCCTGCAATCCGAAGCCCAGGCCCACCGTCATCGCCGCGACCAGCCACTGCACCTTCGCCCACGCGACGCCAATCTCCGTAAGCGCCAGCACGACGCCGACCACGACAAGAATATACCGGGACACCGTGATGATCGCGAACCGCGCACCGCGGTCGATGGGCAGCCGCCGCAGCAGCGTGATCTCGAGCAGACCGGGCACGTTTCGTGCGACCGCCACCGTCACCAGCGCGATGACGACGCCGGCAGCCATCGCCCCCAGGGTGACCTGGCGCTCGCCGCTCTGGTACAGTTCGTAGCGGCCCAGGCCCGCAATGGCCGGAAGCACATCCCGCCATACGTACCAGAGGCCGACCAGCAGCGCGGCCGTCGAGACCGCCCCGATCAAGCGGCGCGTTTGCAGGGAGATCTCGAAGATCGTCCGTTCACGGCCGTCTTTGCCTTCTATGGCCTCTTCGCCGTGCGCGCTATCCGATGCGGCCCTCAAGGGTTTCGACACCAGGCGCTTCAATCGCTCCAGGATGGCAAGCCGTCGTCGGGCGATCTCCAGGCTCCTGAGGAACAGGCCGTGGACCAGCATCAGCACGAGCACCAGGGCAAACGTCAGGAACAGCCTGCCGGCCAGGTGCCTGGCCCCGTACAGATAACCCATTCCCGCGAGCACCACAAAACCCAACGGGACAACCTCGCACGGTATGTACCAGACGTAACGGAGCCGCTCGAGCCAGCCGCCGCGGCTTTGTTTGATGTAGAAGTCCATCAGCGGCCGCGTCGGGCCGAGCACAATTCCCAGAAAGACGCTCCACTGGACCAGGCCGGCCATCAAGACCAGCCGGCCGGCCGTCGCGTACCACAGTTCATTCTGTTGCTGCGCCCGCAGGACCTCGAGGAGAAACACGACGATACCGGAGGCAACCATGAACCAGCCCAGATGCCGGCGTAGAAAGGCCGCCGCCTCCGCCCGCATCCGAAAGTGGGCCTGCGCCAGGCCGTTGCTCATGGTTGCACAACGTAACAGACCCATCAGCCAGACGGCCACCGCCAACCGCCACAGCCCCGCCGCGACGGCCCGGCAGAAATCCTCGGGCGCCGCCGCCAGCCGGCGTTGGAACAGCACCGCCCACAGCGGCCAGCCGGTCGCCAGCACCACCGTCAGGCCCAGCACGGACAGCGTGTGGATGAACCGGTCATTCTGCGCCTGACGCATCTGTTCGGAGATCGACTCGATCCGCCCGCGGAGCCTCGGCCGCAACATGGCAACACCCGCCGCCAGCGCCGCCAGCATGACGTAATACAGCGGCTGGTCGCGGAGGTCTCTCAAGACAGTGCGTCCAAGAGACCGCCAGTTGCCGGCGGAGAACAGCCACCGCAGCGCGCCCATGCTCTGGCGCAGGTCGTCGGTCCCCATGCCCTGGCGGCTGCGGACCCACAGTACGTTGCGGTCGATGAACCCCGAGAAGGCGCCCACCATCGCCACGAGGGCCTGTT
This sequence comes from Phycisphaerales bacterium UBA2266, assembly GCA_002347125.1. Lineage (GTDB taxonomy): Bacteria > Planctomycetota > Phycisphaerae > Sedimentisphaerales > Anaerobacaceae > UBA2266. Next base: position 5,034 of record DDXG01000174.1, read on the forward strand.
CATCCCTGTCCAGCGCCGCGAGCTTGGTGGCGTAATCCCAATACAGGTCCGACAGCGTTCGCAGGAGTTTGCGGCGGCTCTCATAGCAGTTCTTCGCTTCCTGAAGAACCGCCGTCCGTGTCGGTGCGTCGAGCGACGGATCCAGGGCCTCTTCAATCGCCTCGTACTCACTCGTCAGATCGCTTAGCCGGGACCACTGCTTCTCGTACTCCATGGCGCTGAGCTGCGCCGCCGCCAGTTCCGACGGGCGGCTGCGTATGCGCCGTCGGCTTTCGGCGACATCCGGCAGCTTGTCGCGCTGGCCCAGCAGGAGCAGTCCCATGGTGTCGGTCACCTTGCCGGCCGTCTCCACTTGCCCCGTAATCTCGCCGTAGTCCTCCCGCAACCGGGACAGGGCCGCCGCGATGGTCTCGGCCAACGAGGCGGTCTCCTGGACCTTCGTCACCAGTTCCGCCTGTAATTCGGCCAGCCGCGCGTTCTCCTGGGCAATCGCCTGGACCACCGCGTCGGCGTACCGGGTCTGCTCTTTCGCGGCCATGGCCTGGCGTCGGGCCGCCTCAGCCGCGGCCTGCTGCAATGCGGCCACCCTGGCCTGCCAGAAATCCACCTGCTTCTGCGCCGCGGCCGCCTGCCGCGCGGCCAGGTCCCGCTGGGCCGCCAGCAACTCGCCCGTGGCGTCGTAGAATTTCAACTCCTCGGACCCGGCGTCCATCCGGTTCTGCGCCGCCCGCTTCTGAAGCTCCCAGAGCAGCAGATTCGCCCGGCCGGCGGGTCCGTCGGTGCTCGCGGCGGACTTCTTGTCGGCCTCTTCGATCTGCTGCCTTGCCGCAGCGGTTTCCGGCGGAATCTGCGTGCGGCGGTCCGCGCGGCGTTTGGGCTCGGCCTCCAGATCGGCGGCCTTCTTGCGAGCTTCCTCCAGGGCGGTCACGGCCTGCGCCAGGGCCGCCTCGGCCTGCGACAGAGTCAGGTCTGCGGCGACGTTCGGCTCGGGCGCGCCGGCAAAGGGCTCCAGTTGTTTTCGGACGACCTCCAGGGCCGCCGGAGCGGCTTGGCGCCTCTGGCGGTACTGTGCGGCCCGCGCGGCGAGTTCATCGGCCGACTTCAGCGCGGCGATCGCACTGTTGTAGGTCTCGGCGATCTTGCCGCGCGCGGCCTCATCCAGCCCCGGCAGCTCGGCCGTCTGCTTGCGCAGCGCCTCGAGCGACTCGACTGTTACGCTCTCGGCAAGCGGCTCCTGGGCGGCCGCCGCCACCGATGCTGCCGCGGCGGCGTTTGGATCGTTTGACTCGACCGATGCACCGGAGGCCTGCCCACAGGCCGCCGCCCAAAACCACGCGCAGCCCCCCAGCAGGACGCCGGCAACCCGCACCCATCCGTTTGTCTTGAATTCTGTGAATCCTGGTCTTGACATTACCGGTCTCCGGGATAACCGCCACACCGGGCCACGGCCGCCGGGCATCATCATACCCGCGACGCCCCATGCCGCACCAGCCCAATCATCGGCCCTGGAGCCCCCAAGTGCAAGCCTTTCGCGCAGCACAAATGCCGTCCGAGACGACACACTTGAGGGCAGGCCAATTCCAGCGGTCAGGTGGGTTTGTCCCGGGTATGACTCTCAAATACAGTGTCGCCTCAACGTCAGGTCGCGCCCGAGGACAGTCTGACCACTCCTGCCTCTGGAGAGCCCCAAGGGCTAATCCGTTGCGATGCGCCCCTCGCCATGCCGCGCGCATCTTCATGTGAAATAAGGACTTACGAGATAGGTACGAATGGCTTGGAATATTCTCCAAACAATTCGGTCGATACAAGCGATATAATGCCATAGAGTATCGTATCAGAAGGACATGTCGATGTTGACAGGGCCGGTGGCATTGATGAGGTGCGATGGTGTTTCTTGATAACGGTGTGTATACGCTGGCAGAGGTCTCGCAACTGACCCATGTCCATCCCGCTCGCGTCAGGTCATGGTTCATACAACGAGCCGATGGCGCCGGGCACGGTCAGGTGTTTGAGGCTGATTATCAGCCCGTGGGCAGGGATCGGGCGGTCAGCTTTCATGACCTGATCGACGTACTGGTTGCGGCCCAATTCCGGGACCGGCACAATGTGCCCATGCGGGTCGTCAGACGTGCTCATGGCATTCTCCAAGAAGAACTTGGAACCAAGCATCCTTTCTGCCACAGCGACTTGTATACAGACGGCAGACGCATCTTCCAGAATGTAGCGCGCCTGGGCGAGGATAGACTCAGCGACGTTATTTCGCGCCAGCAGTTCTTCCTTCACATTAGAGAGAAACTCGACCACATCGATTACTCGCAGGCAACACGGCTGGCCTGCAGGTGGAAGATCGCCAGAGGCGTGGTCCTTGATCCTTCAGTCAATATGGGCAGGCCCTCGATTGCGGATACAGGCATTGCCACGTTTGTCATCGCCAGCCAGTACTATGCCAACGCAGAGAACGCTTCTCTCGTGGCCGACCTCTATGGCATCAGCGAAACGGATGTGCTCAATGCGGTTCGCTTCGAAGGGCTTTATGGGCACAGACGTGTTGCATGATCTTCCTGTTCGACGAGAATATCTCCCCCCGTGCGGCTCACATGCTCACATGTTTCGACGAGAAACATGAACTTCGCGCGTTCGAGGATTACTTCATGCGCGGGACTCGAGATGTTGAATGGCTTCGAGTCGCCGGAGAATGGGACGAGGCATCGGTTGCCGTCGTCGCCGGTGATGGCCGAATTTTGAGAAACAAGGTTGAGAGACAGGCATTGAAAGAGTGCCGACTCACGTTCGTGTATCTCGCGCCGGCTTGGATGCACCTGTGCTGGCACGAATTTGCATGGAAGATCGTCCGTGTGTGGCCGGATGTTGTAAGAAACGTCGAACAAGCCCCGCATCCGTTGCTTTTTGAGGTCTCGCCTGGAGGAAAGCTCCGGACACTGGGACGCATCAGTAACCTGTGACGAGACGGAATGCGCTTGATTTCCGTCGCTCACTTGCGGTCCGCGTGACGGACCAACCGAGGATTCTATCATGTGCAAGGCTGCTCTGTCCGTTCTTATGATACTGTTCCTGTCGGGTTGCAGCGTTCTGCCGCTGGGCGCCGCCGATACGCACCCGTTCTCCATTCATGACATGCTCGCGATGGAGCGCATCTCGGACCCGCAGGTCTCACCGGACGGCCGCCGAATCGTTTTTACGCTGCGGACGACGGACCTCGAGGCCGACCGCGGCCGCACCGACCTGTGGCTCGTCAATACCGATGGGACGGGCCTTTCCCGGCTGACAACCCACGAAGCGGGCGATTTCAATGGCCGCTGGATGCCCGACGGCAAGACCATTGTGTTTATTTCCACCCGCTCGGACTGTGCGCAGGTCTGGCAAATCTCCATCGAGGGCGGCGAGGCCACCCAGATTACCACAGAGCCGCTCGACGTGGGCAATCTCATCGTTTCGCCCGACGGCTTGGCCATCGCGTACACGATGGAGGTCTTTCCCGACGCCAACGGCCCGGCCGACACGAAGGCCCGGCTCGACGAAATCGCCAATCGCAAGACCTCCGGGCGCATCTACGAGCGGGTCTTCGTCCGCCACTGGGATACCTGGAAGGACGGCCGCCGCAGCCACCTGTTCGTCAAGGCCCTGCCCGATGGGCCGGCGGTCGACGTCATGGCCGGCGTGGACGCCGACACCCCCTCGAGGCCCTGGGGAAGACCCGAGGAATTCACTTTCACGCCTGACGGCAAGGCCGTCGTCTTCACCGCCCGCGACGCCGGCCGCGAAGAAGCCTGGTCCACCGACTTCGACCTCTATCTGGCCGACATCAAGGGCCTCTCAAGTCCATCGGCCATCGGCCATCGTCCCGAACTCGCTTCGGGATCGTCCATCGCCCCCCGCTGCCTGACCGAGAAGAACCCGGCCTGGGATACAGGCCCGGTCTTCTCCCCCGACGGCAAGACCCTCGCGTACCTGGCGATGGCCCGGCCCGGCTACGAGTCGGACCGCTTGCGCATCGTGGTGCGGCCGTGGCCGGACGGCGAGCCCCGCATCCTCACCGAATCCTGGGACTACAGCCCGTCGGCCTTCTGCTTCAGCGCCGACGGCGGGACGATCTACGCCACGGCCGACAACCTCGGCCAGCAGTCGCTGTTTGCCATCGACATCGCCGGCGGAGACGTCCGAACCGTCGTCCGAGACGGCTCGGTCAGTTCCCCTGTTGCCGCGGGCGGCCGCATCGTCTACGCGATGAACAACCTCAAATCCCCCGCTGAACTCTACAGCGCGGACGCCGCGGGCCAGGAAGTCCGGAAACTGACCGACATCAACGCCGGCCGGGTTGCCGCCGTCCGCATGGGCGATTACGAGCAATTCACCTTCAGCGGCTGGAACAACGAAACCGTCTATTGCTACGTCGTCAAGCCCGTCGACTTCGACCCGGCGAAGAAGTACCCCGTCGCCTTCCTCATCCATGGCGGTCCGCAGGGCTCATTCGGCAACCAGTTCCATTACCGCTGGAACCCGCAGTTCTACGCCGGGGCGGGGTACGCGGCCGTCATGGTGGACTTTCACGGCTCGACCGGCTACGGTCAGGGGTTCTGCGACTCCATCCGGGGCGACTGGGGGGGCAAGCCCTTCATCGACCTGCAGAAGGGGCTGGCGGCCGCCCTGGAGCGCTACCGGTGGATGGACGGCGACCGCGTGGTTGCGCTCGGCGCGAGCTTCGGCGGGTACATGGTCAACTGGATCGCGGGCAACTGGCCGGATCGCTTCCGCTGCCTGGTCAACCACGACGGCAACCTCTGCGAACGCATGGCCTACTATGACACCGACGAACTCTGGTTCCCCGAATGGGACCACATCGGAACCCCCTGGGATAACCCCGAGCACTACGAGAAGCACAACCCCATCAATTACGTCAAGAACTGGCAAACCCCCATGCTCGTCATCCACGGCGGCAACGACTTTCGCGTGGTCGATACCCAGGGCCTGGCCGCCTTCAACGCCCTCCAGCGCCGCGGTATCCCCAGCAAACTGCTCTACTTCCCTGACGAAAGCCACTGGGTCCAGAGACCCCACAACTCCATCCTCTGGCACGAAACCGTCCTGGCCTGGCTGAACCAGTGGACCCGCTGACGCGGCCGAGGGGGTCCGTGCATTTTTTAACACGACTCAGTGTCGTCTCTTGCCGCCACACGCCCCGGCAGCACAGACCCCCAGAAAATGTACCGGACCCCTTTAATTCACATGAAGAGGTCGCTGTGCGTGCCGGTTCGTTCAAGCCGAAGCGACTGCTTATCGGTCGTATGAATCAAGATCCAGTCGGCTTCGATGTGGCAGTCGCGGGATAGCTGCCACGGTCCCGTGAGCGGATGGTCTCTGCAGGGCCGTGGAAGCTGCGCACCCTCAGCCAACAGCCTTACGATTTCCTGGAGTTTCCCCAGGCTCTTTCCTCGCCTCCGCATGCGTTTGACATCCCGGCGGAACTGCCTGGTCTGGGAGACCTCCTTCATTTCTCCCAATCCTCGAACATGGCCTCTAACGACTCGAATTCCTGGATGTCTTTGCCCCGGCGGCTCTTCTCAAGGGTGGAGGCCGTGAGTTTGTTCGGAATCGCAACAGGGAATGGCAGGCCGCCACGAAGAGATATTTGTCTGTAGAAAATACGGATAGCCTCCGCTGGGGTAAGGCCGAGTTTCCGAAGCACCACCTCTGCGTCTTGCTTTGTGCGCGGTTCAATCCTTGCGTGAACGACTGAAGTTTTCATATTTACAGTGTATCACATTCGCAACACAAATGCAAGGTGTTTCTTGATTCTTGATTCCTCGCCCGAATCTGCGCAGGCACTTTGATTGAGTCGCAGTGTAAGTGCTTGTGCAATAAGAAGTTACGCCCTTGACTCGCTATGGCCGACAGCGTGTCGTTTACGCCACGTCGCGGAGGCGGCCCCGGCGTTTTTCGCTTACTGGGCTTCCAGCGGCCTTGGCGACGCCAAGTCGCCGGCGGCCGCAGGTCGTACTGGATGCCTGCCTGCGCAGGCATGACAGAGTCCAGGCCGGCGTGCATACGCGGGCCTTGAGGTTTTGGGTTGTGTTTTGCGTTTTGGCCTTTACGTCTTGGGTTATCGCGGGGCGCTTGCCGCGGCGGGGGCGGGCGGGTATAATCCCGGCCGGAATCAACCGTACCAGAGGCATAGAAAAGAAATGACCAAACAATTCGTTCGAGCACTGTTTCCGGGGTCCTTCGACCCGATCACCAACGGCCACCTCGACGTGGTGCGCCGGGCCATCAAGCTGTTCGATGAACTCGTCATCGCGGTCGGGCGAAGCCCCGTCAAGAACCAGTTGTTCAGCCCGGAGGAGCGGGTGGAGATGATCCAGGAACTGGTTGCCGACCTGCCCCGCGTCCGGGTGGAGAGCTTCGAGGGCCTGACCGTCGAATACGCCGCCCGCGTCAAGGCGGATGTTATCCTCCGCGGTCTTCGCAGCCTCACCGACGTCCAATATGAGTTCCAGCTCGCCATGACCAACCGCGCCGTCGCCGGCATCGAGACCGTTTTTGTGATGACCAGCGAGCAATATGGCTTCACCAGCTCGACCCTCATCCGCGAGGTCGCCAGCCTCGGCGGCAACCTCTCAAACCTGGTTCCCCGCAACGTGCAGGGGCGGCTTGAACAACGCTTTCCGACGACCGGTAAGAGAACATGAGGGCCATACGGTTCAGTGAAGCGTGTTTTTTGACGATATTCCCGGTTACGCCATGCTATAGTAGGGGCGGAAACTGATATGCACTGCCAAATCTGCAAAAAGAAGGACGCCACGATCCACCTGACGGAGATCACGGACGGACGGCGGATCGACATGCACCTGTGCGAGAGTTGCGCCCAGGAGCAGGGCATCGCCGTCAAGAGCCAGATTCCCATCAACGAGTTGCTCAGCAGCCTGCTCGCCGTCCAGCCGACGGATGAGGACTTCGCCGACCCCTCCGAAAAGCAGACCGTCTGCCCCAACTGCGGCATCACGCTGGAGCAGTTCCAGAAGCAGGGCGTACTCGGCTGTCCGTATGACTACGAGGTGTTCGCCGGACAACTGGAGCCGCTCATCGCCAAGGCCCACGACGGCCGCACGGTCCACGCCGGCAAGGTTCCCGCCCGCGCCCCCGAAGACACGAAACGCCAGATCCGAAGGCTCGAACTCAAACAGAAACTCGAAGAGGCCGTCCGCACCGAAGATTACGAACGCGCCGCGGCGCTGCGGGACGAACTCAACCGTTTCGACGACAGGTAGCCCGCGGCCGGGCCGATAGGCACTGCCATGAATCTCAACGACATCAGCAACAAGGTCAACGAATGGTTCGACGGCTCCGGGCCGCTGGCGGACGTCGTCATATCGTCGCGCATCCGCCTGGCGCGCAACCTCGCCGGCTACAAGTTCCTCAGCCGGTGCTCGGCGGAGGAGAAGGCTGAGATTCTCAAGCAGCTCAAAGACGCCCTGATGGCCATCGACCTCGGCGACGAGGTCTCCTACATGAGCATCAGCGAGGCCCCCAAGCTCAGCCGCAGCCTCCTGGTCGAACGCCACCTCATCAGCCGCCACCACGCCTTCGGCAAAGGTCCTCGTGGGGCCGTTATCGCCCGACGGGAACTCTTCACCGCCATGATCAACGAAGAGGACCACCTGCGGCTGCAGGTCTTCCGCGCCGGTTGCCAGCTCCGGGCCTGCGCCGAGCAGATCACCCGCATCGACGATGCCCTCGAAGCAAGACTCGCCTATGCGTTCAGCCCCCGTTTCGGCTACCTGACGGCCTGCCCGACCAATCTGGGCACCGGCATCCGCGTCTCGGTCATGCTGCACCTGCCGGCCCTGAAGATGGCCGAGCAGATTGAGAAGTTCTTCACCGCGGCCAAGGACATGAACCTCGCCGTCCGCGGACTGTTCGGCGAGGGCACCGAGGCCGCCAGCGACTTCTACCAACTGTCCAACCAGGCGACCTTGGGCGTTTCCGAGCAGGAGATCGTCTCGCGATTCGAGAAGACTATCATCCCGGAGATCGTCGAATACGAGAATGTGGCCCGCCGGCATCTGCTGGCCGGACGCCTGGAACTGCTCGACGACCGCATCTCACGGGCTCTGGCCCTGCTGCAGAACGCCAGTCTGATCAGCTCGCAGGAGGCGCTTTTCCTGCTGAGCCACGTCCGGCTCGGCATCAACATGCACAATAAGATGGGCGCCTCGACCCCGGCCATCGACCGCCTCTGCGCCATCACCGAGTCGTCCAAGGACCAGGGCTGTGCGGTTCCGTTGTCCATCAATACCATCAACCGCCTCTTCATGCTCACCCTGCCGGCGCACCTGCAACTCAACTACGGCAAGGAGCTCGACTCCACGCACCGAGACGCCCTGCGCGCCAAGATCATCCGCAACGCCCTCAACCCCCCGACGCTGTAGCGGCCCGCCGCAGCCGTCCGGCCCGCAGGTCAAGGACCCCGCCACGCTTTAGCGCCCATACACCTGCCAAAATGGCACAGAGCGCCCCGATTTGCCGCCGCGCCAAGACCGCTCGCAACATCTTAAGTCTTTTTAAGAGAATGACTTACAGATGACATGCGGTCACCATCCAGTCTTGGCACACCTTTTGCACAATGTCTTGGTGAGGCATTATGCTCACGGGGTCTGCCCCGGGGCCCGATAATACGAAAGGAATTTTATCATGGCTAAGATCATAGGGATAGACCTGGGAACGACGAACTCGGTAGTGGCCCTGATGGAGGGCTCAGCCCCGAAGGTGTTGATCAATTCCTCCGGCTCGCGGCTGACTCCTTCGGTCGTGGGTTTCACCGAGAAGGGTGAGCGTCTCGTCGGCCAGATAGCACGTCATCAGCAGGTAACCAACCCTGAGAACACGGTATACTCGATCAAGCGTTTCATGGGCCGCCGCCACCACGAGGTCTCCGCCGAAGAAAAGATCGTGCCGTACAAGGTGGTGGGCAATTCCAACGAGCTGGTCAAGGTCGAGGTCCGCGGCAAGCAGTACACGCCGCCGGAGGTCTCGGCCATGATCCTGCAGGACCTCAAGAAGACGGCCGAGGACTACCTGGGCGAGGAGGTAACCAGCGCCGTGATCACGGTTCCGGCCTACTTTAACGATGCCCAGCGCCAGGCCACCAAGGA
>DDXG01000173.1 GCA_002347125.1 Phycisphaerales bacterium UBA2266
GGAGCCAGCGATGGGACTTGAACCGGCGACCTGCTGATTACGAATCAAATTACGGGCTAATAATATCAATCTGTTGCGGGTATATATTTTTGTATTTCAATCGGTTGTGCATGTATGAATGTTCATGAATATTCAGATTATTCCGTTCGCGCTGTACCAGAATTGTACCAAAAGAATCTTCCAAAAATGCCAAGGTCCGTGCTGTGCTTCGGTCGTTTCTCCCCGCTCATTTTTGGCGCGAATCAGGGCTGGGAGCTGGATGCCGGAGGTTCAAATCCTCTGGGAGTCTGGCTGGAATGTCCTGGCCGAGTCCTTGCCCCGCGAGCCGTGACGGGTATTTTTCAGCCACTCCCAGCGCAATGGTGTGCAACCGGCTACTTATTCACGCGTGGTATCTTTGAATTCAGATTTGCCGCAGGAAAATTGGCCGCGCTGGTCCTGAAATTTCTTGCACGCATATGCGCGGTGGCGTACAGAGCGGGAAGTCGTTTAAAAGTTCTTGAGTTGACCGATCGGGGCTTGCGACAGGAGGCTGACATGTCCGAGACGCCAGCGCCGCACCAGAATCATCTCCTGGCCGCACTGTCGGCCGCCGTGCAAAACCGCCTCTTCCCGCATCTCGAAATGGTGGCCATGCCGCTCGGCAAAGTCCTGTACGAGTCCGGCGACGCCTTGCGCCATGTCTACTTCCCCACCGACTCCATCGTGTCACTGCTCTACGTGATGGAAAGCGGCGCGTCGGCGGAGATCTCGGTGGTCGGCAACGAGGGGCTCATCGGCGTTTCCGTGTTCATGGGCGGTGAAAGCACCCCGAGCCGGGCCATCGTGCAGAGCGCTGGCAATGCGTACCGACTGTCTGGACAGCGGCTCAAGGACGAGTTCAACCGCCACGGCGAGATGCTGCAACTGCTCCTGTGCTACACCCAGGCCCTGATCACGCAGATGGCCCAGACCGCGGTTTGCAACCGGCACCACTCCATCGACCAGCAACTGTGCCGCTGGCTCCTGCTTTCGCTGGACCGCCTGCCGAGCAACCAGTTGACCATGACCCAGGAATTGATCGCCAACATGCTGGGCGTACGCCGCGAGGGCGTCACCGAAGCCGCTGGCAAGCTGCAGAAGCTCGGTGTCATCGAATACCACCGCGGGCAGATCACGGTGCTGGACCGGCCCATGCTCGAGCAGCTGTGTTGCGAGTGTTACGCCGTGGTTAAGAAGGAAACGGACCGCCTGCTCACCCACTGCACCCCGGACCCTGCCAACGCCAAGGCAAGAACGGCGCGCTGAGCGCCGGACTGCCGGCCACTCCTCCGTGCCGTAGCGAACAGACAAAATACCCGGCGATCCGCCAAGCTGCTCTATCGGGATCGCCAGGTACAGTCCTTGTGCCCCCGGCGTTTCCCGTGTTCAAGGAGAGTCGGATGTCCGCCCCCTCCGTGACCGTGGTCAACCGCTTGCTGCAAGGCTTGCAAACCAAGGATTGCGCAAGGATCATGGAGCGCTGCGAGCCGGTGGAGCTCGTTTTCGGCGATATCCTGTGCGAGCCCAGCCAAGCCTTCCGGCACGTGTACTTTCCCAGAACCGGTTTCATCTCGCGGGTGACGACACTGGGCGGCCATCAGCCGCTGGAGATGGGCTTGATCGGGAACGAGGGCATGCTCGGCGTGACCCTGGTGCTGGGAATCAATGCCGCGCCCATGCGCGCCGTAGTGCAAGGCGCCGGCGCCGCGTTGCGGATGACCGCCGCGCAGTTTCGCCGTGAATTGCGCCAGAGTCCCGGCCTGCTGCGCGTACTCAACCGCTATCTCTATGTCCTGGTGACGCAGTTTGCGCAGCTGGCGGCCTGCGCCTATTTCCACGAGATCGAGCCGCGGCTGGCATGTTGGCTGCTGATGACCCATGACCGCGCGCATGCTGATCATTTCCATCTCACGCAAGCGTTTCTCGCCGGCATGCTCGGGGTGCGCAGAAGCGGCGTCACCATCGCCGCGGGAGCGTTGCAGTCGCGAGAGATCATCCACTATACCCGCGGCGAGATTCATATTCTGGACCGCAAGGGGCTCGAAGCGGCGTCCTGTGGATGCTACAGTGCCCAGATTGAGAACTACGAACGGATATTCGCCTAGGCGATTGGCGTCGTTTCATTGGCGGACAGCGGGAGCGGCATGACAAGGTGCGAACCGTGGCCGCGTCTCTGCCCGGGGGAGGGGCGGCCGATGGACGGGGCTGGGGGGCAACCCCGTGGTGAAGGGGCGAACGCGCGGGATTGCGGCTATTGCTGCCAGCCGCCGCCGAGCTTGGACGTGTAGATGAGTCTGTTGATCTTCTCGGCCACGGGCTCGTAGGGACCCTGGCGGCAGGCCTCGGCGCTGCCGCCCACGCTCTCGAGCACCTGCTCCGTGTAGATCAGATTGCCCACGAAGTACTGGGGGTTGCTTTCGGCCCGGCGGACCTCGCAGACGATGCCTTGCGTGTTGATGGCCCGATAGCTGGCCCGGTACAGGCCGTCTGCGCCACACCGCACCTGCACGGAGGACCTGCCCCCGAGGAGGTTGGCGTTCATGTGCTCCACCTGCTCGCGGGCAAACTGCGCGAAACGCTGGTGCTCCCTGTCCAAGTCCCTGTCCTGGTTGGAGAGAAGCGCGACCTGGGCTGCCGGTTCGGAAGATTCCGGGGCCATGGCCGTCGCGGGTCCGCCGGCGCTGTCGTCCGGCCGGGTGGACCCGGAACCCGCCTGGGCGGCCACGGACAGGGCCAGAACCAGGGCCAGGGTCAGGGTCAGGAGGCGGAGTTTGGGGCGCATGCGGGTGTCTCCCGGGAGAAAAAGAGAAGGGGCTGCCAAGCAGTCTGCCCGGCAGCCCCCCTGTCGTCAAGAGGATTAGTCGGTGGTGATCTCCACGCGGCGGTTGAGGTGACGGCCGTCCTCGGTTTGATTGTCGAACTTCGGGCTCAGCTCACCCTTGCCGACGACCTTGAACTGGCCAGTGAAGCCCTTCTGCCTGAACCAGGTGGTCACGGCGTTGACGCGGCGCTCGGAGAGCTTCTGGTTGTATTCATCGGTGCCCACGCTGTCGGTGTGGCCGGTGACGGTGAACCGCTGGCAGGAGGAGTTCTTCAGGATGGTCAGGGCCTGCTCCAGGGCGGGCTCCATGTCGGGAGTGATCTGATACTTGTCGAAGCCGAAGTTCAGGTTGCCGAAGGTGATGCTCTCGCAGGAACCCGAGGCCGGGGCGATGGCGGGAGCCGCTGCGGTGGACATGCCGTAGAACACGTCGCGCACGAACTTCTTCAGACCGGAGTCGCTGGCCATGACCTTGGGATCACCCACCACGCTGCAGGTGCTCAGGCCGCGGATCTGGGCCACAACTTCCTTGCCGTGGTCCTTGTCGGCATAGCTGACGATGTGGATGCACAGCTTCGGGTACTTGGCGTACAGGGCCTGGGCCTGGGCCACGGGGTCGTTGCCATAGTTCGAGTTGCCGTCGGTGAAGAGGATAAGCGCGGTCCTGCCATGCAGCGCCGCCAGGACCGGATCAATCTTGTCCAGGCCGAAACCCATGGGGGTCACCCGGCCGTAGGGATCGTACCCGGTATCGATGGAGGCCACGGCCGCGGCCACGGCGGGCCGGGTGAACCGGGTGGGGGCCAGCTCGGTGGCGAAGGGGGCGAAGGTGTTCACGCCGCTCTGGTAGCCCAGTTCGGGGATCTCGGCGTTCATCCTGGTGGCCAGTTCCTTGGCCAGCTTGAGCTTGAGGCTCGGGAAGTCCGGACTGTCCAGGACCATGGAGCCGGAATGGTCGAAGAAGAGGATGAAGTTGTCGACATTGGCCGTCATGGTTTGGGCCTGGGCCGTGAAGGCCAGGGCCAGCACCGCGAGAGCGGCCAGCATGGCGATGGAAGGTAAGTGCTTGCAGATACGCATAAAGGTTCTCCTCGTGTGTTACATAGTGTGTTGATCTGGCGGCATCTTCGCGCAGATCCGGCGCGGCCGCCCCTCTCGACCGGCAGCTATTCCGCCGATTTCCCGTCGCCGACCAGCATCATCAAGAGCATCGGCACGGGCACATCCGCCTCCGGGGCGATCACGGGATGCATGCCGATCAGGGCATCCGTCTCCCGGGCCTCCAGGGTGGCGATGGCCCTGGAGAGAGTCATGGCCTTGGCCATGTCGGGCGGGACCTGGAGCCTGGCCGCTTCCAGCTCGAGCCGCTTGGCCTGGATGGCCTTGCGCAGGAGGAAAAGGTTGTCCGCATAATCGCTCCGGATATTCCGCATCATTTCCTGCTTCCCTGGCAACACGTTCATCTTGCCCAGGCTGCCGCTCTTCTTTACACCAGCATGTGTCACGCTCAGCGGCCAGTCCATTGCGTCGCTGGTGTAATCCTCCCGGAGGTCAGCAATAAAGGAGGCGGCCAGAAGAAGGGCTGTTGCTCCGAGCGCGATGACGGACATCCTGAGTGTTGTTATTGCCATCTTCTTTGCCTTCCCAGTTACCTTTGGAACGTGCTGAAAGTTACCAGTAATACGATCCAGTCATTCACAGCTGCGCTGTCGCGATGGGTTTTTTCCGGGCCTGGCCTCAGGCTGCCAACCAAGCCATTGGTCCCGCCATGCCACTTTTTTAAAACGTGAGACTCTTTGCCTGGACGCTTTTGACGCCGCGCACGTTCTGCGCGAGTTCGACGGCCAGAGCGCGCTCCGCTCCGCTCCGGACCTTGCCGGTCAGCGTGACGATGCCGCTGCTGGTGCTGACTGAGATGTCGGAACCGCTGACATTGCTGGAGTAGGCGAAGGTGGACTTCACCTTGGTCGTAATCCAGCCGTCGGCGATCTCCTGTCCGGCTTTTTGCGCGGAATTCTTGACGCTGGCGGCCGTGCTCACCTTCGCTTTCGCGACCATTAGCTGATTGTCCACGGACTGGACGCCGTTGGTGTCCATCGCCAGGCGCCCAGCGACTTCTTTGGCCGCGACGGTGTCGGCAGTGCCGCGCAGTGTCACCTTGCCCGACTTGGTCTCAACGCTTGTGGCCAGACCGTCGGAGTGTTTGCTCCACAGCAGTTTCGACTTGACCACGGAGGTAATGGTGACGTCGTCAATCACCTCGCCATAGCTGCGGGCCGCGGTCGCCTTCGGCGGGGTGTAGTCGGCCGCCACCACGATCTGGTTGTCCACGTCCTTGATGCCGCTGACGCCCAGGGCGATTTCCTGGGCCAGCTCCTTGTTGACTTCTTCCTCCACAGTGCCGGTCAGTGTGGCTTTGCCGTCCTGCACCGACACGTTGAGGTCATCAGCGCGCAGATAGGGACTCAGGGCGTATGTCGTCCAGATCTGGCTTTCCTGCCGCGCGTTGGTGATATCCTGGGAAACCGGAGTCGCGGCGAACGCGTTGCCCATCGCGAACAGCGCCAGGATGAGGCCGGACGCGATGATTAGCTTGTTGCCATATTTGTTCATATTCCTTCCACAGGTAAAAGGGTTGTTCGTGTTGCAGACCGCCTCAGGACTGGTTTCCACGGACTTGGAGTGGAACGTTGGACCTCCGGCCGCTGGCCTTTGGCAAAACGGCAGGTTTCAGGGCGGAGGCGTCACTTGGACTTGTTGAGGAAGCTCCTGACCTCCTGCTCGGCTTCGCCGCGATTGATGCCATAGCGCTCCTGAACCAGGCCGGTCAGCCTCTGCGCATGGCCTTCGGATTGCAGCAGTTCGTCTTCGGTCAGCTTGCCCCAGAGGATTCTGGCGGCGCCGACCTGCTGCTTCCACTTGCCCTTGATTTCATCGGCGCTGGGGAGGTTCATTTGTTCTGCTCCTTGATTGCTTCGCCGGTCAGCATCAGCAGGAGACCGGCGACAATCATCTTGCTGTTGCCAGGCGTTGAACTCTGGGGGTGATCGGCGTTCTGCGCCGGGCCGACAGCCGAATTTTCTTCCAATTTCTTTTCCATCATGACCTCCGAATAAACCGCGAGCAACGCGTGATTGCTGGCTCTCGCTATGATGACAATGACAGGGAACAAGGAGGGAGTCGGTGCGCTATCGCACGTACCTATGTCAATTCTGATCTTTGAGCAGACAAAGCGCGGGAGTGCCAGACGCATATCGGATATGCGCACAGTGATTGCTCATGGCCTTGCATCCATCGTATGGACTAGGATTTGTTGAACCCTTTACTTGGCATGGAGTATACAGTGATGTGCATGGGAGTGTTGCCAACAGTCCAGTGGGAAGCGCATCAGCGATTGATGGAATCTCAAGAAGATCATGAAGTCCGTGCCTGTTTCATTTCCAGATACGCAAGAAATGGTGCCCGGCACTTGGCAGAAGGAGCTTTTTCTCGCGAAATTGAGCTGTAAGACTCGCTAGCGGGAGCCAGGGGTTGCACAACCGCGTCCTGGGCAAATTGGGCCGGCAGCCGATGTGCTACGAAGATTTGTTACAATTTGCGTGTTTCAGTTGAATATCGGATTTCAGTGATGGCGACGCACTCCATATCGAGCTATTTATCTGTGCGCACAATAACTGACGAGTTCAGTCACGATTTATTCTATCTGTCTATGTCTACCCGTTAATTTTTGAATTTTTCGAGTGCGCAGGGATCATTACATTACAAAAATGCTCATTCTTGTCATTTGCGAGGACGATATAATTATAATTTTGTTCTATATCATCCAATATGATTCGCTTCTTGAAGTCAAATGAAGTCTTATTTATAATGCTAATATGATATAAAGTCTCATTGTATCGATAATGTATTTTAAACTCGTTCCATTCTGAAGGTATGCGTGGCTCAAAAAACAATCTGTCCGCGTCAAGAGTGAGCCCAAGCAGCGATTCAACTATCAATCGATACATCCATGCCGCTGATCCAGTGTACCATGTCCAGCCGCCACGACCGATATGCTGCGGCGCAGCGTAGACATCCGCGGCAACGACATAGGGTTCCACTTTGTACCTGGCGACTTCCTCGGGCGACCGGGCGTGGTTCACCGGATTGATCATGCTGAAGAGTTCCCACGCGCGCTGGCTGTCTCCCCGGCGGGCGAAGGCCATTGCCGCCCAGATGGCCGCATGCGTGTACTGTCCGCCATTTTCCCGCACACCGGGAGCATATCCTTTGATGTAGCCGGGATTCAGCGCCGACGTGTCGAAGGGCGGATCCAGAAGCTGGACCAATCCGTGCTCGCGGCGGACGAGGCGAGCATCCACCGCCTCCATGGCCAAGCGTGAGCGTTCAGGATCTCCAGCGCCTGAAAGGACGGCCCAGCTCTGCGCAATCGAATCGATCCGGCATTCAGGATTGGCCGACGACCCGAGCGGCGAGCCATCGTCGAAAAAGGCGCGGAGGTACCACTGGCCATCCCATCCATGTTTCTCGATATTGCGTTGCAATTCCGCCGCCACATGCTCGTAACGCCCAGCGGAAGATGCGTCGCCATGGGTTCGCGCCATCCTGGCGAAGCGCAGGAGCACGTCATACAGAAAAAATCCCAGCCACACGCTTTCGCCCTTGCCGAGTTCGCCCACCCGGTCCATGCCGTCGTTCCAGTCACCCGAACCGATGAGCGGCAGGCCATGCTCCCCGAACTTGAGGCTGTTCCGGATGGCCCGGGAACAGTGCTCGTAAAGGCTCGCCGTTTCTTCCGTGACTCCGGGCAGATCGTAATAGGAATCCTCATCCGGGTTCACCAAGCGTCCATGCACGAAATGGATGGGCTCATCCAGCACCCCGGTGTCTCCGGTGGCCAGGACATAGTGGCACGTGGCGTACGGCAGCCAGAGGGCATCGTCCGAGCAGTGCGTGCGCACGCCCCGCCCCGTCGGGGGGTGCCACCAATGCTGGACATCCCCCTCCGGGAATTGATGGGCCGCGCACAGAAGCAGGTGCTCGCGCGCGAGGTGCGGCGTGGTGTGAATAAGCGCCATAACGTCCTGCAGTTGATCGCGGAAGCCGAAGGCGCCCCCGGACTGGTAGGTTGCGCTTCGCCCCCAGAGGCGGCAGGCCATGGTCTGGTATAGCAGCCAGCCGTTAGCCAGCACGTTGAGGGACTGGTCGGGCGTTTCCACATGCACCGCGCCCAAGGTGTGTGTCCAATGCTGCCACACGGCATCAAGGGCCTTGCGCGCAGCGACCGATCCCCGAAAGCGGCTGACCAGTGTTCTGGCCTCGTCGGTGTCCCGCCCCACGCCGAGCCTGAAGATGATCTCCTGTTCCTGCCCGGGGGCCAGATCGAAGTTCACCTGGATCGCGGCGCAGGGGTCCAGGGCGGCTCCCACCCGGCCCGAAAGGCGCGAGCGCGCCATGGCGGCAGGAGAACGCAGTGTGCCGTTGCGCCCCAGGAATTCGGTCCGGTCACCGGTCACGGTGCGCGCGGCCTCGTCCACGTCGAAGAATGCGGTCCGGCCACTGAACTCGGTGTTGTATGGATTGCGGGCGAAAAGCGCGCCGCTGTTCGGGTCGATTTCAGTGATGACGTGCATGTTCGACTTGGCCCGCAGGTCGCCGAGCACCCATCCCGCATATCCGGTGGCGGAGAGCCGGCGGGGCCGGTCCGATGCGTTGCGCACCTTGAGCACCGAGAACTTGATCGCCGCGTCCAGAGCCACGTAAACCCACAACTCGGAGTGGATGCCGCGTTCCGTGTGTTCGAAGACGCTGTAGCCGAACCCATGCCGGGTGACGCAGGGCGTCGCTCCGCAACAGGGCAGTGGCGCGGGCGACCAGAAGTGGCCGCGCTCCTCGTCGCGAAGGTACAGGGCCTCGCCGCATGAATCGCTGACAGGATCGTTGCCCCAGGGCGTGAGGCGGAACTCGTGGGCATTTTCGCTCCAGGTGCAGGCCATCCCGCTTTCCGAAATGACGGTTCCGAACTGCGGGTTGGCCAGCACATTGACCCAGGGCGTCGGCGTCAGCTGCCCGGGCCCGGTGGTGATGACGTACTCGCGGCCATCCGGGGTGAATCCTCCCAGCCCGTTGTAGAAGATCAGGTCGTGGCGCGGCTGCGGGGCGACCGGCTGGGGGGGCGCTTGATGGGTCCGGGTGGGCACGAGGAGAGGCGTGGTGACGTTCAGGGAACAACGTCCGTTGATCTGGTCGGCCAGAGAGCCCCGGCTGTCGGTGATGATAACGCGGGCGACCGTCTGGATCAGGACCCGGTCCTCCTCGGCGATCCGGTCCGCGGAGCGTACGAAAATGCCACCGGGGCGGTCGATCACGTTGGCTTCGATGCCTGCGGCGATGAGCCCCATGATCTGATCGTGGAGGAGTTGCCGGTAGCCGGCGTGGTCTTCGTTCCAGATCACCAGGTCCACGGGCAGCCCCTTGAGGCGCCAATACGCGTGGGCCTGCACGAGCTGGCGCACCAGGTCGATATTGGCCGGGTCTTCAATCTGGAGCAGCACAATGGGCAGATCGCCGGAGATAGCATAGCCCCAGAGACCGGATTGGCCGCGGCGGTTTCTTGTCAGGATGCTTGGGTCCGCCCGCAGCGAGGCGTTGGCGTAGATTATCGAATTGGCCAGGCGCCCGTAGAGCTGTGCGTCGGCCTCCGAGGCGTTGAGTTGACGCAGCAGCACCTGGCCATGGGTCCAGGTCAGATCGAAGACGCGATCCGCGAGGCGCTGGTCCTGGTATTTCTCCACCAGGCACACGGCGGCCTCGCGGGTTTCCCCGATGCCGGAAACCAGATCTATTGTCGCGGATTCTCCCGGGTCCAGGGCTATCCGGCAGCGGATGGCGACGATGGGATCGAGCACGGAGCCCTCACCGCCGGGGAGCGCTTCCGAAAAGTGCGCGGCCTTTCCGTTCATGGCCTGTGGATCGGCCACGGTGTTTCCCCGGCCGATGAACGCCATGCGGTCGGTTTCGTAGGAGAGTTCGCCGATCCGGGTTCCATGCACGGCCATCAGGTGCAGCATCCAAGGCGCCGGCTCTCCCTGGGAGCGGGGGCGGCGGGTGCAGAGGACCGCCCCCAGCTGGCGAACGATCTCGGTCTGCACGAAAAGCTTGTTGAACGCCGGATGCAGGGCGTCCGCAGCGGGCGGCGCTAGAACCACTTCCGCATAGCTGGTGACGTCCACCTCGCGGCGCGTTCGCGCATGGTTGGTGATGCGTACACGGCGCAGCTCGATGTCGTCCTCGGGCGACACGGCGATCTCGGTATGGGTGTCGTAGTCCCGGTCCCGGCGATGGAACTCGGCCCGCCCTTCGGAGAAGATCGCCTCGAAATGCGCCGCCGGCTTGAGCGTCGGCTGATAGGCGGTTGACCAGAACTCCCTGCTGGTCACGTCGCGGACGTAGCAGAACGCGCCCCAGTTGTCGCAGGTGCCGTCTTCGCGCCAGCGGGTGACGGCCAGATCCTTCCAGCGGCTGTAGCCGCCGCCGGCGTTGGTGACCATCACATGATACCGGCCGTTCGAGAGCAGTTGTACTTCCGGGGGCGTCGTGGCGGGGCTGCTGAGAACGCGTATGGGCGTCTCCTGAGCGCTGGAGGCCAGATGATGCTCGGAGATCTCGGTCGTATGCGCATAGAACGTCGTCGCCTTGGGAATCTGTTCCTGGAGCAGCGGCAATGTCGCCTGGAATAGGGGCGCCGACTCGAAGCGCTTCTGCATCGGGCGATCCAGGAGAAGGTGCGCCAGGGACAGGAAGCTCATGGCCTGATGATGGGCCATGAAGGACCGGACCAGGGCGTTCGATTGTCCGCGCGGCAGGCGCGACGGAGTGTAGTCGATCGCTTCGTAGAAGCCGTATTGGGAGTCGAAGCCTTCTGCAGCGAGCCGCTGGAGGTTCAGGCAGGCCTCCACGGGCGCCACCATCAGCGCCAGGGCCGAGGCATAGGGCGCAATGACAAGGTCCTCGGCAAGACCGCGCTTGAGCCCCAGGCCGGGCACGCCGAAGGCGCGGTACTGATAGTTGCGATGCACGTCGATGGCGCTGTAGCCGCATTCCGAAATGCCCCACGGCACGCCCCGGATTTTCCCGTACTCCATCTGTCTGGCCACGGCCGCCGTATAGGTCTGGTCGAGCAGGGTGTGTTCGTAGGTCGGCATCACCAGGAGTGGCATCAGGTATTCGAACATCGAACCGCTCCAGGAAAGGAGGATCGGTTCCCTGCCTGCGGTGGTGAGCAGACGTCCCAGGGCGAACCAGCTCTCCTGCGGCAGTTGCCCCTGCGCAATGGCCACGAAGCTGGAAAACCTCGCTTCCGAGGCGAGAAGATCATAGAAGCTGGAATCCCTGCGGTGCTCATCGACATTGTAACCGATGGCCAGCAGATGGCGTGTCTTGTCGTACAGGAAGTCATATTCCATCCGGGCGAGCGCACTGCATTGCAGGACAAGCCCTGTGACCGCCGCAATTCTTGCGGAGGCCTGCCGGCTGGCTCCTGTGACGAGGCCCTGCAGTTCGCCAAGGCAGGCGCTTTCCTCGGACGTGACGGCTGAGCCCAGGCGTTGCGTGATCGCCGGCAGAAGCCTTACCTCCAGCGCCGCCAGTTCGTGCAGCGTCGGGATCTCGTTGAGTTGGGGAAAGGCTCCGAGGGCGTTCAGGCCGGGTAAGAGCTTGATCCAGGGAGCGAGGAGCGTCAGCTCATCGAGAGCATCCTGGCATTGTCCGGCAAAGGCGCGCAGCCACCATCCGAATTGGTCCTCGGGATCGACGCCGGGAGACTCCGGACCGGCAGCAACTCCCGCTACGGACGCCGCCAGCCGTTCAAGAAGAAGCCGCCAGGCCCCGAGCGTGGCCGGTTTGGAGAGGAGCGCGGACTCCATCTCCCGCCAAAGTTGCGTGAGCAGGCCCGGAGTGGCTCCTGCCGGAGCGTCGGCAGCGGCGTCCAGGACAATCCTGAGCGTGTCGCTCAAGCCCTCAAGGTAGTTGATGTCCAGGATTTTGTGGTCGGCGAGCCCGAGCAGGCCCGAACGTAATGTCAGCAGGTGACCCGCGAGATTTCCGCTGTCCACCGATGAAATGTAGCGGGGCGGCAACGGTTGCAGGGATTGCGTGTCGTACCAGTTGAAAAAATGCCCCTGGTGCCGCTCCAGGGCTTCCATGGTCTGGAGCGTCTTCGCCGTACGCTCGATGAAACGGCCCGCTGAAATGATGCCGAAGTCGCAGGCCGCCAGATTCGATAGCAGCGCAAGGCCCATGTTGGTGGGGGACGTGCGGTGCGCGAGCGTGGCGACGGGCTGCTCCTGGTAATTGTCGGGCGGCAGCCAATGGTCTTCCGGGCCGATGAAGGTCTCGAAGAACGCCCAGGTCTTCCGGGCAAGTTTCCGCAGAAAGACGGTCTGATCCGTGGTCAGGCCCTCCTGGCGGCGAGTCAGCGGCCGGCTGATCCACCAGGCCATGGCCGGGGAGAGAAGCCAGAGCCCCAGCATGGGCCCGGCCACAGTCAGGACGGACGGCCTGGAGACCGCCAGCGCGATCGCCACGGCTACGGCTACAAGCGGGCTGATCCACATGGTCCGGTAGGCCCCGGCGAGATTCGTGCGGTTCTTGTGATCCGCGTCCGCCGACGGATTCCATTGGAGCAGCCGCTTGTGCGTGATGAGCATCCGGCAGGTGGTCCGCAGCACGGCGTCCAGACTGAAATAGGCTTCGTAGGGCAGGCAGGCGAGCGAGAACGCCGCCTGGGCGAAATGCCGGGGAGCCGAGCGCGCCGCGGCGGCGAAGTGCTGCCCCATCGTCAGGTCGGCAGGCTTGCGCAGCGCGCCCAGGGCCGTGGCGATCAGGGAAGGGACCAGAATGATGCCGGCCGCCGTCAGGGTCCAGAACCAGGCCGCCGGCAGGACGATCCAGCCCAACAGCAGCAGGAGCGTCAAGGCCGCGGCCGTCAGGCTGCGCCGCAGGTTGTCGCAGATCTTCCAACGGGACAGGAGGGAGAGCGGGTTCTTCCGCAGGCGCCCGGCTGGATCGGTAATGACCGGCAACACCCAGCGCGCAATCTGCCAGTCTCCGCGGATCCAACGATGCCGCCGGTTCACGTCCGCGCTGTAGCGCGAGGGGTACTCCTCATACAACTGCACGTCACTCAGTAGCCCGGCCCGGGCGTAACACCCCTCCAGAAGGTCGTGGCTGAGAATCCGGTTGTCGGGGAACCGTCCATCCAAAGCCTGTTCGAAGACGTCGATTTCATAGATGCCCTTGCCGATGAACGAGCCTTCGCCGAAGAGGTCCTGGTACACATCGGAAACGGCCTGCGTATACGGGTCGATGCCGATTTCGCTGGCGCACATGCGCGCGTAGCGCGACCGGTTCGTTCCGGGCAGGCTCGCCGCCACGCGGGGTTGAAGAATGCCGTACCCGGCAACGACACGCCGCCGCGCTTCGTCATAGCGCGCGCGGTTGAGCGGATGCGCCATGGCGCCCACGAAGCGCCAGGCGGAATCGCGAGGCAGTTGCGTATCGGTATCCAGGGTGATCACGTACTTCACTTCCGGCAAGTACGAGGCATTGCCGACAACGAGCGTGAAGCCATCGCCGGGCCCGCCCCGCAGGAGCCTGTTCAGCTCCGCAAGCTTGCCGCGCTTGCGTTCATATCCCATCCAGATGCGGTCCTGCGGGTTCCATCGGCGCGCGCGGTGGAACAGGAAGAAGACATCGCCGCCGGCTCTCGGGTATTTCTGGTTCAGCTCCTCGATCCTCTTTTGGGCCAGCCCCAGCAGCGCCTCGTCCCCGGGCAGCGTCTCCTCCTTGGCGTCGCGGAAATCCGTGAGCAGGCCGAAGTGGAGGTGATCGTCCCGGTTGGCCAGGAAACGGACTTCCAGCGCATGGATCAGGTCCTCGATGTTGTCCTCGCCCGTGAGCATCGTCGGGACCACGGCCAGGGTGCGAAATCCCTTGGGGATTCCTTTGGAAAAATCCATTCGCGGCAGCGGATTTGGCAGCACCAGCAGGGTCGCCAGCCAGTTCACCAGGGCTACGGCCAGATGACCGGCGCACAGAAACGAAAGCAGTCCGAACAGCCCGAGGGCCCAACTCTGCAACCCGTCGTCATAGGCCTTCGCCGCCAGGCATCCGGCGAAAATCGCGGTTGTCAGCAGAATGCCGCCGACATACAGCAGCAGAGGAAATCGGCGACCGAGTTTGCGTGCAGCCGCGGTGGGCGGCAGGCGTATCTGCGCCCTGCGTTCCAGCTGCGCCAGGCCTTCGCCGATCAGGTAGAACCCGACGTGCGTCGTGCGGCTGTCGCCGTCTTTCCGGGCAGCGCCCTCATTCGCCAGTAGGATCGCCTCGCGCGCCACCTCGCTCTCGGAGCGCGGGCTGCGCTTGGCAATCTTCTCCACAACGTGGCGGTAGTGATCACGGGTTGCAAAATCCATCTCGCCGTAGACGCCGGCGGGATCCTCAGCCAGGGCCTGCTCGACAATGCTCATGGCCTCGACGAACTCGCGCCAGTCCATCGTACCCAGGGCCCGGAGGCTGCCGATGCTGTTGCTCATGGAGACCTGATCGGCGGCCTGTTGGTGGTTTTCCACGCGCACCAGATGCTCGATGGTCAGGTTGGATTCGGACAGCCGCTGCTCAATCCAGGTGAGGGGCAGGGCCAGGGCAGGCCCCTGACCGCGCAGGCGGCGCGTGAGTTCGGCGACAAAGGAGCTCACCATGGGCGGGTTCGATCGCGCCATGTCCGCGATCGTCAGGATCAGATCCTTCGGCTCCTTCACCGCGATCTTGGTCATCTGATCGGCCCAATGGCCGGCGTGGGTCCGATTGGCCCTTTGGGCGGCGATCCGGGCGGAAATCCGGCGGAGATTCTCGATCAAGGTCAGCCGGAGCATGATGGGAATGGCCCAAAGCTCCCCCAGCTTCAGGGGGGTCACCGACTGGTAGGCGGTCACGAAGTTGCTGAAGCTTTCCGGGTCCACCCGGCCATCGCCGTGCGAGATCGCCTCCTGGGCGATGTCATACACCCGTGGGAGCCCCGCAGATGGGCCGCTCGACAGGTGCGGCAGTTCCCGGTTGTACCCCTTGGGCAAGTGCCGACCGGCCGTGCGGATCTGTTCCTCGATCACATAGAAGTTGTCGAGCAGCCATTCCCCGGCGGGCGTAATCGAGCGATCCGCCTTGACGTCCCCCGTCAGCAGGCCGTGGACTTCAAGCAGGAGGCGTTGGTTTTCGTCCAGCCGCGCCAGAAGACGGTCCTGAGCCCGGCCCGGCTCTAAATGGTGCGTGGCGGCAAGGATCTTGCCATGTTGCCCCATCTGATCCGCGCTGAACAGCTCCGAGCGAAACGGCAGTTCGCTTTCGGCGCGGCTCAGGGCCGTGTCACTTCCAAGGCGGTTCGCCAACATGCCGGAAATTATTCCGCGAACGGTCCTGCCGCTCACATTCATCGATGATGTCTCCCTCGGCTGGAACGGAAACGTTTCACACGCAGAGAGCAGGATGGGTCAAACAGCTTCCGCGCGGATTGCAGACGTGCTCCTCAATATCCGTAGAATAGAACAGAGACTGTTTCTTCAGCCGTACGGATTCGAATCAAGCATGAGGCCAGCAATGTGCGGTCCGCAATGGTATGGATCACAGCGATACTATTCCTTCGAGTCGCCGTAGAGGCCGCCGCCAACGGCGCCCAGAGCTCCGCCGAGCAAGGCCCCGGTCACGAGGCCGCCGCCCGTCAAGACGCTGATCCCCGCGCCTACGCCCGCGCCAATGGCGCCCCCGGACACCGCGCCCTGCTGGGTGCGGCTCATGTTCGTGCAACCGACCGTGCCGAGAAACGCCACCATCATAAAGGAAGCGATCATCTTTTTCATGGTTGTATCCTCAATCTTTCAGGTTCGGCTTGATCATATTGTACCACATGGCATGGAAGACATGCTCATTCATTTTGTCAGGATTTTTCATGTAATACTCGTTCACGGCCATTTCGACCTGGGACCATGTCTGGTCCTTGAAGACATCAACCCAGCCCTGTATGAATTTTGATGGCTTCTCGTCGTGCTTTGTCCTGATGTAGTATTCAAGAACAAAGGCGCTCCCTGCGCCATACAGAAATGCCCGCTTCTCATCCGAGCTGGACTGCATCCAGATGGCGCCATCCACGTCGGCCGCGAGCATTGCGTCCTCGCTCAGGGCGGAATTGGCGGCCAAAAGCAGGATCATCGCGCACAACATCATCGCCAGATAATACGTCTTTTTCATGACTCACTCCCATCATGGGTTCGGTTTGCCGGGACGCCCCACTGATAGCTCCGGAACCTTAAGATAATCTTAGTAAACGCAGTCACTTGACTCGCATTGCCTGATCGACTTTCTTCACTCCCTTGACGCTCCGTGCAAGCGCGACGGCCCTGCCGATGTCGTCCGGTGAGCTGACGAAGCCACTCAGCTGAACGATGCCCTTGAATGTTTCGACGTTGATTTCTCCTGATTTCAAAGAGTCATCATCGAAAATGAGCGCCTTGACCTTGGCTGTAATGACAGTGTCATCGACGTATTCGCCAGTGCCTTCTTTCTTTGCAGTCGATGCGCAGCCGATAGAAAGGATAAGAAATGCAATGACGATAGAGTTAATAAAATATTTTCTTTGTGACATTACAGTATCTCCGAAGCTGCTGTTTTTGGGTAAGCGCTATATCCTTCCCATAAGAAAGAGAATAATTACTATGATGAGAATTGTCCCAAGAACACCACTTGGAACATATCCCCAAGAACGGCTATGCGGCCAAGTCGGAATCACACCGATCACCACCAGAACCAGAACGATCAAAATCAATGTTCCGACTGTCATCTCATTTCTCCTGTTGAGCAGTTAGGACCGTGTCATTCCTGGAAGACGTCAGCCGTGCAGGTGCGGCTTCTCGTGCGTCGGGAGGATCGCAATCTCCATCTGCAGGTCCGGTCCAATCATGCCGAGCGCCACCTCCCGGGAACCCCCATAAATCCTCCCCGGGAGGACACAAAGCCAGTCCGGATATGCCTCTGTCCCGGCTCCGGCAGGGGAGGGGCTCCATCGTGTGCAGCCTAAGGAATGATGCGGGCAGGGTCTGTGCGCTAGTGCACACAAACTTTTTTGATGCGGCGGTTGCGTCCGTCCGCGCAGGGCGGTTTTGGCGGGGAAACCCTTGCCTGGCTTGCAGTCTGGTGCTCGTAGACGCGGCCCGGGAGATGTGCACTGCTCGATGGACTTGCGCCCGCGCGCACCGTGCTGGGAAGAGGACTCGGCGGGCTCCGGTGGATTTTGGCAGGCGAGCGGATCGGTTCGGCACCCTGAACGTCGGCAATATCTTTACTCTGAATCTGGTGGGCATCTTTCCCGGAGAGCGGGGATGAGACTGGTCTGACTGAGGATCGAAACGCGGGTCAACCATATCAGTTCATTGCGTTTGAAAATCTTTATATTTCAAATCGTTACTTGCGCATGAGCGGTTGTGAATATTCGCATTTTCCCATCCGCACTGTACTAAAATCGTACCAAGAAAATATGCCGAGGGCGGACAACAAAAATTGTACCAACTGGGGAAGAGCGCACGAAAAAAGG
>DDXG01000297.1 GCA_002347125.1 Phycisphaerales bacterium UBA2266
ATCCGATGAAGCCTTGGCCCGCCTGGCCCAACAGGCTTTTAACTGCTCATGGCTGCGGGTCTACACCAACCCGGACATTGTCGGCGTCGAACTGGCCGGGGCCATGAAGAACATCATCGCCATCGCCGCGGGTATCGTCGACGGCATCGGCGCCGGCGACAATGCCAAGGCCGCCCTGCTCAGCCGAGGCCTGATTGAAATCACGCGCCTGGGACTGGCCATGGGCGCCCGTCCACAGACCTTCGCGGGCCTGACCGGCCTGGGCGACCTTGTCACAACCTGCATCTCCCCGATGGGACGCAACCGCTCCTTCGGCCAGCGAATCGGCCAGGGTTGGACCGTCGCACAGGCCCGCTCCGTCAATGAATCCGTCGTCGAAGGTATCGCCACCTGCCGGTCCGTGGTTGAACTCGCCGCCCGATACGGCGTCGAGGTCCCGATAACCAGCGCGATCCACGAAATCCTCTTCCAGGGCAAGAGCGTTCCCCAGGCCATCCACGACCTTATGAGCCGCGAGCTCAAGGCCGAGTGGGCCTTCTGACGGCCCGCCCGAAGAGCCCGATAAACGGTGTTCTTTAGGCTCCAGAACGCACCCTCTCCTTCCGCCGCGGCGGCCATCGTCTGACGCCCGCTTATGCGCGGCTTTTCAGGACCGGTAACACGCCCGGCTTCCACATCCGGCCTGCCCGAGACCCATCCGGCCATACGGCCGCTGGCGTTTGGCTGGGGACTCATTAGTTTCATATATTATAGTTGGCGTCCGCTCCGCGAGGACCGCAGCGGCCACGAGAAGTCTGTCTCTTGCCTTTCGAATGGGGTGGGCAACGCCCGGTTTTGCGGCAGCCCGACGGTAACGAGACTCATCGACAGTCTCAAAGGATGGTGCCATCGCAATGGGTTGGTTCTGGGCAAATCACACGCTCCCGATCGGGGTGGACCTTGCCGGCGACGGTCTGAGGCTCATCCAGCTCAAACAGACCGGCAGCGGTGTGCGCCTCATTGCCGGCCGAAGCGTCCCCAGACCCGATACCATCCCGCTGGGCAGTGCCGAGTGGCAACACTGGGCCATCCAGGCCATCCACGAGGCCATGGCCGACCGACGATTCAAAGGCCGCAAGGTCATCGCCGCCATGCCCGCCTCCGACGTGTATATTGACCTCCTACGGGCCCCGAAGGTCGACCATGCCGGCCTCGAACGCGCCGTCCTGACCCGGATTGAGAACAGACTCCCATTCGACCCCGCCAACGCCCTGGTCCGCTGCCTGCCCGCCGAGAACGACCACGTCATCGCCGTCGCCACCAATCGCACCATGATCGACCGCCATCTGGCCATCTACGAAAAGGCCGCCCTGATGCTCAACTCGATATGCATCTGGCCCGTGGCCCTGGCCAACTGCTACACGAGGTTCTTCGGCCGGCGGCAAAGCGACCTCCAGGCCGTCGTCCTCCTGCTCGACATCGAGCCGGCTTGCGCCAATGTCGTCATCTGCCGCCACAAGAACCTACTCCTCGCTCGTTCCACCCCCCTCGGCACAAATGACCTCCATGATGAAAAAGCCCTCAACCGGCTCGTCCTTGAACTCAACGCCTGCCGGCATCAGTTCGCCGCCGCCTACAAGAACACGCGTATCGAACGCCTCATTTTCGTCAGCGGCCAGGCCGTCGACGCCGCCCTCTGTGCCGAAATCGCCAGACAACTCGACATGCGGGCCCAGATGGGGGACTGCCTGCGGGCCGTAACCGCCGCCGATGTCTTCAAGTGTGGAATCGATAGAAGAAGCTCGAACATCAATTGGGCTACCGCCTTCGGCTTGAGCCTTTCGCAGTAGTCCCGACCCACGAAGAACCGGAGCACATTATGCTCAACATAAACTTCGTCCCGGACGATTACGTCCAGAACACCGAATCCAGGCGGACCAACCTGCTGTGCCTGCTCCTGCTCGTGCTCGTGATGGCGGGCCTTGTCGGCTCCTTCGCGATCATCAAGGTGCGTCAGCGGGCCTGCGCCGCCGAGGAGACGATGGTCGGCGAGAAAATGGCCGCCATCCAGAAAGCCATCACTCAGTTCGAACAGCTCCAGGTCAAGCGCAAGGAAATGATGAAGAACGCGCTGACCACCGCCGAGTTGCTCGAACCCGTGCCGCGAAGTGTCCTGCTGGCCTCGCTGACGAACAATTTGCCCTCCGGCGCCAGCCTTTCAAAGCTCAGGCTCATCCAGAAGCAGTCCAAGACGCCGCCGCCGCCGAGTCCCGCGCCCGGCGCCAAGCCCGCCACTCCCGAACCGGCGGCCTCCCCTGAGAAGCTCATCGAGACTCACATCGACATCGAGGGCGTGGCGCCAAGCGATCTCCAGGTGGCCTCCTACATCGAAAGCCTCGGCCGGTCCACCCTTCTACAGAACGTCGCCCTCGTCGAATCGACCGAGCAGTCCATCGACGACACCAAGTTCCGCCGGTTCAAACTCACCGCCATGCTCCGAAAAGAAGTGCAACTGACCAAAGAGGACATCGACGAGATCCGATCCAAGGCCCAAGACACCGTATGGAGGTTCTGACCTTCACGGACGGCCGCGGCGACGGTTCACCCAAATACCATCGAACCTCAGTGAGGACACTGCCATGTCAAGTGGTTTTCGAAAACTGATAGCCTTCACACTGATCATCGGCGTCACCGCCGCCGGGTATCAGTTCATGATCAGGCCCGCCAACGCCCATCTTACTCAGTCCAAGGCCCGCGTGCAGGCCAAACTCGCCAAGCTCGCCGAGTTCGAACAGGCCACTGTCGCCGCCGAGGACCTCACCAAGCAACTGGGCCAGCTCGAGGACGCCATCCGCTTCTTCGAAAGCCGGCTGCCTCCGAGCAATGAGATTCACAAAGTGCTCGAACAAGTCACCCTGATCGCGCAGAAACAGGGACTCCACGCCAAGAGCATCAGAACGCTGGAAATGAAGGACAACAGCGGATACGTGGAACAACCCCTCAAGATGGAGTTGCAGGGCAACTTTCGCGCCTTCTACTGCTTCCTGCTCGAACTCGAGAAACTCCAGCGCATCACCAAAGTCCGTGAACTGCGGCTCGACAAGAAGACCGACGCCGCCGGCCTGATCGCGGCCGACTTCATCGTAAGCATATTCTTCCAGAACCAGAAGAACTGAATCACCCTGCTCCGACGCAGGGCGACCTACATCAAGGAGAAACGCCATGTTGTCCTTCCAACGTGAAGCCGACCCCGCCGGCCGGCCCAAGACGCCGGACCCAGATGCCAACGCCGCCGATCAGGAGTACGTCAGTGTCAAGTCCAAAGGCGACAGCGTCCGCCGAAGCACCGGCATCGTCGTCATCCTCTTCGCCGCCGGGCTGATTGGTCTGTGGTTTATGATCCAGAAAAGTACGCCCGAAACCGCCTCCGCCGAGGCCGACGTCGGCGAGCAAGCCCGAATTGAGACCGCCATCTCGCAGTTGACCGGCCTCAAATCTGAAATGCTCACCAAGATGGACACCGTTCTCAACCGTCTCTACGAGTTCTCCGACGTCCAGCAGGTCGAGGTGGGCGAACTGGCCAAGAACCCGTTCGAGATGCAAATCTTCGGCGCCGATACGGCCGAGCCCACGGTCCTCAACGACGGCAACATGGATCTCCTGGCCGTCCACCGACAGAGGGCCACACGCCGAGCCGCCGACCTCCAGCTTCAAAGCATCATCCACGGCAACGCCGATAACGCGGCCGACTTCTGCATGATCAACACGGAAGTCCTCAAGACCGGCGCCCGTATTGATGAATTCGTCGTCCGCGACATCACCCGGACACAAGTCGTGCTTGCCTGGGCCCCCAAAGACGCCGATATACAACATGAGGAGATTCAGGTCGTCCTGAAACTGGCAGAATGAGAACGCCGTTTTTCCGCACCAAATACTCGGACCTTGCGGGCCGGGACGGTTCACCCGTGAATCGCCCCGACGCCCCCTTTGCATCCTCCGAGGATGACGGCATTGCCGGACTCAGCGAACTCTACAGCCCCGAAGACTCCTGCGAGGCCCGCGTTCACGACATCGCTGATATCCTCCTCGAAGACGGGGGGCTCTCCCCGGAGGCCTTCACGCGGGCCCGCCAACTCCAGTCCGATAACCCCGCCGCCGACCTGGCCGCCCTGTTGATTGACGCCCGTCTGGCCGGCCGGGAAGAGGTCCTCAAAGCCAAGGCCCAACTCTACGACATGGAGTTCCGTCGGGTCGGCCCGGACGACGTCGATCCGGCGGCCTTCGAGAAGCTCGACACCGACACAATCCGCAATCTCTCGGTCATGCCCGTGGCCGTAGAGGGCGATACGCTGCTCGTGGCCACATCCGAGCCCGGCAACATCTTCGCCATCGAGAGCGTTCGCAACAAGGCGCAGATGCCTCTGCGGGTGGTCGTCTGCTGCCCGGAAGACATCGACGCCGCCTGCGGCCGCTTCAAGAATGACGCCAACGATTACAACGTCGACGACATCATCAGCGACATGACCGACGTCGAAGTCGTCCAGGACCAGGACAAGGACTTCGCCGAAGACCTCGAAAAGATGGCCGGTCAGTCCCCCGTCATCAAGTTCGTCAACTACCTCATCAGCAACGCCATCCGCGAAGGCGCCAGCGACATCCACATCGAGCCTAAGGAAAAGCACACCAAGATCCGCTACCGCATCGACGGCGTCCTGTTTGAGGCCATGCAGTCGCCCCCGAAGATGCACCCCGCCATCGTCTCCCGAATCAAGGTCATGGCCAATCTCGACATCTCCGAACGCCGTCTTCCCCAGGATGGCAAGATTTCCGTTATCGTTGCCTCGCGGGAGGTTGATCTGCGCGTCTCGACCCTGCCAACCAGCATGGGCGAGAAGGTCGTCATCCGCGTCCTCGATAGCCGGTCGATCCTCCGCGGCCTCAACCAGTTGGGCATGGAGCCCGACACCTGCGCCGAGTTCGAGAACCAGGTGTCTCTGCCTCACGGCATCCTCCTCGTCACAGGACCCACCGGCTCGGGCAAAAGCACCACCCTCTACTCCGCCCTGGCCCAGATGGACGGCGACCGGCTCAATGTCTCCACGGTCGAGGACCCCGTCGAGTACAAGCTGGAGTTCTGTAACCAGGTCCAAGCCAATGATAAGATCGGCCTGACCTTCGCCTCCGCTCTGCGGAGCCTCTTGCGACAGGACCCCGACGTCATCATGATCGGCGAGATCCGCGATCACGAAACCGCCAAGATCGCCGTCCAGGCGGCTCTGACCGGCCACCTCGTACTCTCAACCCTGCATACCAACGACGCCGCCGCCAGCGTTACGCGACTGGTCAACATCGGCGTCGATCCCTATCTGATCGCCGCATCCCTCAATGCCGTACTGGCCCAGCGGCTCGTTCGCCGAATCTGCCCCAAGTGCAACCAGACAACCGCCGTACCTGAAGCCTTGCGGAGCACGCTCGAAGCCGCCGGGCTCAACCCCGCTGAAATGGTCCGGGGCGCCGGCTGCGAGGCTTGCCGACATTCCGGCTATTCCGGCCGGGTGGGCATATACGAACTGCTCGTCGTGGACGACCCCTTCCGCGACATGATCAACGCGGATCCCTCCGTCACCAACATGCGCCGGGCCTTTCGGCAGAGCGGTCGGGCAAGCCTCTTTGACGACGGCATGCACAAAGTCGCCCAGGAACTGACCACCGTCGACGAAGTCCTGCGCGTGACCCGGGCCAATGCCCCGGCCGACGAAGAGTCTTCAACCAATCAGAAGAGCACAACAGTGTAATTCAAGGACCCCGAACCGACGCCCGGAAGGAAGACAGACATGATGAATATCAAGCACATATTGGCCAACGCCATTGAGTACGGCGCCAGCGACGTCCACATCAACGTGGGCATGGCCCCGGTGCTCCGTAAGAACACCGAACTGGTCGATATGGAATTCCCGCCCATCAGCAATGAAGATGCCCGCGAGATGGTCCTGTCCATGGTGGGACCCGACATGTTCAAGAAGTTCCAGGAGAAATGCGACCTCGACTTCTCCACCACCATCGACGACGGCCACCGATTCCGCGTCAACGCTCATGTCCAGCGAGACACCATCGCCATGAGCTTTCGCGTCATCCCCAACAAGGTCTTCGACGTCGATGAGCTCCACCTGCCTCCCATTGTCCACGATCTGATCGACCTGCCGCGGGGACTCGTCCTTGTAACCGGACACACAGGTTCGGGCAAGAGTACCTCCTTGGCCGCCATGATCGGCAGCATCAACAAGAAGTACGGAAAGCGCATCATCACGCTTGAAGACCCCATCGAGTATCTGCTCGAAAACCACCGCAGCATGATCGAGCAGCGGGAAATCGGCAGCGACTGCCCCTCTTTTGCCTCCGGCCTCAAGCACGTCCTGCGCCAAGACCCCGACATCATCATGGTCGGCGAAATGCGGGACCTCGAAACCACCAGCTTCACCATCACCGCCGCCGAAACCGGCCACCTGGTCTTCAGCACATTGCACACGATCAACGCCTCCCAGACCATCGAACGTATCATCGATATCTACCCCGCCAGCCAGCAGAACCAGATTCGCGCCATGCTCGCCGGGACCCTCCAGGCCGTTATCAGCCAGACCCTCTTCAAGCGCATCGACAAGCCCGGCATGGTCCCCTGTATCGAGATACTGCTGTGCACCAGCGCCACACGGAACTGCATCCGCGAGAACCGTGTCTACGAAATCCCCAACATCATCGAGACCTCGCGCCGCCTCGGCATGCAGAGCCTCGACAACAGCATCGCCGACACCTACAACAAAGGCTACATTGACCGCGAGGAAGCTATCGCGCGTTCGACCAATCCCGGCAAAATGGACAAGATCCTGCCGGCCCGACAGCAATTAGAAGTCTCACGCAAACCCTCTCTGCTAAAGGTCTGAATCGATGAAATACTATGAGTTCTACAGATTCCTCTCATGATCTCCAGTCGGCGACCGCCGTGCTTGACCGGCCGGCCAACGCCCGACAGCAAGGGGCCGGCTCCAGACACAGCCGTCTCTCGGCCGACTCCTCCCAGCCAGACACGGGTATCGACAGACTTCGCCGGTTCCGAGTCGAGTTTGGACCCAGCAAGAAGGATATCCTGAATTTCACCAATCAGCTCGCCATCATGGTCCGGGCCGGCATCAGCCTCCAGGATGCCCTCGAGTCCATCGGCGAACAGACCCAGAACCAGAAATTCAAAACGGCCATCCTCGATCTCAAGAACCGGATCGAGAGCGGATGCAGCTTCTCCCAGGCCCTCGCCGAGCACCCGCAGATCTTCACCAATATCTATATCAACATGGTCGCCGCTGCTGAGATCTCCGGCTCCCTCAGTGACATGCTCCAGAAGCTGGCCGGATACCTCGACCAGGAAGCCGAAACCAGCTCCCAGGTCAAAGGGGCCATGGTCTACCCCGTCATCATCGCCGTGATGGCCGTGACGGTGACCACCTTCCTGCTGTGCTTCGTCCTGCCACGTTTCACCGCGATCTTCGCCGGCAAGGAGCACCTCCTTCCCAAACCGACCAAGGCCCTGATGGCCGCCAGTGCCTTCCTGCGAGGGTACTGGTTCTTGATACTGCCGGGTGTTGCCGCCTTCTTCGTCGGATTTTGGTACTTCATCCAGACCCGTGTCGGCCGCATCTGGTGGGACAAGGTCAAGCTCACCGTCCCGCTCATGAAGACCCTGTGCCGGAACCTCTATATCACGCGAAGCCTCCACACCATGGGCGTTCTGACCCGCGCCGGCGTACCCATCCTGAACACCATCGCCATCACCGCCCAGATCGCCGGCAACACGCTCTACAAGAACATGTGGCTGGCCGTCCACGAGGAAGTCCGCCAGGGCAAGAAGATCGCCTCCAGCCTCATGCGGTCCACCCTCATGCCCGGCAACGTCGTCCAGATGATCCGTAGCGGCGAGGACTCCGGCACGATGAGCGACGTCCTCCGAGACGTCTCCGAGTTCTACGCCCGCGAATTACGGACCATTATCAAGACAGTCACGTCCATGATCGAACCCATCATGATCGTCATCATGGGCGTGCTTGTCGGCTTCATCGCCATGAGTATTATTCTGCCCATTTTCAAGATGTCCAGCGTCGTCACCGGAAAGTAGAAGGAACCGATTGCGATTGACCGACCCATTGAACGGTCGATGCACCATGCAGACACAGAAGAAACACGGTTTTACCTTGATCGAGGTCCTTGTCGCCGTGGCCTTGGTGGGTGTAGCGGTTGTAGCACTTATCGCCTCCAACCGTGCATTCACCGCCGCCAACGGCGAGGGTCTGAACCTCTCGACCGCCGAGTTCCTCGCCGAGCAGTTGCGCGAGCTGACCGCGCCTTTACCCGTGGTCGATCCGCAGACCACCACCGCTACTTTCGGACCTGAAGAGGCCACGCTGGCCGGTTACGATGACCTGGATGACTTCGACGGCGCCGTCTTCTCGCCGCCCATCGACGCCGGCTGCACGGCCATGGGCGAGTTCTCCGCCTTCACCCAGCGTATCACCGTCGAGAATGTCAGCGGCATCGATTTCACACAGGTTGTCGGCGATCACACCACGCCGTTCGTCCGGGTCACCGTCGATATCCTGATGAACGGCCGGACCATCACCTCGACCCGTTGGATCAGGGCAAGGCTCAACTAGATTAGGATCGCATCCGTATGGCGCCAACCGCTCCTTGTCATGCTGAGCGAAGCGAAGCATCCGGACCTCGCCCGCGATGGCGTCTCCGTTGCCCTGTCAGCATCCATATCGTGCAATACAGTAGAGGGGGACAAACCATGGAAGATCGCCCGAATAACCGTCGTGCCTTCACGATGATCGAGCTGCTGCTCGTGGTGGCCATCACCAGCATATTGCTGGCGGCCGTGGCGGTTGCCTTCAATGCCCAAGCCTTCAATCTCCGCCAGAACGAGCAGATGTTCAAGGCCCTCAACCAGGCCCGCCAGGCCATGCTCCGGCTTACCACCCAGTTACGAACCGCCGACTACGTCGATCCGGACGCGGCAACCGGGTCCTGTCGACTGACCACAGCCGACGGTGAGGACCTGACCTACAGCTATGACGCCGTCGAACAGAAACTGTACCTCATCACTAACGGCGACCTCTCCGACCCTGACTACGTCCTCTGCGACAACATCTCGTCGGCCACATTTCAGAAGACCACCTTTGTGGACGGCGGCCAGACCAAGGTCAAGTACGTCAGGATAACGGCAACTGTCTCGCTCGGCGATACGCAGCAGACCGTCCACGCCGCCGCCGCCATCAGGCGGAATCTCAACTGAAGGTGAATCAGCGCATAAGTCTTTTCTGACTAAGATCTTAAACGCCTGACAGCCGCTCCTGCGAGATTCCGGCCACCTCGTCCTATAACCCAATTGCGCCCGCCAGCGACAGTTTTCGGGAAAACCCCTTGCTTTCCAGAGTCGTATCGTACATACTGGTGGGGCTTTTCAGGGCGATTAGCTCAGATGGCTAGAGCGCCTGCTCGACACGCAGGAGGTCA
>DDXG01000170.1 GCA_002347125.1 Phycisphaerales bacterium UBA2266
CACCGGGATGCGGATCGTCCGCGCATGGTCCGCTATCGCCCGTGTAATCGCCTGTCGAATCCACCACGTCGCGTAGGTGCTGAACTTGTACCCGCGGCGGTACTCGTACTTGTCCACCGCACGCATCAGGCCGGTGTTTCCCTCCTGGATCAGATCCAGAAACGACAGCCCGCGGTTGCGGTACTTCTTCGCAATCGAGACCACCAGCCGCAGATTCGCGCTGGAGAGCATGCGCTTGGCCTCCTCGTACTGCTCAAACACGCGGTCGGTCGTCCGCAGACGCTTCTCGAGTTGCTTGGGCGTCTCGAGGACCAGCTCCTGCATGCCCGCCAGTTCCTGCTTCATCGCCTCAACATCGTCGCCGTCGTATTCGCCGTTGGGCCCGGTCTCAATGTGTTTCTCAAGCTCCAGCATCTTGAGCAGGACCCCGTGCAGCTTGTGCCGAAGCGGCTGGACCCGGCTGGTTCGCAAACACAGTTCCTCCAACAGCGTGGCGATCTTCTGGCGATTGCGCCGGAGCCGCTTGACCGTCTCCTTGTCCACTTCGGGCCCGGCCACGCCCATAATCTCGCGGAACAGCTTCTGGTTCATCGTCAGCAGGCGGTTGATCGTCTCGGTGTTGTACGGTATCCGTTTCTTGATGACGCCCTTGGACGTGGGCTGAGTTGCGCCGGTCTTGAGCGTGCGGTCAAAGGACATCGTGCCGTCGTACACCTGCTGCAGCAATTCAAGGCACGTCCGTGCGCAGTAGTCGCACTCCAGGACCTTGCGGCGAAACGCCATTCGCGTAATCTCGATCTTCCGCGCCAGCGAGATCTCGTCTTCTCGATTAAGCAGCGATATCTGCCCCATCTGCGTCAGATACATTCGGATGGGGTCGTCAATCCGCCGTGACGACTCGGACCCCACAAGGTCTCGCTCCAGGATCTGGTCGTCCTTGAGGTCGTCGTCCTTTTCTTCTTCCTCCTCGTCCTCTTCCACGTCGCTCTCGAAATCTTCCTCGTCGTCGACGCTCTTGCCCTTGGCCTCATGGCCGCCGAGGTCCGCCTCATCGACCAGACGCACGCCCAATTCGTCCAGCGACGCCAGGATGCGCTCCAGACGGCTCGGGCTGACCACATCCTCCGGCAGCGAATCGTTCATTTCCTCGTAGGTCAGGTAGCCCTTCTTCTTGCCTCGGTCAATCAAGGCCCGTATCTGACGTTCCGAGTCCATCGAAAGACCGTCGATAATCTTCGGCGCCGCAATCTCCTGTTCACCGTCGCCCGCACCCTCCACATTCTGGGCCTCGTTGTTCGTCGCCGGACTCTCGGCAACCTGTTCCTGAGCCTTCTTCTTTCTTGCCACGTTTACTTTCCTTTGACCCGTTAGGCCGATTATCCGAACCCCGCGGTGGTACCCACGGAGCCCCGTCTGTTTCCACAGACGTGTTGCTGATCAATGGTCACGCTTTATTCGCTCCTCCGGCGCCCTGTACGCGACGCCGGTCGGACTTGTTCATCACGTCATTCCCATCCTGTATGGGTTCCTCTTCTCGCGCCGCACGGCGGACCCATCACCCCTGCCGGCCTGCACCCCTGTCCGGCGCCCGATGTTGCGCTCGTCCAGGATGTCCAGGGCATCATCAAGACGCCGCCCGAAGTTCCCTTTCGCCTGGCCCGCGTGTTCGAGATTCACAACGTAAGCAGCCGCCTCCTTCGACTCGATACGGGCCAGCACCGCATCAACCGTGGCGGCGCGCCCGGACTCGAAGATGTCGAAGATAACGCCGGCCACCGCGGCCAGCTCCGGCACATCAAAAGCCTCGATCGTCAGGCGTTTGGCGACCGCCGAGAACAAGGACGGGTCACAGAGCAGGACCTCAAGGACCTCACTCTGCGCCCGCGCCGCAAGTGTCGCCGGCAGGTTGATCGCCGACGCGGCAGTGTTCACAACGGTGCGGGCGTTCGACCGCTGGACTCGGCCGGCGCGAGTCTTCAGTTCACCGGCCACGACACCGGCATCCAGGCTGAGTATCCGGGCCAGGCGGTTCACGAGCAGGCCCGTTTCGATGGCGTTGAGATTGCCCGCGCCCAGTGCCGTGGCGACCGCCTGGAGGAACTCGTCGACGGCCGCCTTGCGCCCCGCCAGCGTGTCATCTGTAGCGAATGCCTGTTCGAGACGCGACCACTTGAAGTCGAAAACGTCGGTCGCGTTCGAGATGAGACGCCTGAACGCCTCCGGGCCTTCCGCGAGAAGATAGTCGCACGGGTCTTGCCCGGCCGGGATAATGGCGATACCCACGTCGATACGCTGGGCCAACGCCACCTCCAGAGCACGGTTTGCGGCCGCGACACCCGCCGTGTCGCCGTCGAAAACCAGGACCACTCTTTTGGCGTATCGCCGCAGGATTCGACCGTGACCGGAGGTGAAACTCGTGCCCAGCGTGGCCACCGCATTGGTGATGCCCATACTGTGCGACATGATACAGTCGGTGTAACCTTCCACGAGGACCGCCACGCCCGATTTCACGATCTCGTGTCGGGCATGGTTGATCCCATAGAGGCAGTTGCTCTTGTCGAACAGCGGCGTCGCGGGCGAATTGACGTACTTCGCCGGGGCATTTGCCAGCGTCCGGCCCCCAAAGCCAATAATACGGCTCGTTACATCCGTGATGGGAAACATCAGGCGGTTGACGAACTTGTCCTGGTTGCCTGCCGTCAGACCCGCCTGCAACAGGACGCTATCCGGTATACGCTTGGCCCGGGCGGCGTTCAGAAGACCCGTCGGACTCTCACAGGCCAGGCCAATACCCCATCTTCTAGCTTGCTCGGCACTGATATGACGGTCATCGAGGTACCGTCTGGCCGAAGCCCCGACCTGCCCCTCCCAGAGGTTCTCTTCGAAGTACTTCGCCGCCCAGGCGTTCACACGAGCCAGACGGTTCGGATCGATGACGCTGCCGTCCGTCGCCGGCGTCGCCCCCGCCGAGCACAGGTGTTCAACGGCAATGCCCGCCCGCTCCGCCAGCCGCTCCACAGCCTGCGGGAAGGAGAGATTCTCCCGCAGTTGAACGAACTTGAAGACATCGCCGCCGGCCCCGCACGCGAAACACTTGAATATCTGCTTGTGAGGGCTGACATTCATGCTGGGGCGATGGTCCTCATGGAACGGACACAGACCCAGCATCTCGCGCCCTTTGCGCACAAGGCTGACATGCTCGCCGACGATGTCAACAATATCGTTGGCGCGCTGAATCCGTTCTATGAGCGTCTGGTCGTATACCGGCATACGTTCGTCGTTCGAGTTCCTCGCAGAGATGCGATCGACTTGTCCGCAAGGCTGCGGCCCACATTGCGATTTCACCAAATCAACCACTAGTATATGACGCGAATTCGCCAAATGTCAAGTCCGCCGCGAAAAACATGCTCCTGGTGCTGAAAAACGCGATTCGGCAATAACGTGTCAATTGGATGCATAAGACACTCACCGCTTTTCCTCCAGCACCTCCTGCCTTGACCCGCCTGCGGCCCCGCAAGGGCTGCGCCCGGCTTGCCGCTTTCCATCTGTCAGGTGCTCTGGTAAAGTGGGTTCATGGCCCTGCGGCCATTGTCTTGAAAGCACGAAGGAACCTTGCCATGAATGACAGAATTGACCGACGCACGTTTCTGCGGAGCATTCCAGCGTTCGGACTGGTCGCCGGGGCGAGCCTCGCATCCGGCGCCGCAGCTCAGGATACCGGCGCCGTGGGCGAATCCAGCGGTTTTCAGAGTTCGATCATCGCCTCGCACAAGACCCAGGACAGCCGCGCCGCGGCCAGGCTCATCGGCGACAGAATCATCCAGCCGCAACGAGAGCTGCCCCTGCTGCACAGGACCGACGTCCTGGTCGTCGGGGGCGGTTCGGCCGGCGTCGTCGCCGCCATTGCCGCCCGCCGAGCCGGCGCATCGGTGACGCTCGTGGAGCGATACGGCCACTTTGGGGGCCTCTGGACCGGCGGCCTCGTACTGCTGGTGATCGGCCATATCGTCACCGGCGGCAAGCAGGTCTGTCAGGGGATCGGCGAGGAAATCATGCGGCGGCTGGACAAACTGGAAGGGGCCATCATCGACCGAAGGCCCGGCTCCAGTCCCACCGTCGACGCCGAGGCCGTCAAATACGTCATGGTCGAGATGATCGAAGAGGCCGGCGTCGATGTGTTTCTCCACTGCTGGGGCGTGGACGCCATCATGGAGGGCGACAGCGTTTGCGGCGCCGTGTTCGAGAGCAAGTCCGGGAGGCAGGCGATCCTGGCGAAGGTCGTCGTGGACGCCACGGGCGACGGAGACCTCTTCGCGGCCGCCGGCGCCGAGTTCGAGCACCGCTCACACAACATCGGCCTGGTCTCCCGCATCGGCAACCTCGATCACGCCGAGCCGGACAGGGCCGCCGATGGACCCAAACCCCGTCATCTCGGCAGCCGAACGCCCGTGGCCGGGGTCAACTGGGTGAATATGAAAGGTCCCGAGGTCGATGGTCTGGACGTCGCCACTCTGACAC
Source organism: Phycisphaerales bacterium UBA2266 (assembly GCA_002347125.1). Classification (GTDB taxonomy): domain Bacteria; phylum Planctomycetota; class Phycisphaerae; order Sedimentisphaerales; family Anaerobacaceae; genus UBA2266. The sequence continues at coordinate 4,519 of DDXG01000170.1, forward strand.
GCATGGAGATAAACCACCGCAAGTTCATTTGGAACAACATGCAGAGGACGCGTTCCATCGCCGGCTACAACGGCGTGTATCTCGTGGAGACGGCCCCGCAATTGGGTGTACGGATTACTCGTGTCCTACATGGCACGGCCACCGTTACGCTTGCCGATCTCCGGGCCAATACGCGGTTCGAAGACGTGGTCGGCGTCGGCGGCGCATCCGGCGGCAACCATCAGGAATGGCAGATTCCTTACGGCGCCTTGGTGCCGACAAAGACCGACAACATCCTCGCCGCAGGCCGCTGCATCAGCGCCGAGATACGCATGGCGGACCTGGTCCGGCTCATCCCCAACTGCTTCGTGACCGGACACGCGGCCGGGGTCGCCGCGGCGGTCTGCGCAGCCCAGGGTTGTACGCCGCGTCAGGCGCCGGTCGGTGATATCCAGAACATTCTCCGCCGCCAGGAGGCCTACCTGGGTTGAGTACGCACCAAACGCCGACAACCCGTCCTGCCGACCATCGGTCCATGTTGCGCCATACAAGCCGAATCGTCGCCTTGGCACTGGCCGTCGGTCTCGTCGCCGCCGCGCCTCACGGGGGCAGGCGCCCCGTACTTGTCCCATCAGTAAGCGTCTTTCTCGCCGCAGCCTCGGCCGTTGCCTCGCGGGCGTTGCTGCCCTTGGCGTCTCTGGCCATACCCGTGGCTGTTGTCGTCCTGCTGCGGCCCAGGTGGTTCTGCCGCTGGCTTTGCCCGATGGGGCTGTGCATGGATGCGGCAAGCCACCTCGGGCGGCTCGCCGGTCGCCATCGGCGCCGCTTCCCGCCGGCAGGGCAGTGGTTCGTCTGGATTACGCTCGCCGGGGCGGTTCTGGGCTACCCCCTCTTCGTGTGGCTTGACCCGCTGGCGCTACTGACCGGCATCCTCCATCTTGAAGTCTCGCGACGATCCCCGCCGGCCATGTGGTACGCGGCAGCGGGCGTCTTGTTTCTGGTCTCAGGCGTCCTCTGGCCGGGTTCATGGTGCTCATATCTGTGCCCTCTCGGCGCCTTCCAGGACATCCTGACCAGGCTGAGAAAGGCCCTTGCCGGGTGTCCTGCCACCTTCCGCGAAAGGTCGCAGAGCGGGCCGGCGGCGGGCAGCCCCAGTCGGCGGGCTGTTCTGGGCGGGACGGCGGGGGTGGTCTTCGCGCTATTCATGCGGCGCGCCCCCCTCTCGCACGCCAGGCCGCTGCGTCCTCCCGGGGCCGTGGACGAGTCACGATTGGCGGCCCTTTGCGCACGCTGCGGAAACTGCGTCGCCGTTTGCCCCACCGGCGTTATCGCCCCCAACCTCGCGCCCTCCGGCCTTTCACAACTGCTCACTCCAGTTCTGAGATTCGACCGTGATTACTGCCTGGAGGACTGTGTGGCATGCACCGCGTCCTGCCCGACCGGGGCCCTGAGTCCTCTTCTTCCGAAGGACAAGGCCGCCGTGAAAATAGGACTGGCGCAGGTCAACATGGACCTCTGCCTGCTTGCCGAGGACCGCGAGTGTTCCGAATGTCGAAACCGTTGCCCATACGAGGTCATCCGTTACGTCTTTAGCGAAGAGCTGTACGTGTTGACGCCGGTGATCGACCCATTGCGCTGCAACGGCTGCGGCGCCTGCCAGGCAGCTTGTCCGGTAAGGCCCCTGAGGGCAATCCCGGTCGCTCGTTTGGGCCCCGAGAAAACTGCGGAAAATGGTGTTATCGGACTTGACTTCTTCGTCAGAAGACGCTCCACTGTCGTCGGCGCGCGAACCGCACGCGACCCGGCCCGACTTCGCCGGATCGTGGCAGACAATGCCGCCTACTGAAGCCGCTGTCGCTGGTCCACGGCCGACAGGGTGTAACGGATTGCTTCTACATGGAGGAGGCGATGACGATGGGATGGTCAAGGATGTGGGTGTTGGCGGCGGTTGTCGGGCTGGGCGGCGGGGTGCTTGCGGGCGGCGTCGAGATGGAATGGGTGGTCGTGGCGGACCATCGAAATCCCAACGATGACACGGGCTTCGGGTCTGTCGCGTCGATCTACGAAATCGGCAAGTACGAGGTAACGGCCGCCCAGTATACCGTCTTCCTCAATGCCGTCGCCGCGGCGGATCCTCATGGACTCTACACCCCGGATATGTGGATGTCGCCCTATCCATGTGGAATCGAGCGGCACGGAACACCGGGGGCGTACACATATACTGTCGCATCCGACTACGCCAGCCGTCCTGTGCGGCACGTGAGCTTCTGGGACGCCTGCCGGTTTGCCAATTGGCTCAACAACAACGGCGGCTCGACCGAGACCGGCGCCTACGCTCTCAACAACGTCACAAACCCGGACAACGCCTCCGTCGTTCGCCGCTCCGGGGCGAAGGTGTTCCTTCCGACGCTCAATGAGTGGTACAAAGCGGCCTACTACGACGGCCAGGCAAGGCGCTACTACGACTATGCAACGGGCAGCGACACCATGCCAAGCTACACCCTCGTCAATCCGGACCCCGGCAACAACGCCAACTACAGCATGGGCCTGCGGCAGAACTCCGTCGGGCCGCCCTACTGGGCCAGCGAGGTCGGTGCATTCGAGAACTCCGCCAGCCCGTACGGCACGTATGACCAATCCGGCAACGTCTGGGAGTGGACCGAGGGGCTCTCCGGCAACAAAAACCGCGTCGCCTGTGGCGGAGCCTTCGGTCTGGGCCCGGAGAAGCTACTGTTCGCCAACCGGCTGGAGCTCGACGCCAAGGATTGGCTGCCCACCCTGGGATTCCGCGTGGCCCGCGTGTCGGCTGCCGCGTGCGGCGACCCCCAACATCCATATCCCGTCGGGGATCTCAACCGCGACTGTTATGTGGATTTCGATGATATGGCCATCATGATCGCGGGTTGGCTCAGTTGTACGGACCCCGGCCCACCGTGCAATTATCGCCCCTGAACCCCGCAAGTCGTGGCGGCAAGCCGTTTCCGGTTGCCGGCCCCGCTGTCGGCCGGCAACGGACGACCCGATACCCCTGGTCCTGCGCAGGGAAAGTTCGCAATTTGCGCACATTTCTAGCGACAGGAGCAATAAGTGTGCGCATACTATATGAGAGTTGCAGGGCCTTGGCGCCGCAACGGCGTGCGTTGGCGTCTTGGGCCGGAAACCCACAGACGGCTTTCTGCTGTCGGGATTCCGGTCTATCCTGCTGGGGCCGTCGCATCAAAAGAGTTTTGACTAAGGAACAGACCATGAATATTTTTGTGGGTGGGTTAGCCCGTGAGACGACCGGGGAGATGCTCAAGGAATTGTTCGAGGCGCACGGTGATGTGGAATCGGCGCGCATCGTGAAGGATATTAAGACCGGGGAGTCCAAGGGATTCGGGTTTGTGGAAATGCCGGATTTTGAGGAGGGACGTTCGGCAGTAGAGGCATTGAATGACACCGAGTTCAACGGAAAGACGCTGCGCGTAGAGGAAACCAAGGGTCGTCCGGCGGCCTCCCCTCGTGATCGCAGGGGCGGTTCACGAGGCGGGTTCCAAGGTCGCGGCGGCTCCGGGCGAGGGGGATCCGGGCGAGGGGACTCGCGAGGACGGCCACGAGGACGCGGCGGCAGAAGCGGCGGCGGCGGTGGCGGTGGTGGCGGCGGCGCGAATCGGCGAGGCAGGCCACGTGGTCGGTCAGATCGCGACAGTGGCTCAAGTGGTGGACGTTACTGATAAGCCCGACTGAGGCAACCGACAAACACGCTCTGCCGGTAGACCCCACGATACGCAGTATCGTCGGCCTCTGCCATGCAAGGGCGTTGTTTCCTGGTCGATCTCGTGTGACCGCCTTGTGAATCGGCTTGTGCCGGAGTTTCTCCTGCGCTGAGCTTGACAGGCGGCTGTTGGAACGGTCTAATACGTGTGTCCGGGCTTGCTGGCGGCGTAGCTCAGTTGGCTAGAGCATGGGATTCATAAGCCCAGGGTCGGTGGTTCGAGTCCACCCGCCGCTAATCGATGAGGATTCGCTCGCTCTTGCGCTGTCTCTGCGTTCGCCGAGGCATTCTGCTGCGCGGACATCCCATGGCCCCGAGTGCCGAGCCTCCGTGCCCGACACCCAGCGCCACCTTCCACCAGCGCCCCCATATATATGACGTCGGCCGCCCGCCCCGTCTTGACGGCTGGGGGGAGGTTTTTCTCGATAATCACCTCAAGACGCCTCCACGCAACGGCCGGCGAAACTGCAGAGGTGCTCAATAGCTTCTGTTTCGTATGACAGCGCCTCCAGCGGCAGGAATTCAACACCGATGCACGTATCTCTGCCATCGGCGGCCAGGGCAACCTGGACCACCCTTGCCTTCACCCGAATCCGGTCCCGGATCAGCAAGGGGCTGAAGCTCAACTCAATGATCTGCGCCTCCCCAAGGCCCGCGGTCTCAACACCCCCGACGGCGACCAACGCTCCCGCCTGCGAAACATCCACCAGCCTGCCTCGATGGAAGCTCCGGCCCAAATCCGCCTCGCTGCCCTCTCCGTTCTCAAGCGTATGGACGACACAGGGCACGTCCACAAGGTCACAGACGCGAGTCCGCCTGTATCTTCGTCGCTGAGTTCCAGCAGTCGTTCCCTTGCACGCAATGACAATCGTGCCGACATCCGAGGCCGGGTCCGTTCCAGTCAGCGCCACCTGGGCGTCGGAGACGTTCTCAAAGAACCGCTTGTGCCCGTATAGACCGGGAAGATGACTGACGCCCGGAGAGATATTCGCCAGGATAAACTGCCTGCCCAGCCGGTGTACAAGCCGCCGCAACTGAGCCATTGCGTATACGGTCGGCCTCTGGACTGAAGACACATCCGCAAGATCAATAATCAAATCGCATTCGCACCGATGGGAAATGACCCGCGCCATGGCCTGGAGTTCGTCGGCCATGCCCACATCGGGCGGCAGCTTGGCCACAATAATACTCTCCGACCACGGTCCCATGGTCATCCATTTGCTCCTACACATCCATGTTGCGTCGGTTATCGGACGTAACCTTGAAGACGTCTTCTCGTATTCCGGTTGCACAACCCGCCACCGGCCGCCTGACGAACAGTCCGGGAGCCCAACACGCCGCTGAGACTCTATATATATGACGTCGCAGCGAACACATTTCTTGACACTTGATTTTGCTGGAACGAATCTGTACATTATGTTTGTGAATGGATTCGAGGATTCCCCCCCCCAGGAGGCCGCCAACCCTGGCCCAAGCGGGGCCGTAGACATGGGTCACACCATGACCGTATACCTGAAACCGTGCTGCTGTCTGTTGCTGGCTGCCTGTGGAACCTTGCTCGGCGAGGTGTCGACAAGGGTCTGTCGCCCCGACATGCAGACCTGCCTGGAATACCGCGTGGATCCGGACTCTCAGAAGGTCCGCGTATACGACGACATCATGGTCGGAACACACCTTATGATCGTCGTTTCCTCGGACGCCGCCACGCACTGGAACGGGGCACTGGCGATAGAAAACGAACACCGGCTGACGGGCCTTCTGACGGGAAGGAACTACAATCCCCTGACAGAGGACTGGGAGGAATCCCGGTTGCCGGCAGCCAGTGAACGAGCCAGGGTATATACATGGATTCAGGCGGGTATCGCCGGGTTCGCACTCGAAGGCCACTCCCGCGCCGTGGACGGCGACTGGTTCATCATCGACTATACGGCCATCGACGAAGGTCCGTGCAGGGTGAAGTTCTACGATTGGTACGCCTCCGAACCCCTCAGATGGGAATTCCAGTTCACCCATGTGCCCACACGCGATTTCAACCTGGACACCCGCGTGGACTTCTCGGATTTTGCGTTCCTCGCATACGCGGCCTGGGAGTCCGACGCGGGCGGCGGCCCACTGACGGAGATGGCGGACCTGAACGCCGACGGTGTCGTCGATATGGAGGATACCGCGCTTTTCTGCCAGTTCTGGCTGGAAACCACTGAGTAGACAGCTCAGGGAGAGCTTCTTTGTAGCGCCGCGCGAGATATGTTTCAGAAAAAGCGGCCGTGCGCGTCAAACTCCGTCCTCTGACAGACGACATATATACGGTAAGTGCACGCAAATTGAGTCTGCTCAACCCGTTCGAGGCAACATCCCGGACACAGAGGAGGTTTCGATGGACAGAAAACAGGCCATTGCCGTCATTCTGCTTGCTCTGGCATCAGTGCGTACCGGTCTGGCCGACCGCGTTCTCGACAGAGCCGAAACTTTGGCCTTGTTTGAGGGGCGGACTGCCACGGCACACCGCACATGGATCGAATCGGGCGTGATCCGCGCCCGCCACTGGGAGTACCGCCCTGCGGCCCTGCAGGATGCCCAGGAGGTCGAAGCAGCGGTCCAACGTGCGGTCCTTGAGCACCGAAACAGCGGATCTTCACTACCCCTCGAAGCCGACCTGCGCAAGCAACTCCTTGACGCCCTGCCGTTCAATACTCGGTACCGTCTGGCCAACGAATCGGCCATGATGTCGGACGTGCTGCTCAAGTATGACGGCGAGCGGTTCTTCTGGCAGATCGACGTGGAGTCCCGGTATGATTCCCTTGAGTTGCCCCCTGATCTCAGCGGGAATCCGATGGCAAGACGATTTTCCCTGGCCTCAAACAGGCATCGGACCTTCGTCTGGGACGGACAGGAATACACCCTCATTTCAGGCAATACCGGCAGTGCCGTCGTAGATGCGACCGGGAGAATCCCAAGGGCCGTCGGCGGCCCGCTGACGGCGGCTGTCATCCCCTGGGGCCACGGGCTGCTCAGCCCGGCGGACCTCGAAACAGCCAAGAGCTACGTCGTCGAACGGACCGAAGACTCACAACGACAGCTACACCTGACGCTACTTACAGGCAATGGCACGGAAATCCAGATGATTCTCTTGCCGGACAAAGACTATGCGCCTTCGTATTGGCGTCTGGCGCCCGTGGCGGAAGCCGTGCTTACGGCCGCGTGTTCACAGTACCTCCTGGCAGCCGGACGATGGGTTCCGGGTTCGATTGTCATCGAGGAGCACGCGTGGGATACCGGCCGCCTTCTCGCACACGATACGTGGGAAATACACGAGGTCCAGACACCCGACCTGACGCCGGCTGACTTTGAAGTATCATACCCCACCGACTGCCTTGTCGAGTGCTTCACGGATGTCGCGGACCATCCTCTGCAGTATCGGACGTCCCTGACGGCCGACACCGGACAACTGCGAACCGAGCGGCTCATGCTGCTGGCCACGAAAGCCGCCGAGCCGTGGAATTGCGCGACGATCGCCCTGACCTATGCCGCCAGGCGATTGGGCAGACAGCTTGAGCGTGGGGATTACGCCTCGCTGCTGCATCCCGACGGCACTGCGACGAGCCTGCTGGAGATTAAGCAACGTGCGATGGATCTGGGTCTCCACGCTCGGACGGTACGCACCGACCTGCGGACTCTTGGCGGTATTAAGGACTGCCAGGCCATCCTGCACTTGCCCGGCCAGGAGCATTTCGTGGTCCTGGACGCGGTCGGTGGCGGGAAGGTCTGGATACTGGATATGGCCGCCGACAGATTCTACTACAGCATCGAGGCCGGGTTCATGGGCATGGACTGGCCTGATGGCACGGCCCTGCTGCTGTCCAATCGCCCCATCTCGCTGCCGGAAAATGCCGTGGAATTGGACGACACCGCCGCGGCCGGATTGCTCGGCGGCGATGAGGCATACTCCTGCACCAAGATTCTCCAGCGGCCTTATTGCATCTACTGCCAGGACGCCGGCATCTGCATGGGCTACTTCGAGTACTACTTCGAGCGATGCGCCTGCGAGGCGGCCCTGACTGGCAGTTGCACCATGACACTCTTGCCGCGGTACATGGAGAGCCCCTGTATCATGGACCCATGGGGTTACGGCGGCTGCATGCCCAATGGCGCATGGACATACTATAACATGCTGTCATGCGAAGGCTATTGCACGCCGTCGCAATACTGACATCGCGGTGCTTGCCGACCCTTGATTCTACATGCAGGCAACTCTATAGTAAGGGCATGGCCAGACGAGCCTTCAGCCTCATTGAGTTGCTCATCGTGCTGGGCATCATTGGTTTGCTCAGTGCGGTGCTCGTCGCGGCCTTAGGGGCGTCGAGGGAGCGAGCCCGTAGCCTGAAGTGCGCGTCCAACCTTCGCCAATTGGCAATTGCCCTGAAAACCTATGAGGCCGAGCATGGTGAATTCCCATATGGATACAGACCTCCCGCGACCGGTGATTTCCACGCCAACTACCCCGGCGCAACCAATGACCTGCCAGGCTGGTGGTGGCTGAATTCCGCCGCGTCGTACCACAGGTCGGAATCGCCGGGGCAGTCCGTCCTGTGGTGCCCGTCCAGGAAGATCACCGGGACTCGACATACGACCAACGTCCTGCGAGCGAACTACGGCGTCAACGGCTCTGTTTGCGGCCGGCTTCCCCGTTTCCCCTCCCTGAGTCTGACGGATACCCCTGAACCGAGCCGGACATTATTGGTGATGGACGCCGGATACGCGCTGATATTCTGGCTTCAGGCCGCGGACCCACCCCTGCCGAAGGTGGACTTCGATCTGGATTTTCCTGCGTACGTTCCCGGCCTGGAGGCCAACGCCCAACGGTCCATCAGCGAGGAGCGTCAGCACGATGCGATTCACGGGCGGCATGCGGGAAAGACGCTGAATATCGCATTTCTTGACGGACACACCAAGCGGGTTCGCGCGGAGGACCTGGCCATCCGGATCGAAGACGGCCGCTACTCCAACAAGTCTCCCCTTTGGACACCCCGATAGTCGCTTGTGCCGGCCCCCGTCTCACTGACCCTTCCACAAGCCGCTGAGAGTGAGGGCGTCGCGCATCTCGGCGGACGTCAACGGACGAGCCACGACCACAGTTGCTGGGACGAAATCCGCGTCGTGGGGCCTCTTGCGGTAGCTCTCCACCCGCACAGGGATCAGGCTGGCCATATCCACGTACAGTCTCCATTTGGAGAGGACCGTAATCGTGGGATCCACCTGCACGTCCCATGACAACTCATACACCTCCCGACCCGCCTCCGCGCCAAGACGTCGCCAGACCGCACCGGCGGGCACGCCCGTGAACTCCGCGAACGGCACAAGTCCCAGACTTCCCTCGATAGAGGCCTTTATCCCGTCGGCCGTATCTCGGTCGACCATCGACGTCCGGACCGCATCTTCGGGCCCCTCCCTCCATGTCCTGGCCCCGGCCGCACTATCCCACAACGTCAACTGATCGCCGGTTTTCAAGAGTCTCAGACCCATCTCCCTCGAGACCCATTGCTCCTGGATCGGGTTGTCATGCCCTGCCTCGAAACCAGCAACATAGACATTCCGCGCCTCGTGGATGGCCCTGTACACCGCCTCCAGGCTGACTGCCTGCGCGGTATTGAGCGACAGCACGACCAGGCCGCCGGCGATGGCCACGACCGCTGCGACGGCCGCACCGGCCCTGATCAACACCCTCCGCGACAGGCAACCCAACCCCGCCCGCAGCCGCGCCACGCCTACCCGGATCGGATACCCAAAGTAGTCCGCCGAGTGAGCATCGGATTGTAGCTCCTGGTCGCTCAAGAGATGGAAGCGGGTCGCCACAGCGGATTCACGATGTTCCAGGAAGTCTGAAACGGTCTGATGCGCCGTTTGCACCCTCCGCAGACAGGACCCGCATTTTGAGATATGCTCGAGCGCGGCGGCATCGACCTCGCCGGTTCGGGTGGCTGCCCATGGCGCGGCCAGGTCAAAGATGAGGCCGGTGCCGACACAATCCGGCTGGTCCGGCACCGAACAGGGAACCCCGCCGGCACGCTGGAGCTCATCCAGCATCCTCTCTCGGTTGATGTAGACCGCCCGCCTGCAGACTGGGCAAATACCCACGTGCCTCAGTATCGCCGGGGGGATGCCCGGCAGCCGCCCAGCCGCTACCGCGGGGATAGCCGTCGCGGCCGCCGCGCAAAGGCCGCCCTCATCGCCGCCACTGGCGTTCCGCATCTCGGTCAGCCGCACGGATCGCTCAAAATCCAACGCCAGGCCGCGAAGGGCCTCCAAATCGCCGCGACACGCCTTGCACTGGTCCAGATGTGCCGTCAGGGGCGTAGGAATGCGGAGATTCAACTTCCCACTCGCCATGCTCGGCAGGTACATGCGGACAGTCTCGCACCCAAGGTCCTTATCCGCCCACTGGAAGTGCGATCTGAGCACTTGGGCCATCTGTCTGACGTACACGGCGTCGCGGTCCGAATTCCCACCGCCACGCAAGTCATTTCCGCTCCGCAGCATCATTGCTCCCTTCCTTTCTGCATCCGGCCTTCCATGATCTTTCGCATCTTCTCCAGACCCGTGCAAATATACCTGGCCACGGAACTGGCTTTGACGCCCATTATTTCAGCTATCTCGGCATTATTCTTGGACTCACGATACCGCAGGCGGACAGCCCGGTATTCCCGCCCCTGCACATAGTGCTCAAAGGCGCCAAGCAATGCGTCTAATTGTTCTTCCTCTATAATGGCGTCCGCCGGGTCCACGTTATTGATGGTTTTTCTGAAATATCCCCCACATTTCTTCACATGAGCCGCATACCGCCTGGCCCTCCTCTGGGCGTCCAGGGCCTCGCGCAGCAACAGCGTCCGCAGAAACGCCCTTACGTTTCTGATATGAGGGGGGATGGGTTTCGCGGCCAGGCGCAGAAAGAAATCCTGGAAAAGGTCTTCCACGTCCGCGTCGTCTCTCACCAGTCCCCGGATAATCTGCCGGATATACACCCCATGCTTGAGGATAACATCAAGTGCGGCCTCAACGTTGTCAGACTGCTTCTGGTGGTCCGCTTCCATCCAATGGTGTTTTTCCGGGACTGGGGAATCTGAATAAGAGCCACTGACCGCACGGCCTTGGACAGGCGCCTTCTGCAAAACGGTGTTTCATCATAGACCGGCGGCCGGACAATTTCAAGGCCCAGCCATCTCGATATTGGACTTCCCCGCAAACGAAGCGGAGCACGAGCGCATGCAGAAAGGGACTGCACCCTCGCGGGTTGCAGTCCCTGTAGTTGCTGCTTCAAAACCTCTCTGTCCTACTAGCTGCGGCGCTTCCTCAGCAGGCTCAGACCGCCAAGACCCAGCAGGGCGATGGTGGCAGGCTCCGGAACGGCGCCGATGATGTAGAAATTCTGGCTCGTGGGATGCAGGCCGAAGTTATAGGTGCCGGCGGGAAGCTCACCCATAGTGGCGTACACGCTCATCGGACGGTCGCTGTCGCCGCCGACATACACGTTCAAGCCCGTGTCAACAAAAGTGCCGGGCGCCGCCCACGTGTGGACGATGAGATCAACGGCCTCTTGCTGCGACTCGAACACGACGACGCCGCCATCGGTCTTGTACACATCCGGAAGCCGGTCATCAACCGCGATGGCGAGAATCGCCGGCTGGCCAATCGTCACGGCGTAGTTGACCATGATGTTGGTCGTGGCCTTGTCGGTGTTGAAGGTACTAACATACTCAGCCCCGATCAACTGCGCAGGCGTATTGACCCATGTATACGTGCGATCCGAATAGATGAGGTTGCCGTCCATCAGCCCGCCGACCGGCATAGGAAGCGGATCTGTGTCCTTGTCAAACACGCCAATGGGCGCCCGGTTGCCCGCCGTGCCCCGGGTCCGATCCACGCTTGTGATAATCGCCGCCGAAGCGAGCTGGCTCACACAAAGAGCCACCAAGGCCACCAGTAACGCTGTCTTTCTCATCATCTACCTTCCTTTCGCCCAGTAGCCGCCCGGATGCCCACAACGACGCAAACACCCTGCGGCATGCCAGATTCTTCACTGTTTCCGCTGTCCTTGCCCACAGTACCCAGACACTGCGCCCGGATACCGAGTACAGCCAATTCCATACTTTGCTAGTTTTACCATATTACCCATATTCACGTCAACAAAATTTTTGTCCTGCCGGCAAGATTTTTTTCTCTCCGGCTTCGATTTTCTGAAAAAGTGCCTTCACGTGCCCTCCAGAGGCGGTTTTGACGCGATTACTACTCGCATCAAGAACACGGATTCCCCCCGCAAAGCTTGGATGAGAAGCTCTCGCGTCAGTCTTTTCGGCGACCTATCGGCCTCGGCGACACCCTGCCAAGGGCCTCTCCAGCCCCTGGGTACTCTCGACAGGTCCATCCCACCGTGCGAATACGTTCCCGTCGATCCCCACATGTCCGCCCCGGTGGCCAGGACGTCGGGCCTTGAACAAGGGCCAAATGAACGCTATAGTCCGTTTTCGCCCGGTGTTCGGGCTGAGCCATCCAAGGCGGCCGCCGGATCGAGCCGTCGTTCTTGACTACTTCATGGGAGGCTTCAGTCAGTGGCGGCACACAGGCCAAGAGCAGACTGGCGGGGATTGCCGGACTCGCAGTTGATGGAGATGAGGATACGCGACTTGGGTCTGCGCATTGAGGAGTCCGGCCTCCAGGGCCTCGTGGAACAACTCTATGAGGAGTTGGCGGCCAAGGGGCTGGCTTTTCGCCCCCCCTGCTATCTGGCCGACGAGTGGCTCTGCCCGGACAAGGTGCCCATTATTGGAATTCCCTTCTACCTGGCGGATCGTCGCCTCAGGCGTCTGGAGCGGAAGATCATGTATGAGGTGGAGGGTGGAACCGAGCGAAGCTGCATGCAACTGCTTCGACATGAATGCGGGCACGCCATCAACTACGCTTATGAGTTGTTCAAGCGGACCCGATGGCGAGAGTTGTTCGGTCGTTTCTCCCAGCGATACTCCGGCAACTATGCGTGCCAACCCTATTCGCGGCGTTTCGTGGCCCATCTGGCCGACCATTATGCACAATCGCACCCCGATGAAGACTTCGCCGAGACATTCGCCGTGTGGTTGACCCCCGGCAGCGACTGGCGCGAGAAATACAGGGCATGGCCGGTGTTCAAGAAGCTGTGTTATGTGGACCGCGCGATGTCGGGAATCGGCGATTCGGCCCCGAAGGTTGTCGCGACCGAACCCCACCCTCCGTGGTCCGCATCCCGAATGACATCCTCCTTGCAGTCGTTCTACGATCGCCGCCGCCGGGTGCTCGGCAGCGAGTTCCACGGTTACTACGATGATACCCTGCGAGAACTGTTCTCGCAGCGTTCCGACGGGCAGAACGTCTGCAGGGCGTCACACCTGCTGCGAGAACACCGGCGTGTCATTGTGGACAATGTGACGCGATGGACAGGCCATCGAAAGTACGACATTCACCAGTTGGTCAATCGGCTCGCGGCCAGGTGCAATGAAATGCACTTGTACGGATCGCCAACAGACGCCGCCAGCATTGTAGGACTGACGGCGCTGCTGACCGCGGTGGCCAGTAACACGTTTCGTGGAGACAGGAGACCTTGACGATGGGAAAGCCGTTGGACGTCGTTCTGCTGGTGGATGAGGCGATGATTCCGCCCGGTGATCCCCAGATGCTGGATCCGCCGGACAGCCCCATGACCGAGTTCCATGTCGCCGACACCTTGCGGGATATGGGCCATCGCGTGCGTGTGCTGGGAGCCGGCGGCAACGTGGCGGCACTGGTCGACGGCCTGACGCGCGAGCCTCCCGACCTCGTGTTCAACCTCACCGAACACATCGAAGGCAACCGCCTGATGGACAAGAATATCGCCGGCCTGCTCGAGATGACGGGAATCCCCTTCACGGGGGCCGGTCCGTCGGGGCTGCTGCTGTGCCGGGATAAGCGCCTCTGCAAACAGTTGCTCAGCGCGCACAGAATCCGCGTTCCGGGGTTCGCCTCGTTTCCCGTGGGCAAGCGCTTTCGGCCCCCGGGCGGTTTGGCCTACCCCCTCGTGGTCAAGCCGGCGTATGAGGACGGCTCGGAGGGCATATCGAACGCATCGCTCGTGACCAACGCCAGGACACTGGCCGAGCGGGTGCAGTGGGTCCACGAGTTCTTCGCCCAGCCGGTGATTGCGGAGGAATACGTGGAGGGCCGGGAGTTCTATGTCGCGGTGCTCGGAAACACGCGGCTGCATGTGCTGCCGGCGCGCGAGTGCCTGTTCGGCTCGGACAAGGAAGGCCCGACGATGGCGACGTTTCGCGTCAAGCACAACGAAAAGTACCGCCGCAAATGGGATATACAGTTCGGATTCCCCGAAGGACTGGATGAGGGGACGCTCAATCGCATCAATCGTGTCTGCAAACGGGCGTACCGCGCGATGCAGTTACGCGACTATGGACGGATCGATCTGCGACTGGCACCCGACGGGCGATTGATCGTGCTGGAGGTCAACCCCAATCCGGACATTGCCTACGGCGAGGAAGTCGCTGAGGCGGCCGAACGAGAGGGAATCGGATATGAGGAGCTGCTCCGACGCATTGTCCGCATGGCCATGAAGCGATACAAGTGAAACGGGACGACTGTCGCGCGCCGGACCGGTCATGCGTGCGAAGCGCCCGCGATGGTCCCTCCCGCGATGATCTCCCCGTCGGGATTATAGAGGACAAGCCTCTGGCCCGGACACGGCGCGAAACACGGGTCCTCGAAATGCACCGCGAAGGTATCGGGGCGGGCAACGGAGATAGTGCAGGGTTGCGGCTCGCCGTACGAGCGGACCTTGCCGAAGACACGGACATCTGGAACATACTCGTCGGGGATGAGGATATTCGGTTCGCCCGCCGTGATGCAGTGGAACGAAACCTCCTGGCGGGTCCCAAGGGCGACCGTATTGCGATGGGCGTTGATCCTCCCGACGTAAAGCGGCTTGCCGCCGGCGAAACCCAGCCCCTTGCGTTGGCCCAGTGTGTAGTTGGAGATGCCCTTGTGCTCCCCGATTCGCCGGCCCGCCATGTCGGTAAGGTCGCCCGGCCGGTCGGCCTGCTCGGCCGACAGCGCCATGCGATAGTCCCCCTGGCCGGCGAAACACAGTTCCATACTCTCGGCTTTCTCGGCCACCTCCAGGCCAATCTCCTCCGCGGTCGCGCGCACTTCGGCCTTCGTCCGGTCCCCCAGAGGCAGACTCAGTTGCGAGAGCCTCGCGGGCGCAATCCCATAGAGGAAGTAACTCTGGTCCTTGGCCCGGTCCGCGCCGCGCGCCAGACGCGGCCCATCGGGGCCGTCCACAACCCGTGCGTAGTGCCCGGTTGCCAGGCGGCCGACGCCGAACGACCTCTCGACAAGGTCCCACACCAGCGAGAACTTCAGCCGTGTGTTGCAGTCCACACAGGGATTCGGCGTGCGTCCCTCCGCGTAGTCCGTGCGAAAAGCCTCGATAATGAGACGACGGAAAGGCTCCGTCACATCGACGAAGTAGTGCGGAACGCCCAGTTGACGGCAGACGAAGGCGGCGTCGGCCCCGCAACATCCGGCAACCGGGCCTTCGCATGAAACAGGGACTTTCATGGTGATGCCGACGACCTCAAGACCCGATTGCCTGAGCAGATGCGCCGCCATGCTGGAGTCCACGCCACCGCTCATCAGCACCGCGACGCGACGCTGTGGCGGGGCCGCCGGAACATACGCATCCAGACTCGGGGGCATCAAAATGGCCGAATCGTGCATGGCAAGTCTCCGGAGCGCCTATGCGAAGAGGCTGGTGCTCAGGTATCTCTCGGCCGTGTCGCAGATAATGACGACAATGAGTTTGCCAGCGTTTTCCTTCCTGCGGCCGACTTTCAGCGCCGCGGCCACGGCGGCCCCGGAGGAGATCCCAGCCAGGATACCCTCCTGCCTGGCAAGGCGTTTGGCGGTGTCGAAGGCCTCATTGTTGGCGATCTGGACCACTTCGTCGATCAGGTCCATCCGCAGAACATCCGGCACGAACCCCGCCCCGATACCCTGGATCATGTGCGGGCCCGGCTGACCTCCCGACAGGACCGCAGAGTCCGCGGGCTCAACGGCCACCACGTGCAGCGAAGGCCGACGGGGCTTGATCGCCTCGGCGACGCCCGTGATGGTGCCCCCCGTCCCGACGCCGGAGACGAAGATGTCGATGGCCCCTTCCGTATCAGTCCATATCTCCTCGGCCGTGGTCTGGCGGTGGATGCGGGGATTGGCCTCGTTGCGGAACTGATGCGGCATGAACGCCCCCGGGTTCTCGGCCAGGAGTTGCTCGGCCCGCTGGACGGCCCCGATCATGCCCTGTTCGGCAGGCGTCAGCACGAGCTCGGCCCCGCACAACTCCAGCATCCGACGCCGCTCCACGGTCATGGATTCGGGCATCGTCAAAATAAGGCGATAGCCCCTGGCCGCCGCGACCCAGGCCAGCGCGATGCCTGTATTGCCGGAGGTCGGTTCGATCAGCGTATCGCCCGGCTTGATCCTGCCTTCTCGTTCGGCGTCAAGGATCATACTGACTCCGATTCGATCCTTGACGCTGGAGGCGGGATTGAAGAACTCGAGTTTCCCGGCGATGGTGGCGTGGCAGCCGGCGGTGATTCGGTTGAGTCGGACCAGGGGCGTACGGCCGATGGTCTCTGTCATGTCGTTGAATATGGGCATTGTCGGTTTCCTGTTACAAACACTGAGATTCCTGATCCATACAGGCTATCGAGTTCTCCTGACCCTTACGCAATAGTGATCGCCCCGGTTCAAAACGTCCATCACCTCCTGCCCCTGGTCGGCGAAGCTGGCAGGGACATTCCGCGCGGGTTCGCCCTCATCCAGCAGGATGTCCAGAATCCCACCCGCGTCGATCCGCTCCAGTTCCAGTTTGGCCTTGACGAAATTCAGCGGACAGCCGACGCCACGAAGGTCGATCCTCCGCGCTTGCGGGGCCGCGCCGCGATCGAGGTCCGCTGCCTGCGCCACAGGTGGAGCGGTGAACCGGAGCGACGCATCCAGCGACTGGAAGAGTTCGGCCACGCGCGCCACCAGGGCCTCCGCGCGTGGCAGCAGGCCCACCAGGCCCGCCACGTCGCCCGTGCGAAACGCCACGGCCGCATCCAGGAGTTCCTGTGTATCGCCGCTGAGCCATCCGGGCGTGATAAGGTATTCCCTGCAAGCGGCCGCTATTTCATGGTCATTGCGCGGTTCGACGCCGAAGAGGACAAGCAGCGCGCGGCAGGCGGCGACCACGCTCTTGCCGAGTTCCTCGCTCCACTGACGGTCATCCCTCTTGCGGGCGGCATCCAGGGCAGCCGCCGCCTCATCCAGGTCCAGCCGCACCACATCCAGCACGCCGGCGCCGCACTCGCCCGGCCCCCGGCCCGCCAGCGAAAACGGCTCGTTCGACCCGTAGTCGTAGAAGTACTCCTCGGGCAGCTCCTCATCGGCGAAACCACGCCGAGCCCGTACCAGGTCGGCCAGCCTGACCGTGTCGATTTGGCCGCCTTCGGCCGCCGAGGCCAGCAGGTCTGGGATTTCCTTTGCCGGGACCGTGCCGACGACCTGTGCCAGGCGGGCCTCGCCCTCGGCCGCGTGCGCGTCGACGAAGACGTCGTAGCACGGAAGGAGCCTGCCACCAATACGGCGGGCCCTGCCCTGAAATCCCACGCGGGCGACGGGGTGGTTCGCACAGGAGTTCGGGCAGCCGCTGATGCGAATGACGGTCTGCGGCTCATCAAGTCCAATCTGAATGAGCCGCTCGGAGATCGCGGCCGCCAGCCCGCGAGACAGGCACAGTCCAAGCTTGCACGTAGAGACACCCGGACAGGCGATAACGTGCGGAATCGGCTCGGTGCCCACGTTGGAATCGAGTTCGTCCAGGGCCGCCAGGAGTCTGCCGACACGGGCCGTCGGGACCGAACAGACAAGCAGGTTCTGAAGCTGCGTCGTGCGAACAACGCCGCTTGCATACTGCTCCGCCAGGTGCGCCACCCGCGCCAGATCGTCCGCCGCGATGTTCCCCAGCGGCAGGCGCAGACGAACCGTCCAGTGACCCGGCGTCTTCTCCCGTAGGACGTCCGGGTCGTCCGGTACAACGTACTCTTCGTTCGGGTTGCCGTCGGGCGTCTGCGTCAGGCGGCGGATTTCGGGCAAATGCCCCTTCGGCCCTTCACCGATGACTTCCTTGCGGTAACTGCGGTACAGCGCGGCGAACTTCTCGGTCCCGAGCCGTTTGAGCACGTATCGCAGCCGCGCCTTGTGCTTATTGATGCGGTCGCCGTGCGCATCGAAGAGGCGCTTGACCGCCTCGGCCACCTCGAAAATGGCCTTCTCGGGGATGAAGTCCTCGATCTTGACGCCCACCTGCGGATTGGCGCCCAGGCCCCCGCCCGCATACACGGAGAAGCCCTTTTGCCCGTCCCGCACATGGGCGAAGAAACCCAGGTCGGCAACAGACGCGAACGAGCAGTCGCTCGGACAACCACTGAAGACGACCTTGAACTTGCGCGGCAGGTTGAAGGACGTCGGGTCCGCCATGAGGCGCTCGGCCAGAGCCACGGCATGGCCGCCGACGTCGAAACGCTCGTTCGGGCACAAGCCCGCGCGCGGGCAGGCGGTGATGTTGCGCACGGTGTTGCCGCCGCCGCCCCGCGAGGACAGTCCCGCTTCGAGCAGCCCATCAAGCACATCCGGCGTGTCCTCAATGCGAACGTTGTGAATCTGGATGTCCTGCCGGGTCGTGACGTGCAGCGTCCCGCTGCCGTAGCGGGCGCTCAGCTCGGCAATCCGCCTCAATTGCCAGGGAAGAACGACACCGGCGCCGATTCGGATTCTCACCATATACGTATCCGGTGTGCGCTGTTCATAAATACCCATGGGCACGCGGTAAGCACGGAAGGCCGCGGGCCGGACCTCGCCCGCAAGGAAAGCCTCCACGCGTCCGCGGTATTGGCGCGTATCGGTGATCACCGTTTCCGGGATTCGCAGGATTCCTTCGCGAGGAAAACTCATGATGTCCGTCCCCCTGGATCGGCCGCGGTAATAGCGATTCGCTGCACGGTGGAACCGTCAGTACATTCAACAAGAACCTCATCGGCCCGCCCGTTCTCTATGGCGTATCCCATGAGAACCGGTCTGGCCGGCTCCTGCAACGACAGGATAACGTAGAGGACACCCGGCGTCAGCGCCAGACGCATGTCTTCCCGCGATGGACGTGCGGGCGTCTGCGGATGGCTGTGGTAGACGGCAAGCATCTCCAGACCGGCCGCACGCATGTCCTTTACAACGGCGAACTGCTCCGCCGGGTCCATCAGAAAGTGATCGCTGCTGGCGTTGGTGTTCGTCATCGGGTAGAATCGCTCGACCGTCCGGCCGCGACCCGCCAGGATGCCACAGGCCTCGATGGGCGCGTTCGACCGGGCGTGGTCCACCATTTCGATGAAGATCGCGTTGGGGATTCTCAGCCTCAGCATTTGCAGTTCCTCAGGTCACAGGACCGCTGCACTTCGTCCGTCAATTCGGTTATTCGCGGGTGGTCGCCGCAGATGGGACAGTCCGGATTGCGCCGGACCGCCACCTTGCGGAAGCCCATCTCCAGCGCGTCGTATGTCAGCAGGGCATCGGTCAACGGCGAGCCCAGGCCCAGCAGGTGCTTGACCGCTTCGGTGGCCTGCAACGATCCGATCACCCCGGCCAGGACGCCCAGCACCCCGGCCTGGGAGCACGAGGGCACGGCGCCGGCCGGCGGCGGACCGTCGAAGATGCAGCGGTAGCACGCACTGACGCCCGGAACCACTGTCATAAGCTGGCCCTGAAAACGCACGATCCCCGCATGGGAGAAGGGCTTTCGCTCGAAGAAGCAGGCGTCGTTAATCAGGAACTTGGCGGCGAAATTGTCGGTGCCGTCAATGATGAAGTCGTATTTCCGCAGGATCGGCCGGATGGTCTGGGCGGTGGCCTGAAGCTCGTATGTATCGACTGCAACATCGGGATTCAGGGCCTGTATCCTGGCCTTCGCTGAGAGCACCTTTGCCGTTCCGACGTCCGCGGTCCGGTGAATGACCTGCCGCTGGAGATTGGACAGGTCCACGGCATCGGCGTCCACCAGGCCGAGCGTGCCGACCCCCGCGGCCGCCAGATACAGCGCCGCCGGCGAGCCCAACCCCCCTGCCCCGATGATGAGCACCCTGGAGGCCAGCAACTTCTCCTGGCCGCGCCCGCCCACATCGGCAAGGATGATATGCCGGCTGTATCTTTCGATCTGCTCGTCAGTTAGCGACACAACCGCCTCCCATGAAGTACAGGAATTCCACCTTGTCGTCGCCGGCGAGCGTCGTGATGTCGAATTCGGCCCGCCGGAGAATCCGCCCGTTGACTTCCACCGACACCATTTCGGGCATCTGGACGCTCTCGGCGGTCAGCAACTGGCTGACCGTCAGCGGTTTCTCGTAGTCGGCGGCTCGACCATTTACTATAAGTTTCATAGGTGTTCCTCAAGTCAATTCTTCAAGCGCCCGGGCGAAATCACCCCGGATATCTTCCACGTCCTCGATTCCCACGGATACGCGCACCATATCGTCTGTGACGCCCATTCTCATGCGGCTGCTCGCATCGAACTCCCGGCAGATCGTCGACGCCGGGTGAATGACAAGGGTCCGCACATCGCCAAGGTTCGCCACGTTCTTTGCAAGCTTCAGGGCGTCAATGAGCCGCCAGGCCGCCTCCTTGCCGCCAAGCCCCAGTGTGAGCAGCCCCCCGCCCTTGCCGCCGAGTTGCCGGGCCGCCATCGCGTATGCCACGGCCCCAGGCAGCATGGGGTAGTTCACCCACTTGACCGCTGGATGCCCCTGCAGGAACTTCGCAAGGGCCTTTGCGTTGTCGCAGTGCCGATCCATTCGCGGGCCCAGTGTCTTGAGCCCTTCCAGAGTAAGGAAGGAGTTCCACGGCGCCGGACATGCACCAAGGTCGCGGACTGCCACGTTCCGCAGATACGCAAGCAAGGCCATTCGCCCGGCCGAGCCGTAGCGGCTCGATATGTGCGAGCACGGGCCGCTCAGCCAATCAAAGTTGCCGGTATCGATGACCGCCCCGCCTATGGTCGTGCCGCCGCCGCTGATGAATTTCGACGTCGAATGAACCACAATATCCGCGCCAAGCGACCCCGGCTTGCATAGAGACGGTGTGGCCACCGTGTTGTCGACGACCAGCGGAATACCGGCCTCTCTGGTGATTTGGGAGAGCTGCGCAATATCGGGACTATCCAGTTTCGGGTTGCCGATGGTTTCGACAAACACGAACCGCGTTCGACCCGTGATCGCCCCAGCCACCTGCCTGGCATCGCAGGCGTCCACGTACCGGATCGTAACGCCGAACCGCTTGAGTGTGTTTTCAAACAGCGAGACAGTCCCTGCAAAGATCCCCTCGGCCGCCACAATCTCATCGCCCGCCGCCAACAGGGCGGCGGCAACGGCATGGATCGCCGCCATACCGCTTGCCGTCGCAACACAGCCTATCCCCTGCTCCAGTTCAGCCAGCGCCCCCTCAAGGGCCACGGTCGTCGGGTTGGCGATCCGGGTGTAGACATACCCCGCACCGCTGCCCGCAAAGGCGTCGGCCATGCCCTGCGCCGACGGCGATGCATAGGCGACCGTCTGAAACACCGGCGGCACCGTCGCACCGGCAAACCGGGTCGCGTCAAGTGCTCCGTGGATCGCAAGCGTCTGGTCATTCATCGGCGTCGGCTCCGTGGTCAGGCGATGGCCCGCCCGTCAGATCTGATAGTCCAGCAGCGGTTTCGTGTGTATGCCGCATTCACCGCCGCACTTGCTTGTGCCAATCCAGCGGCCGGCACGCTCATCGATCCCCTGGGCAATCCGCGTGCACGGCTCGCAACCGAGTGAACGGTAGCCTTCCTTGTACAGGGGATTGACCGGTACACCGTAGAGCGCCAGGTACTGCCAGACCTCCCGTTCGTACCAGATGAGAATCGGGTTGAGCTTGATCAGTCCCTTGTCGAGTTCCTGCACCTCCGTGAAGTCCGTCCGCGTCCGCCCTTCCGTGCAGCGAAGGCCCGTCACCCAGCAACCCACGTGCATCTCCTGGATAGCCCGACGTGTCGGCTGTACCTTCAGCAGCTCACAGCAACGATCCGGATCCGTGGCACAGAGACCCTCCTCAATGGGCTCGTCGTTCGAAAAGACGCGCAATTCGGGATAGCGGGCGACCTCCTCGGCCATGAACTGCTTGGTTTGGGGCGGTTTGAACCGGGTCGTAATGATGAAGCCGCGGATGTCGTCGCTGACACGCTTGGCAAGATGCCAGACCACGCTGGAGTCCTTCCCAAGGCTGTTGGCGACCACAAGCCGATCTCCGAACTCCCGGTGTGCATCGTCTATCAACGCGAGGGATCGCTCCACCTTCTCGGCGAAGTTGAGGCCCTCGACCAGTTCCGTGATGTTCTCGGCCACCTGCTGCAATGACATTTTCCAAGTCTCCTGATATTGCTGTAACTGCCTATATCTGATATTCGGGCGGCTGGACCTTGCCGAAACTCAGCCGGTTCCAGAGCCGCTCGTGCACGTAGAACGCACCAATCTTCAGCACGGTATCGACGAGCCCGATCCCCGCGGCACGGCCGAGGTCTCCGATTAGCAGCCAGGCCACTGCGAACGTGACGATGGTGCCTCCCGTGCGCCAAGTTACCGCCTTGAGGATGCTCCGAGAATGACTCTCCATGAACGTCGATCCTTACTCTTATAGTCCTATAGGTTTACTAGGGTATTTGCACAAAAAAATCAGATGCAGTAGTTCGGGGCTGCGCCGGCACGGCTCTCCTGCTCGTACGAGAGCAATTCGGCAAACGTCGTGCCCTCACACACTTCCAGTATCGCCTGGTCGACCTGCGCCCATAGCCTACGAAAAGCCCCGTCTCCAAACGCTCTACCCGGTTCATCGCCGTCGTCGGTGAACTGCGGCGAAATGGAAACACCACCCTCAATCTGCTCGATCACTGCGGCAACTGTGAACGACTCCGGCGGCCCAGCCAGCAGATAGCCCCCGTCATTGCCACGCCGGGAGGCCACGATGCCCCCGTGCCGCAACTCGTTCAGGATGACCTCGAGAAACCGATGGGGGATTGCCTGGGCTTCGGCGACCGCCTGAATCTTCACAGGCATCTGGTCCGATCTTGCCGCCAGCTCAAGGACGGCTCTCAATGCGTATTGGCACTTTTTCGACAGTTTCATAAGGACACAGCCATGTTCATTGCTCCTATCGGAATAGTAGAGTAGCAAGGCAGGGCGGAGACGTCAACACAAAAAAACAAAAAAATGAAAAAAATCTGTACACCCGCCAACCCTTGGTTCTTCAACCCAAAAACGCGCTATCCCAGTCCTTCCACACGGGATCAAGCCCCTTGCCCCTGAGCATGGCCACGACCTGTGCGGGCGGACGCTGGTCATCAACGGCGAATTGCTCGACGGCGCCGGCCCGGCTGCCATAACCGCCCGGGTTTGTGCGGCTGCCGGCACTCATCCGCGTGATGCCCAGGCCCGCCATGTGGTCACGAAACGCCGCGGACTCCCTCGTCGACAGGACCAGTCCGGCATCGGCAAAGCACAGGCGAAGCGCGAGGATCATCTGCGCCAGGTCCGCGTCGCCTACGAGGTGCTCGAACTGTGAATCCGCCACGTCGCGTGCGGGCCGCAGCCGCGGAAATGAGAACGAAATCCGGGACTGCCAGAAGCGTTTCATCAGGTAATGGGCGTGTTCGGCCAGGGCGAGGGTCTCAAGTCGCCAGTCCGCCAGGCCCAGCAGAACACCCAGGCCGATCTGCCGCATCCCCGCCAGCGCTGTCCGCAGAGGCCCTTGCAGGCGCTCGTCGTAATCGGACTTAGGCCCGGTCGGGTGATACCGGCCATACACGCGGCGGTCGTAGGTTTCCTGGTAGAGTGTTACGCCCTCTATCCCGGCGGCGAACAGGCGGGCGTATTCGGCGGTGCTCAGCGGGTATATCTCGACGGAGATCGAACTGAACCGCTCCCGAAGCCGCCCGGCCAGCTCGCTGAGGTACTCGACCGTGATGAACTTGGGGTCCTCGCTGCTGACCAGCAGAATGTCGCGAAAGCCCTCAGCCGCGATGATCTCCGCCTCCGCAACGGCTTGATCTACCGTCAGTCGGGTTCGCTCAAAGGCCCCGGTGCAGTTGAATCCACAATAGAGGCAGCCGTTGATGCACCGGTTGGACAGATACAACGGGGCATAAAGACCAATGGTCCGTCCGAAACGCTGGACTGTCAGCCGCTGACCCAGCCGTGCCATCTCTTCGATGCAGGGTCGCGCCGCCGGGGATATGAGCGTCAGTAGTCTGTTCTGACTGTAGGAGCCCGGGGCCGCCGCAAGGGCTCGCCGCACGTCTTCGGCCGTAACCGCCTCCAGCCGCTCGACCCAGTCCCGGCCGGGGCGGTCCAGGCCCATTTCACCAAGTATATGGGCTACTTCCGATGATTCCGTGGACACGCAACCGGTCATGGCCGTCAGCGGCCCCCAAGAAAGCCGGTCAGCGGGCTTGATGCGGACGCCATGCTCGATGCGGCAACCGGGCCGGACTGCCAGGCCAGTCGTCCCGCCTGGACCGCGAGATTGAACGCTCGGGCCATCTCACAGGGGTCGGCGGCGGTGGCGATGGCGGTGTTGACCAGGACCGCGTCGGCGCCGAGCTCCATTGCCTCGGACGCATGAGACGGCAGGCCAAGGCCCGCATCCACAACAACGGGTACATTGGCCCCGGCAATGATGATCTCCAGGGCGGCACGGGTCTTAAGCCCCTGGTTGGAGCCAATCGGGCTGGCCAGGGGCATCACCGTCGCACAGCCGGCATCCTCAAGACGCTTGGCGAGGATGGGATCGGCGTTGATATAGGGCAGGACGACAAAACCCTCGGCGACGAGCGTCTCGGCGGCCTTGAGCGTCTCGATGGGGTCCGGCAGGAGGTAGTACGGGTCCGGCGTCACCTCCAGCTTGAGCCATTCGATGCCAGTGGCGGCCCTGGCCAGCCGGGCAAGGCGAACGGCCTCGTCGGCCGTGCGGGCGCCGGATGTGTTCGGCAGCAACAGATACCGCGAACGGTCAATGGCCGCCAGCATGTCGTCCTCGGGGTCACCAATATCAACCCGACGCAGCGCCACGGTCACAATCTCGGTCCCGGATGCTTCAATCGCCCGGGCCATGACCTCAGGAGAGGGAAACTTGCCCGTTCCCACAAGCAATCGCGAGTTGAACCGCCTGCCTGCAATAGTCAGCGGCTTCATGGGATTCAGCCCCCCCCGACGAAACGCACCAGTTCGATGGTCTGCGCCGGTCTGATCGGCGTCTTGCCGAAGGCATCCCGCCTGACGATCAGACCGTCGACCTCCGCCACAACTGTCGCGGCATCGACATCCAGGTGTTTCAGAAGGGCCGCCAGATTGTCCGGCAGTTCGGCGGGCAATTCCGTCTGGCGCCCGTTTATCGTAACGACGTGCATCATAGCCTCCCTTCGCGGGCATTACCCCGATCAGGTTCATAGGGTCATCCGCAAGCGGGTAGAAGCCAGCGGCGCCATGCCCTGGGTCTTGTCGCATCTGCGGATTTCTCAGCCGGGTGCCGGGCCGGTCGCCCGGATGTGTTGTGGCTCCCCTGACTGTAATTGGCTGCGATTATACCACGCCCGAAGGCCATCGGCAAGACCTTTCACACTCAAACTTCCCGACTTTTTGGGGGGATGC
>DDXG01000258.1 GCA_002347125.1 Phycisphaerales bacterium UBA2266
TTCTGAGCGAAGCGAAGAATCTCGGCGTGGTGTTCACGGCCGCCCCGATGAAAGCCCAGATGCTTCGCTTCGCTCAGCATGACAAACGGGACTCCAGGATCCAGACAGTCGCCAACGACTGACGACTGCGAAGCTATGGCTTCGCCACCGCGATCCATTTCTCCTTCTTCGCCGATTCCAGCACGGCATCGCAGACGATCTGCGTTCCCAGCGCATCCCTGAAATCGGGACACAGCTTCTTGCCCGACCCCAGAGACTCGAGGAAGTCCGCCAGCGCATTGATGTGCCAGTGCTCGTACCCGATTCCGCAGCCCGGCACCCACCAGTTCTTCATGTACGGGTGCTTCGAGTCCCACGTCTGAATCGTTCGCCACCCGCGGACGCTGATCGGGTCGGCGTGGTTGAAATATTCCAGCTCGTGCGCCGTCTCCAGGTCGAAGGCCAGCGAACCGTACTCGCCGTTGACCTCGAAGGTGTTCTGGTTCTTGCGCCCGCAGGCATATCGCGTGGACTCAAACGTCCCCAGGGCCCCGTTCTCGAACCTGGCCAGGAATGCGCACGCATCGTCAATCGTCACCGGCATCTTCTTGTCGCCGCCGGCCATGACGCGCTCCTTGATGAACGTCTCGGTCATCGCGCAGACCCGCGCCATCGGCCCGATGAACCACGTCGCCATATCGATCGAGTGCGCCAGCAGGTCCCCCGTCACCCCGCTGCCGGCCACCTTCGCATCGAGCCGCCACAGCGCATCGCCGCCCTGCGGCACATCCGGACTGATCGTGTAATCCTGCAGGTACTTGGCCCGGTAGTGGAAAATCCGTCCGAGCTTGCCCTCGTCAATGATCTGTTTGGCCAGCGACGCCGCCGGGACCCGCCGATAGTTGAACCACACCATGGTCGGCTTGCCCGCCTTCTCCGCCGCCGTCACCATCTCCCGGCCCTCGCCGGCATCCATCGCCAGCGGTTTTTCCATCGCCATGATCTTGCCCGCCGCCGCGCACGCCAGCGAGATCTCCCGGTGCGTGTTGTTCGGCGTGCAGATATCCACCACGTCGATGTCCTTCCGCGCCACCATCTTGCGCCAGTCCGTCTCGACCTCCTGCCAGCCCCAGTTGTCCCCGAAGCACTTGGCCTTCTCGGCGTTGCTGTCGCAGATCACCTTCATCACCGGCTCGAACGGCACATCAAAGAACTTGCCGACCTTCAGATATGCATTCGAATGCGCTTTGCCCATGAACCCACATCCGATCAACCCAATATTCAGTTTCTTTTTCGCCATAAAAACCACTCCTGACCTGAATCCGTGTTAAGCCGTGTCATTGCGGCTCGCGACGACCTGCCGCTGTCATGCTGAGCGAAGCGAAGCATCCGGGCCTCGAATGGGAATCATCACACGCTCGCAGCCCGGATTCTTCGCTTCGCTCAGAATGACACTTCTCATCTGGAGACAGCCCCTAGCCATACTTCCTGTTCAACTCATCCACCGCCTTCTTGCACTTGGCCGTCACCGCCCAGGCATCCGGCCAGAAGCACAGGTCGATCGTCCACCAGTCGTGCCCCATATTGTTCCTGCCCAGTTCCGGCATCAGCTTGTCGAAGTCGATCTTGCCGCCTCCAAACGGGGCATGGGTCGAGGTCTCATCCCCGTGCAGCGTCCCATCGGAGTCGATCAGATGGATGTGGTTGATCTTGCCCCGTAGTTTCTCGGCCAGTTCGACCACGCCGCCGGGCAGTATCTCCTTCTCCCCCGGCTGGCGGGCGCCCGTGCACGCCACCATATACCCGTGGCACGTGTCGAACATCACGCCGAAGTTGTCGTTATCCACCTGCTCGACGACCCGCACCACATCCGACGGCTTATTGAACGCAAAGCCCGGCTCGAACTCCCACGCCATCCGCACACCCGCCTCGGCCGCATCGGCCGCACAGACCTTCCACGTATCGACCACCCGCTTGAGCGCCGTCTCATAATCGACCTTCTCAAAGATCGTCGGCGGCTGGACCGCATCCACCCGAATGGCCGGAATCCCCATATCCACGCAGAACCGCAGATTCTTGCGGAAGCACTGGATGTAAGGCGCGGTGTCCTCGGTGTCGATCAGGTGCTGGCTCCACAGATCCGCCGCCAGACCCGAAAACGCCAGCCCCAGGTCCGCCAGATCGCCCTTGCACCTATCCCGGTCGGCCTTCGTCGGCAGATTGTCCGGATTCGGATGCGGCGGAAAACCCCCCAGCTCGATCCCATCGAATCCCAACTCCTTAACCCGGCGGGTCACCTCTTCCCACTGCACCGGATTATCCGCATAAGGGCCGATGGTATAGGCCCACGAACCAATCGATATGCGTTTCATAGCTGATCCCTTCAACAACACATCCATTTCCGTTCAACCCCAACCGGGGTGGTCCTGTGTCCTGCCGGCGCTCGCCCAGAGTGTCATGCTGAGCGAAGCGAAGCATCTGAGCTCCACCGGGGGGCATCCCTTGCCTTCGGCAAGGGATGGTCCCGTGTCCTACCGACGCCCCCGCCAGCATACGGCTCACGGCGTCATTGTCAAGAAAACGTCGTTCTTCCATGTCGCAACGGGCATTTCCGTCTGCCACCCGGCCCGCCCGGACGCTATTTCAGCTTGTTCTCAAACCACACCGGCCCGCCCCACTTGCCCGTAACCACCAGGTCCATATCCCCGTCGCCATCGATATCCGCCACCGGGATATTCAGTCCCGACCCAATCCCCTGGTCGTATGAAATGGCGTGTTTGACCCATCGTACCCGCCCCTGCCGCCGCCGCAATTCGTACCAGTACACCCCCAGAGGCTCCTCGGCCCCCGGATCGCCGCCGTTATGCGCGTAGAACCGCTTGCCCGTCACGAAATCCATATCCCCATCCAGGTCGATGTCTACAAGCGTGATGCTGTGCGCCTGCGACCAGGATGTATCAATCTCATGCCGCACCCACGAAACCACATCGCCTTGGCGCTTCTGCTGATACCACCATATCCCGTACTTGTGCGCCGAACTGGTGATCAGGTCGTTAAGCCCATCGCCATCGACATCATAGACCACGATCTGGGGCGTATGGTCGCTCTTGCCCTCCTCGGCTGCGCCCACTGCCAGGGGATGCTCCTTCCAGATACCCCGGCGAATATCCCGCGGCGCCTCAAACCAGGCATCCGGCCGCACAATGTCCGGCCGGCCGTCCCCGTTGATATCCCCCACGCCCCCGCCGAAGTTCAGCTTCCTCTCGGATACCATATATCCCAACAGGTCCGGCTTGCCCCCGCGCGCGCCCGGCTCATACCACTTCGTGTCCTGAGTATGCGCCAGTATCT
Organism: Phycisphaerales bacterium UBA2266; assembly: GCA_002347125.1. GTDB lineage: Bacteria > Planctomycetota > Phycisphaerae > Sedimentisphaerales > Anaerobacaceae > UBA2266. The sequence goes on from DDXG01000258.1 coordinate 3,331, forward strand.
CCCGCGCCCTGCCGTCCCCGTCGATATCGACCAGGTCCCCCGTCTCGAAGTTGCCGTTGACCTCACTGACCGTCAGGGGCCACGGCCCACCGGCCTTGCCCGTGTTACGGTACCAGTCGATCCGCTTGCTGAACCACCCGCAGGTGACCACGTCATGCAGCCCATCGCCGTCCACGTCAACGGCGGCGTTGAGGAAATCGTCGTAGTACCCCTTGCCCTGATCGTCCACCACGTGCTTATTGCCGTCCGGGTCCACCAACTCCTCGATCGACCGGAAACGATGCGCCTCCCACGTCGGGTTCTCATACCAGAATGACCCCGCCAGAATATCGACCTTCCCATCGCCGTTGAAATCCCCCACGCAACAGGCCTCGCTCCGCAAAGTCCCGACCCGGTGCATCTCAAACGCCACCTCCGTCCGCCCCACTTGATCGCCCGCCGCCAGCCCCCCACGGCACACCGTCGCAAGAACCGCCACCCCAACCACCAACACGCCCAAGACCTTCACCTTACACATGTTGCCTATTCCTTTCCGGCAATGGCCGCTTGTCATGCCTGTGCCACACATTTGTCATGCTGAGCGAAGCGAAGCATCCCGCCTTCATATCGGTCAGAGCCTTCGGCTTTCGAGCTTTCAATCTCTGTGTTCTCTGTGTCCTCTGGGGCTAAAAGACAAAACGATCTGTGTAACCTGTGAAATCTGTGGCTAAAGAGTATCTGAAAATCAAGCCCTATGGCCGACCTCGTTCAATCACAACCTCCAACACATCCCCTTGCCCAAGCACCACGGCTTCTCCCAGCTTGATCTCGACGCGGCCGTTCTCGACCCGCGACGAGGCCTCGACCTTGCGGTCCCCGACCTGCACGGCAGTCTCCGCGGCCTTCCACCCCTGCGGAGCCGCAAACGCCAGACTCGCCAGCCGCAGCCTGCCCCACCGCACCGCCAGGGATTCCCGCTGCTGCTCCTGCGTCCGCGTCTGTGCAAAGGTCCCCCAACCTTCCGCCCCCGTAAACGCCGCCTTGAAATTCCGCGGCGTCACCTTCGGCGCAAAGCCCAGGTGCCCCCGCGGGCCGTGATACTCATACCCCGCCAGCGCCTGGTACACCCCCCAGCTCGCCAGCGCCCTAGCGTAATGGTCGCCGCACTCAATCTCATTATACGGATTGAGCCGGGCCGGCGAATACCGCTGCTGCACCCCGTCGCAAATGACCATCGCCTCATCGAGCATCCCCTCCCAGACCATCCCACCGGCCACCTGGTACTCGATCCCCGTCCAGACCTCATCGCGGTACCGGACGCCCTCGGCCATGTGTTCGCTCTTGGGCCAGGTGCAGGTCAGCAGCCCCGGCTCGCCCGGCCGTGCGAACCACCGCTCCGGCGCGTAGGTCGCGTTGTGCGGCCCCACGTCCGGCGCCCAGTTGTACTTCCACACCGACCCCAGCGCCGTCTTGACCGCCTCGGCCGGATAGACATACCCCAGTCCCACCAGATGCGCCCAGCCCTGCCCGAACACCTGGTCCGACAGGCACCCATCGCCGTACTGGTACTTGGGATACTTCGTCAGGTCCACCTCCTGAATGAAATACTCCCCGTTCCACAGCCGCTCCATCGTCAGCTTCCTGCCGCTCTCGAATATCTTGCGGCACCGCTGTGCAAAAGCCTCATCCCCCATCTCTTTGGCCATCTCCTCCCCCGCCCGAAGCGCCGCCAGATACAGTGCCCCGACAAACGTATTCGGACCCTCGAAATTGATGTCGAATGTGTTGTGCTGGCTGTCCTCGATCAAGCCGTTGTCGTTGCCGTCGCGCCCGATGGAGAACTCCAGCGTCTTCTTGATCCGCGGCCAGTTGCGTTTGAGAAACTCTGAATCCGCGCTCATCAGGTGCTCGCGATAGGCCTTGAGCACCGTGCCGCACTGCCCATCGGCCGCATAGGCCCGATTGCTGCGAAAACCGACCAGCCCGCTGTTCTCATCGAACCCCTCGCCGAAGTCCTGCATCTCCCGCACGGTCCGTTCCAACTCCGGGAACAATCGCGCCATCGCATGTTCGTAATTCCACACATGCGTGCACGTCCCCTCGCAGCAACCGACGCCCTCCCATGCCCAGAACCGCCCGTTGCCCCACCACTGGCAGGTCCCCGTCGCCAGATTGCACACCGTCGAGTGCAGACGAAACAGCAGCCACCGAGGCAGCGTGCTGTCCTCGTAGAATGTCCGGCACCACGTCCGGGTGTCACCCGTCAGCCGCTCGTGGTTGTCCAGCACGTAATGCGCCACCGCCGGCGCACTGTCGAACCGGTTCACATACTCCCGCCCGTGCTCGTGATTCGGGAAGAACCACGACAGCACGAACGTGAATGTCTTCTTTTCTCCCGGCGCCAGCTTCACCATCGGCGCTCCGATGGCCGCACTGCGCCGCTCCACGGAAGGATACGCCGTCTCCGCCTCTGCTGTAATCCGTTCGGCCCATGACCCTGCCGCCGCCAGGACCTCGCCCACCTGCCGCGAATCCATCGACTCGCCCGCCAGCGCCAGCGTCATGGACCCGTAATCCTCCTGCTTATCCACCGGGCCGACCGCCGCCTTGGCCGGCCGATCCGCCAGCTCGATCTGATCGACATTGATGTGCCCCCAGCCCCCCGACGCCCGGTCCACGATCTGGATAAGCGCCTTCTTGCCCTGGAATTCCTGCACGTTCCAGAACGCCCACTCCAGCTTCTCGTTGGCCTTGCCCGTGACCGTCCGCACCACCTTGCCGCCCACAATCAGGTTCATGCACGTCTGGTTGACATGGTTGCCCCCGCCGACCAGAAAGTTGATGAACTTGCGATTGACCTCGAATTCGGGCGAGACAAGCATCCCGTGCGGCCCATCCCCACCCAGGAACGTATTGACCAGCCCGCTGCCCGCAAACCCGCTGACCGGGTTCTGCTGCTCCAGCGTCCCCTTCGCCGGGCCCTTGCCGAAGGCCTCGCCCTCGACCTTCCAGGCCCCGTAGTCCGGCCCCTCGAAATCCGCCAGCACGATGACCTCCCGCGGCTGCGGCGCATCCGGGTCCGGCGGGGCGTCGGCGATCGTGTGGACCACCAGTCGCCGGCCCTTCTCGTCGGTGATCCGGCTCTTGCGCAGCGCCTCCAAATCGCCGGCCGTATACCGGCAGACCGCATTCTCCAGCCAGCCCACGACACCCGCCTCGATCTCCGTACCCGTCACATTCTCCATCGTGATATGAAAGAGCGTTGCCGGCAGCGCCGAGTCCTTCGCGTTGAGCGGGATAAACGGCGAAAACGCCTCCATCTCCACCCTCACCGGCAGCTTTCCATCACGGTATCGCACCAGGCCGATAGGATACTCCCCCACGAACTCCACGTTGGAGAAGTTGCGGTTCAGCCGCTTGACCTGCATCGACCGCCCCTGTTTGACGGCCACGGCGAACCCGGAGTCCACGGGCATATCCGCCTTATAGGGTACGTAGTTGTTGGCCCCATACCCGCTGAAGAAGTGCCGGTTGAAAATCCGCCAGATGCCCAGCGTTCCATCCCCGTGCAGGTACAACTGCCCCGTCGCGATCCCCCCGATCGGCATTCCGATGGTGTCCAGCTCCCGCCCGCGCCAGACGGCCGGCTGCCCCCGCTGGTACAACTGCCGGACCTTCTGCTCGCTGAGCCCCTTATCCTGCGGCACCAGGTGCCGCCGCTTCTCACCGGCGACCACGCACACAACCATACAAGCCGCCACCACAACGAAAACCGCCGCCGTCACAGCCCTCATGAGCTTGCCCATTGTCCTACCCTTCCTTGTCATGCTGAGCACCCCTTTGGCCATACCGAGCGCTCTATTCGTCATGCTGAGCGAAGCGAAGCATCTCGGCCCCGCATACGGCATCAGCCCAATCCTGCCGGCCGCCGCTACCGCCCGGCAACCAGCCCCAGCTTCACCGCCAGCAGCGTCGGCTCCACAATGTGGATGTTGTTCAGCAGCGGCTCAGTATACTTGATATCCCCGTACAGTGCACCCCCGAAATGGTGCTCCTGGCCCACGTGGTTGTTCCAGTCCACCCCCTCCGTCAGAAAGCCCATATCCCCATGATGGTGCCTGGCGGCCGCACGCAGAATCGTCAGCCCCCACAGCCGATACCGCTCGTCCCCCGTGTCGCTGTACGCCTCCAGATATGCCAGCGCCGCCTCGGCGTTCTCCCACATGTACGATGTGTCCCAACTGTCCTCCATGTACAGAAGCCCCTTCGTCGCCACGCCGTTGCGATCCTCGTTCATCTTGAACCGGTCCAGCCCGGCCAGGCACTTCTCGTAAGCGAACCGCTCCATCGCCTCGTCCTTGAGCAGCCTGCCCGCCTGCCGCAACACGCGAAACGCCACCGAATACGCCACGTTCTCGTGTCGGTCATACGTATCGTGGTTGATGCTCCCGAAGATCCCACCCGCCTTCATGAACACATCCACCTTCCGCCGAATCCTGTCGCGGCAGTCCCCCAGTCCCCGCTGCGTCAGGCCGACCCACAACTGAATGATGAACAACCCGTCCGCGCTGCCCTCGAACAGGATGTCATTATCCCCGTAGGCGTTCTTCGGATAGGCCTTGCCGCTGCGCTCGCTTCGCCGCGGGAACCACCCGTTCGGCGCCATTTCCAGATTGTCGTCGATCCACTTCGCGTTCTTGATGGCTGCCTCGTAGGTCTTCGCCCGCCGCGCCTCATCCACCGCATCACCAAACAAGAGCAACTGATAGGCGATCTTCGCCATCGACCCGGCGCAGAACCAGTTGTTCTTGTGCTGATAGTTCAGACAGAACGTATCCGTCGTCGTCTCCCGATAGCCGGTGATAAACCCCGTCTCCCAATCGATGAACCCTTCCGTCAGCACATGGTCCAGCACCGCCGTCGCCTTCGCACAGATATCCTCATCGCCCACATACCGCCCAAACTCGAACATCTCATGAGCCCCACCCACCGCGTTCGCCGCCCAGCCCGGTCCCTCCAGGTTCCCGAAATCGTGCCACCCCATCACGTTGCCCTCGCAGTCGACGAAACTGCTCTTACAAAAAAGATGCCCCTTTCGGGGCATCAGTGTGCTGATCGCGAATCTCACCGAGTCGCGGGCCGACTCGATGATGGAGTATTTCGGATCCTCCGGCAAGTAGAACGCCCCGCTGACCTCCTGCAGCAGGATGTAATCCAGCCCGAACATATAGGCCTTGATCGCCTTCTCATTGGTCCCGACGATCTCCACCGTCAACTTGTGCTCGCCCTCGGTCAACTCCACCACCCCCATGTCCATCTCCCCGGTTGGCACCACCCCATTGTTGTACAGGTCAATGGGGCCGCCCAACTTGCGGCCATCCAGGTGCAACTGCACAATCCCGTAGTCCACCGCCCTCGTCAGGTTCATCTTCAGCCGATACGCGGCCGTCTTGCCAACCGGAACCGCCAGCTCCAGCTTGTCGCCGACCTTGCCCTGCGTCCACCACAGATGCGCCTGCCCGCTCCAGTCCTCCCCGAAATTCGTCATATCCTGCACCGTCGTCCCCCCGCCCGTCCTCGACAGAACCTTGAGCTTCTCGCCTTCCAGGGCCCCCTTGACCGTCTTGACCACAATCGGCTCCCAATAGCCCTTGCGCTGCGCGACCGGGGCGGCCTCATACGCATCCGCCTGCCCGGCCGCCTGATACCAGTACGGTATCGCCGCATACAGCGTCGGCCGGGAATTGGGATAGTACTTTTCAATCGCCGCCTCGAATGACCGCTGGAACGGCACGTTGTCCGTGATATGCCAGCGGTTCACCGACACGTGCCCCCGGTTGCCCATGCTGATGGTCTGATTGTGGTAGCAGTTCTCGAATAATTGCGGATTGCACCACGCATAACCGAAATAGTCCTCCGAGCCCGTCCCGAACGTCGAGGGAAACTTCTCGTCGTCGACGAAGAACTTCTCATCCCCCTCGCCCCACCAGCCGCCCCGAGGATTCCACACGTGCAGCATCACCCCGCAGAACCGCCCCCGCCCCTCGGTCTTCAGCATCGTCCAGTCAATCGCCCGCCGCGCCTCATCGGCCGGCAAGAACGCATCCCGGTGCCATTTCGCATGAAACCGTCCCAGCGTCTCAATGGGCTTGGTCACCGGTGCATGCGAAATACGGAATCGCACGTTGCGAGACTGTTGGCCGTCGTTGCCGACCTTAATCACCGCGCCGTCCTTAAAGGGCATGTACCAGTTGCTGTAGAACCCGTCCTCCGTCACACCCAGGGGCAAGGACTTGTACCGATTCGCTCCCGCGGCGGTCCCGAAGAAATCCCCCAGCGGCGCCCACACGCTCGGTGTATCCTGGCCGTCCCAGGCGATACTCAACGTCAATTCCCGCAGCACATCCCGCGCCTGTTCCTCATCATCCGGCAACTCCAGATTCACGGACATCCGGGTAATCGCACGTGTGCCCTCGATCGCCATCGTCACCGTCTCGCCGGGTCCGACCGGCAGGTCACTGCGAATGCTGCTTCGACCGCCGGCTTGGCCACCGGCCTGGCCACCGCGTCCTCCCGTCGGGCGTTGCCCGCAGTTGGCCAGAGTCTCAGCGGCTTTGGCCAAAGCCGCCGTCTCTTCGTCACTGAGTTTCATCGAGAAGGTCGGCAGCTTCGTTCCCTTGGGATAGGTCGTATAGGTGAAATGGTAATATGCGCCCCAGTCGCCCTCGCCGGTAATCTTGCAGGATTTCTGGAACGGGATGGGCACGTAGTTGTTCTGCCCCTGCGCCGTCATGTGAACCAGCGACTCATGTACGAATGGGGCGTTCTTGCGGTTGAACCAGCCGATGAAAGGCAGGTCAATCGCCGGCTCCGAGGCCCCGTCGAGATACACCTTCACGTGCCCGTCCTTCGCCAGGGCCGACCACGTTCGCCAGATCACCCCCGGCCCCTCGATCTCCGCGAAGACCTGGACGTTTCCTTCCTTGCGGATAATTCCATTGCCATCCCCGTTCGCCGACCAGTTGATATACCCGCCGGCCGTCTCATCGTACCTGCTGGCCCGGTCATAGCTGGACCATTGTTGACATTTCTCGCCCTCGGCCGGCAGGACCGCCAAGTGCTCCATATCCGTCAGCCGTCCGATCAAGTCCAGGTATGTCAGCGATTCGGCCCCCCGAACCTCACCGCCGGCCATACTCAGCAACACCAGCCCCCAAGTCACCATGCCCGCGCCAACCATCCAGCCTCTCTTCATCGTCCAATCCTTTCAAGCAAGGCAAGATTCACACCACCATGCACCGTGCGTTATGAGTCGTGAGTCATTCTAATAGAACCGGCCCGCCGTCGCCAGTGCGTTTTTCACCTCAAACACACCACCGACAGCGGGCCGGCTTCAATGCTTCAGATACTCATCCGATCAGCGGCTTTTCGCCCGGCAAGAGACGCTTTCCGGACAACGCCGTTGACCCGCGGACTACCGCGGCGGGTTGTCGCCGGTGCTCCTCTGCCCGGCCCCGCGCTAGCCACGGACCCGTCGTGCACCTTCGGGAACGGCAATCGCACCCGGCTCGCGGTCTTGGGTCGCCGCCTGAGCAACCAGCGCTTCCAGCGCAGCGGCCGCCTTCGGCGCGTTCTCTTCCTTGGCAACCGCTATGATCCGCTGCAACTCGCGGGCCGTCCCGATTCGCTCCGGACGCGGCGCCTGGAACTTCGCCAACTCCGTCTCAATCGCCGTTATCGCCGCCGTCTGGGCCTCGCGCCGCTTCGTCATCTCTTCGCGGAGCTTCGTGCGCTCCTCCTCGCTCATCTCGCGCATATTGGCCATCGTCCGCCCTTCCGGCTGCGACTCGATCACCGCCTTGAGCTTGCCGATCTGCTCCTGCATGGCCGCGATGGCCTTCAACTGCTCCTCACGGCTCAGACGAACCCCGAAGCCGCCCCGCATCCCGGCACGCTGCGCATCGCCCGCCTCCCCCATCCGACCGCGCATCTGCTCGCGGAACTGGGCCCGCTCCTCCTCGCTCATGTTCTGCCAGCGCTCACGCATCTGGGTCCGTTGCTCCTCCGACATATTGCCGAAGCCGCCGGCCGGGCCGCCCTGTCCGGCCTCGCGCTGACCCATCGCCGCAAAGGCCACGGCCACCACAAACGCCGCCGCTACCATCAGTACTAACTTCCGCCTCATGACTGTGTCCTCCAAGACAAAAACAGTGATACGTTTGACCCATCAGACGGGCATAATCCACGTCCTGAACGCGCAAAACCCCTTCATCCACACCCTTCTCACGACGGTACAGACGCACCACCTGCGCCCTTTATTGCCCCAATTCCAAGGAATTACACAGGCCCGGCCTTGCCCCCTCCCATCGGGCCTCCTCATGCACCCTCACCGGCCCTGCGCAAAGAAAAAGCCGGCTCAACACCGGCGTTTTCTCATATTCCGCTCTTCAAGCCCGCGCCTGAAGACATTGCTCAAGATCGTCGCTCACGCGGCTGTGTGTGATGGACCGAGCCGGATCAGCCTCGGCGACGCAGCAAAGCCAGACCGCCCAGACCCAGCAACCCAAGCGTCGCCGGCTCCGGAACGCAGTTGGCCACAAGGTTGTCAACCGCAAGCTCCTGCCCGCCGATCGAGAACTGGTTGATCAGTCCGATCACGAACAGTCCGCCCTGCGAACCTGTTCCAACCACAAAAACCTGCGCCCCCCCGATCAACGCGTACTGGACCTCCGAGAAATCCTGGATCACCCGCTGATCACCGTTGACCGAAAGATTCAGAGAACCGCCCATATCCCCGAACATAATGGCCATACCGTCAATCGTCGTCCCGAAATCGATGTTCAGGTTCACATTATTGAGCATCAACTCGTTGCCGCTGCCGCCAGCCGCCCCCCCGTTAGTCACACTCACATTTCCACTACTCGTCCCACCGCCACCCAGAACAAACTCCTGAACGGTCACAACCACGCCACCCGTCGTAAAACTGTCGCCGACGATGTAGCTCGAACCCAGCGTCAGATCGTCACACGTGACTGTTACGGCCGAAGCCCCACCTACCGCGCACAACACCACTGCCGCAGCAACCGCAATCCTGAGATTCCGCATGAGCGACTCCTCCTTACATATTACTAGAGTCCATTTTCATCACACACAACCTACCAAGTACTTGTATTCTGAACGAAAACGCCAGACGTGTCAAGCCCGGCGCCCCGTTTTTTTCACTTTTTTTTCACAACCCGCGAGGATTTCTTCCCTATTTTGACATCCCAGTCCGCCAGAAGTTTCCCATTTTCCCACGGCGTTGCCTGCAAAACCCCGAAAACAGCTCAAAAACGCCACTGGGGCCCGACAAGACCCACCCAGATACGGCTCAGCCGGCCACCGCCCTGCCCTCCCATCACCCGCCCAGAGCCGCCCGGACATCTCCCAGGAAACTCGAAATTGCCTCCTTCATAGCCCCCGGATCCCCGATATTCTGCTCAATCATGCTCACGACCTTGGATCCGATAATAACGCCGTCAGCCCCCGCGCGGGCCACCGCCACCGCATGTTCCGGCCGGCTGATCCCGAATCCCACGCAGATAGGCACATCGGTCAGCCGCTTCAGCCGGCTCACCAGTCCTTCGACCTGCCCGGAAAGCTCATCGCGGCTGCCCGTTACACCCAGCACGGACACCGTGTACACAAACCCTGTCGTGGCCGCCGCAATCCGTGCCATCCGCTGCTCGGCCGTATTCGGTGTTACCATGAACACCGTATCCAGACCGGCCGCCCTCGCCGGACCAGCCACCTCATCGGCGTCGTCGATGCTCAAGTCCGCCACGAGGATGCTGTTGACCCCCGCCGCATGGGCATCGGCACAGAACTGCTCCACCCCATACTGATAGACCAGGTTGTAGTACATCAGAAGCCCTATCGGAACATCCTTGTACGCCTTGACCCGCCCGATAAACTCCAGCGCCCTGGCCACCGTCATCCCCGCCCGCATCGCCCGGATGCCCGCCTTCTGGATCGTCGGCCCATCCGCAATCGGGTCCGAGAACGCGATTCCAAGCTCCAGCACATCCGCCCCGGCATCCACAGCCGCCCTCACCACGCCAAGGCTCGTCTCGCAATCCGGGTCCCCGATCACGAAGAAGGGTATCATCGCCGCGCGACCCTCGCGCCGCAGTTGGCCAAAAACCTCACGATAACTCTTCATAGCCTGCTCGTTCTCCGGTTGTTATGCCTGCCCCAAGTTATCACGCCTGCACTTCTCGACAATCCCAACATCCTTATCCCCTCGCCCCGACAGATTCACCACCACGACCGTATCGCCGTCCAATTGCCCCTTCAGATCGATCACGTACGCCAACGCATGCGAACTCTCCAGCGCCGGCAGTATCCCCTCCAGCTTCGCCAGTCTCTCGAACGCATCCAGCACCATCTCATCCCCAGCCGCCACATACTGTGCCCGCCCGGCATCCTTCAAGTAGCAGTGCTCCGGCCCAACCGCCGGGTAGTCCAGGCCCGCGCTGACGCTCTCGGTTTCATTGACCTGTCCCTCCTCATCCTGCAACAGATAAGCCTTGGCCCCGTGCAGGACGCCCACGCGCCCGGCCACCAGCGTCGCCGCGTGACGGCCCTGCGCCAGGCTCCGTCCACCGGCCTCGACCCCGACGAGCTTGACGGCCTCGTCGGCGATAAAACCGCTGAACATCCCGATCGCGTTGCTGCCGCCTCCGACACAGGCGACCACCACGTCGGGCAGCCGCCCACATTGCTCCAGAGACTGCCGCCGCGTCTCGGTCCCGATGCAACTCTGGAAGTGCCGGACAATCGTGGGATACGGATGCGGCCCGCACGCCGACCCGAACAAGTAGAACGTATCCGTCACATACCCCGTCCAGTATCGAAGCGCATCATTGATCGCGTCCTTCAGCGTCCCGGTTCCCCCTTCGACCCCAATCACCTGTGCCCCGTGCAGCCGCATCTTGTGTACATTGACGCTCTGGCGTTCGATGTCCGTCACGCCCATGAAGATCTTCGTCTCCATCCCCAGCAGCGCGCCGACCATCGCCGTCGCCAGACCGTGCTGGCCGGCCCCGGTCTCGGCAATCAGCTTCGTCTTGCCCATGTACTTCGCCAGCAGCCCCTGGCCCAGAGTGTTATTGACCTTGTGGGCCCCGCCGTGCAGGCAGTCCTCCCGCTTGAGATACACCTGGAATCCGACGTGTTCGCTCAGCCGTTTCGCGTGATACAACGGGCTCGGCCGGCCGGCGTAATCCCGCAGCAACCGACCCAGCTCCGCGACGAACCGCTCATCCTCATGGAACTGATAGAACGCCGCCTCCAATTCCTCCAGCACCGGTATCAGCACCTCCGGCACATAGAAACCCCCGAAATCACCGAATCTGCCCCTGTTCTTCATCGCTGGTCCTATCCTCGGAATTCTCTGATGTTGTCGAAAAGCGCCTGCATCTTCTTGTAGTCCTTCTTGCCCGGCGACGACTCGATCCCGCTGCATGCGTCGATCCCGTAGACCCCCACTCGCACCGCCTCGGCGGCGTTCTCCGGCGTGATGCCCCCGGCCAGGAACACCCGTCTAGCCGAATGGCCCACGATATTCCAGTCAAACGCCCGTCCCGTGCCGCCATACCGGCCCGGATCAAAAGCGTCGAACAGAACCGCGTCCGTTCGATAGTCCTCCGCCCGTGCGATATCCGCCGGCCCTTTCACGCGAAATGCCTTCATCGTCTTGACGTTCACCCCCAGGAACGTGTCGCAGAACTCCACGCTCTCATCCCCGTGCAACTGCACCCAGTCGAGCAGGCAACGTGTCACGACATCGTGAATCTTCGACGCCGTTGCATTGACGAAAACGCCCGCAATATCCACAAAAGCCGGCAGCCGCGAAATGATATCGATCGCCTGTTCCATCTCCAGATACCGGGGGCTCTCGGGGACGAAATTGAACCCGAGCAGGTCGGCCCCCATATCAACGGCCGCCATCGCGTCCTCGTAACTCGTGATCCCGCAGATCTTAACCTTGACAATCAACATACCCACATCAAATATCAAATGGCAAAAATCAAATATACATGGCAAAGTGCATAGAGCCAAGCGTCAGCAGCCAGCAGCCAACTGCTCGCTGCCGGCTGCTCACCCGCCTTTTTGATTTTTTCTTTATCGTTCTGCATTTTGCTCTTTGGTTTTCGATTCTTGATTTCTATTGCCCTTGCCGGCGAGACACTCGAATCCAGCTCTCAAGGCACTTCATCGCCGCCCCTGAGTCAATCGCCTCGACGGCCCTTGCCAAGCCATCCTCAAGACCATCGGCCACCCCTCCGGCCACAATCGCCGCGGCCGCATTCAGTACAACGATATCCCGTTTCGGCCCCCTATCCCGGCCGCCCAGCACCGCCCGTATCGCCGCCGCACTCTGCCCCGGGTCCCCAACGCTCAAATCCTCCGCCCCGGCCCTGGCGAACCCCAGGTCCTCCGGCCGAATCTCCCGGCGAATCGTCTGCCCATCCTTGATTTCAATCACCCGTGTGGGCCCCAGCGTACTGATCTCATCGAGCCCATCGCTGTGCACCACCATCGCATACTCAGCCCCCAACAGACGCAGCGCTTCGGCCATCGTCTCCATCAGGGCGCCATCGGCCACCCCCATCACCTGTCGCCTCGCCCCCGCCGGATTCGCCAGCGGCCCCAACTGATTGAACACCGTCCGAAACCCCAGCGACTTGCGGATCGGCTGCACGAACCGCATCGCCGGATGAAACATCGGGGCGAACATGAACCCGATCCCCGCCTCCCGGATGCACGCCGCCACCGGCTCGGCCCCCAGATCAATCTTCACCCCCAGTGCCTCCAGCACATCGGCCGACCCGCATTGGCTCGTAATCCCGCGATTGCCGTGCTTGGCCACGTACACCCCCGCCCCGGCCGCCACGATCGCCGCCTCGGCGAACGCGTCCAACTCGCCCGTCGTGACGCCCTCCCGGACCCGGCCGCGAAGCGCCGCCAGCACGTCGGCCACCAGCACGTTCGCCGCGCTCATGCGCGCCAGCTCCGCCGGCGACTTGCACACGATCACCGGCCCGCCTCCGCCGCGTGCCCCTTCGAGACCACCGCCGCCCCACCCGGCGCCACGCCCCGCCTACCCCCGCCGCCCGCGCATGCGCGTCTTCTTCATGAAGCCGTCGTAGTGCCGCATGATGAGCTGCGACTCGACCTGCTGGACCGTGTCCATCGCGACGCCGACGACGATCAGCAGCGACGTGCCGCCGAAGTAGAA
>DDXG01000180.1 GCA_002347125.1 Phycisphaerales bacterium UBA2266
GAGCAGTTCCGACTCCAGGCCATCGAGCCGCTGGGCCGCCTCGGCCGCCAGCGACAAAGGCTCGCGAAACACCCAACTGGCCAACACCCGCTCCAGCCGCTGGCCCGCCAGCTCCAGCCGCCCCCGCGCCATCGCCTCCAGCCGCCGCCTGAAATACCCCAGCCTACCCAGAACCTCCACCTTATCGGGCACGGCCGTCACGCCCGCCTTCGTCGGTGTCGAGGCCCGCGCATCGGCCACCAGGTCCGCCACCGTCGTATCCACCTCATGCCCGACCGCGCTGATCACCGGAATCTTCGACGCATAAATCGCCCTGGCCACCGCCTCCTCGTTGAACGCCCAGAGGTCCTCCAGCGATCCGCCGCCACGGCCGACAATCAACACATCGAGCCTCAGTTCCGCGTTGCGCCGGTTGACATCGGCGATGGCCGCCGCAATCTCCGCGGCCGCTCCCTCGCCTTGCACCGCCACCGGATACAGAAACAGCCGCGCGCACGGCCAGCGGTTCCAGACGCTATCGCGGATGTCGTGCACGGCCGCCCCCGAGCCGCTCGTCACAATCCCGATCCGCCTCGGATACGCCGGCAGCGGCTTCTTGTGTGCCTCATCGAACAGGCCCTCGGCCCGCAACTTCCGCACCATCTGTTCAAAGGCCAACTGCAGCGCCCCGACCCCCTCCGGTTCGAGCTTATCGACGTACAACTGATACCGCCCCTTGGCCGTGTACACATCCACGTGCCCGGTCGCCAGCACCGCCATCCCATCCTCCGGCCGAAACCGCACCGCCCGGTACTTGCTCGACCACATCATGCAGTCCAGCACCGCATCGGCATCCTTGAGCGAGAAGTAGCAGTGCCCGCTCCCGTGCCGTTTCCAGCCGCTGATTTGGCCCCGGACCACCAACGTCGAAGGCAGCCCATCCTCCAGGACCGCCTTGACCAGCGCGTTGACCTGCGTAACCGAGAGAATCGTCCGCTGTGGCTCCATCCCCCGATTATACGCCCGCTCCGGGCGCATTCAAGCCATCCCCTTCCGTGCTCGTTTGAGGCCCGCCCCCTGCCCCGTCCCTCCGTTCCGCCGTCAGTGTAACCATCGGATTGGCCGGGTCGTTGGTCGAGACGTAGATGTTCTTCTGCATCGCGGCCGTGGCCTTGCTGGAGGTATAGCTGACCTTGACGACGCCGGATTCGCCGGGGGCGTAGTCCCGCTTGGCCAGTTCCGCCACCGTGCAGCCGCAGGTATTCTTGATGCCGGTGATCTTGAGGTCGCCCCGCCCGGCGTAGTGGTCACAGTAACGGTTTCGGTTGTACTGGATTTTCAACGCGCCGCCGTCGAGGATGTCCACCTGCCGGCCGGTGAACATGTACGTATTGTCGCAATTCGAGGCCTGTGGGCTGCGGGGATTGTACGAGCCGTCCAGGATGTTCGGTTCGCCGTAGGCGTTCCCGACCAAAAACATGTCGGGACAGGCTGCTTCGTAACGCTCCAGGACGGCCGAGGCAGCGCTGAGCAGNNTTGGCGGACGTAACGCAGTCCTTCTTCTCCACCCGCCGGCCAAGGGCGTCGTATGAATATTCCGCGATATCGGTCTGGCCCTCTGTGATCTTCACAATACGATTCTCGTAGTCATATTCGTAACTGTAACCCTGGCGATCCGTTGTGAGGTTGCCTGCCTCATTGTCACACGCTATCATGTTCATAATCAATGGCTGACCCCATTAATTCCTGAACCTCGATAATGGCTCAGCATTGCGGGCACGACCGATCAGGGCGTCAACCATGTCTGTTGAATGTACTCACGCATATCTTGAGTTAGCAGTAGCCGTGCGGGGACACTCTTGTCCCCTCTTCTCGTATACACACTGAAGTACGCAGGATCTTCCAGTATTGACAATGGCAACGTGACCTTGGATGGTGTCTTTTGAGAACGGAATGCTGCTTCTATCTCGATCCCGTCCGCGGTCACGTTGACCCGCGAGGGAAATGCTCTTAGTGGGGCGTCTGTAGTTAAAAGTCTCCGCTCTTCCTTCGAATCGAATACGCCAGATGGAAAAGGCAACCTGGCTACTTTTCCACCTCCGCCATCCTGGTATGATATCTCGATGCCTGCTGATTCGAACCCCTCTTCCAAGAACTCAAACATTATCTTTGCATGTCCATCAGGAGTGTCCCGATATAGCAAACAGTACACCACAAAAGGATGTTCCAGTGTTTCCTTGCCGTCTAGGGTCGCCAGGGTTTTTGCAGTCGCTAAAGCTATATAATGTTGAACAGGCCGTGAGTCCAAATGCTCCCAGTCCACCATGTTCTGGAGTATCCATATCAACTCATGCTTCATCGTGGCAATGTGCTCTCTTGAGGCACAGGCCTCACTCTTGGTATACCATACACAACCTATCAGGAGATCAAACATGATCAGCACGGCAATAGCAAGCCTATACCTCATTATACGGTTCATGTAGTTACCTCGATACTCTGAACTCAGAAGCATTCGGATAGTGGCGATGTCTCCAGACCCGGACCATTTATTTTCGGCGGATCATCAGGTCGGGTACTTGCCGACTCTCGACAACTCCGACGAGCCGTTCGAATCTGTTCCACTTTCTCCGGGCCCGAGCCCCGTGGGTCAACTGTCCCAAACGGTGTTCCCGCGTCACATGGATGCCATTTCTGGACCTTCTTATAATGATACCGTTCACAACCCCAAACAAAAGGATTGAGCGTCGAAGAGCAAAGAAAGCCACAGGGCTTACATGTTTCATATTCAACAAGCGCCCAAACATACCAGCCTCTGCGCATATCGGAGAGTGGGAGTTCGGCCTCAATCCTGTCTATTTGGCTCATTATTATATCGGTTAGTACCGCCCCTCTGATGGCATCAATAGCTTCAGCAGGGCCTCCAGCAATTCCGCCGACAAGCGCGATATGATCTATCAGTTCGATCCCTCGCTTCATATTCTCCGACACAGACGGACTGCCAATTCCAGCCGTATGGCCCCAACCTACGATTCTTGAGCGATAGGCGTTTCTTTGGTCTGCGGGCGGCGGCGTACATTCACCGCAACGCCCCAGCAATCCTCTCGGATCACTATACCGCTGAGGGTCCATAAGGGCGTACAGATACAAGCTCAAGCCATCAGTATATTGCCGTTTGACCTTGAAGGCACCATCGGTAACGTGCAAGGGATTCATCCCCAACGGATCCTGCGTCGTCCACCGGCCGGTATAGTAATCGTAGTAGCGATTCCGATTGTACTGGATTTTCAACGCGCCGCCACCGAGGATGTCCACCTGGCGGCCGGTGAACAAGTACGTATTGTCGCAATTCGAGGCCTGCGGGCTGCGGGGATTGTACGAGCCATCCAGGATGTTCGGTTCGCCGTAGGCGTTCCCGACCAAAAACATGTCGGGACAGGCTGCTTTGTAACGCTCGACCACCGCCCCAGCGTAGTTGACCGTGCCGCCGGAGTCGTACTCCTCCACGACCTGCCAGTGGTTGTTGCAGTAGCGGACGGTTGTCTTCACGAGCCTGATCTCGTAATCGTACTGGTAACTGTAGCCCTTTCGGTCGGCGGCCAGACTGCCAGCTTTATCATAACCCATTTTGCCGCAATGGTAAAGGGGCTGGGGATCAGGAATCAGGGGCCAGGGGCTCGCGGGTCGGAGTCAGGATCGAGTCCTGGACGACAGAGAACCCCAAACCTCAACCTTGACTTGGGCCGGCGCCGGCCCAAGAAACGCCAGACGCAACGTCGCCCGCGCGGTTGAACCAGCTTCTGCCGGAGGCAAAGGCCGTCGCCCCGCGGACTTCGTGCTCTCAATCCAGCCGGATCCCCTGCTGCTTGAGCCAGTCCTTCAATTCCCCCATCTCATTGTTGAAGATGTCGCTGTCGTAGTCCTCTTCCAGCTTCTGGATATTGCCCGCCAGCTCCGGCTGCTCGCGCACCGCCTCATCCAGCCGCTTCTCAAACGTCTCGCCCATCTTCACCAGGTCGTCGATATCGACGTCCAGGTCCATGATCCCCGTCAGTCGCCTCGTCACCGCCGCCACGCACTTGGGATTCTGGCCCTGGACATAGGCCGGCACCGTCGCCACGATGCCGACCATATCGAGTCCCCGCTCGGAGCACTGCTCCGTCAGGTAGGTCACAATGCTTGCCGGCCCGTCGTAATTCGTTGGCTTGATCCCGTAATGTGCAAAGGTGTCCATATACTCCGCGTTCGAGGCCGAGCAGAACAGCCGGGGCTCCCGGGTGTGTGGCACCAGTCCCGCCACGCTCCCGATGAACAGTATCTGCTGAACACCGAACTCGTCGCAGAGACCGAAAATGCACTCGGCGAACTGCGCCCAATGCAGATTCGGCTCCTTGCCGAGAAAGAAAATCAGATTGTGCGTTTCGCTGACATAGAAGGCGTCCCGCGGCACTTCAAACCGCTTGATCAGCCCGTCCGAGATCGTCGTATGCGGCCGGAACAGCGCCGTGACATCCATCAATCCCGGAAAACTGTAGATGTAGAACCCCTCCGGGTCGATCTCCGCGAACTTCTCGGCGTCGAGCTTGTCGATCAGGTATCGCACCGTCCCCGTGGAGACCTCGCCCCCATCCATCCAGCCCGAAAACCCCACCAGCAGCCTCGGCTGCTTCAATTCCGGCTTCTCGTAGATTCTGAGTTTCTCCGGCGCCATGTCACCCCCTAGGCTCGTATGATATCCGCGATCTTCATCAATCGGCTGATGTTGTCCCGTTCAGCCTCCGCCAGCTTGTCGAAAATGAACTTGATCGTCTGGTGCAACTCCGGAATCACCACGTGCTCCAAGACGTTCACGCGCCGCCGCGTCATCTGCAACTCCGTCGCCAGCAGCCGCGCCTGTTTCTCTTTCTCCGCCAGCTCGATCAACAGGTCGAACGCCCGCTCCAGGGCCAGCAGGGCGATATCCATCTCGCCCGACGTCGTCCCATACCCGTAGCAGAGAATCCCGCCGGAGATCTCCTTGAGCAGCCGCGGCACCCGCACGTTCATCACGCTGGCGAACTCCAACCCCAGGCTCAGCTTCTTCGTCGGCACGGCCAGCGCCGCCCGCACATCTTCCGGCTCCATGGACGCCCTGGCCAGCATAAAACGCCGACACGTCTGCAGCAGAGCCTCCTCCACCCGCTTGCGCAGCGGCTGAATCTCCCGCGCAATCTGAATGAGCTGCCGCGAGATCTCATCCCGCTTCTCGCTCAGCAGTCGGTGCCCGCGTTTGGCGAGCACCACCCGCTTGCGCAGCCGCAGCAACTCCATGCGTGTCGCGTTGACGTTAGCCAGCATTGATTCATGTCTCCGTTGTCAGTCCTGCCCGGCCTCATCCGAAGAACCCTTACGGAACCGCGGCATGTACTTCTCGATCAGTTTGATGTCGATACGCTTGAGTTCCACGTTCTCAAACATGCTCAGCAGCTCCCACCCCAGGTCCAGCGTCTGCTGCACGGTCCGATTCTCGTAGTAGTCCTGCGAGATATACCTCGCCTCGAACTGATTGGCGAACTCCATGTACTTGCGGTCCTCGTCCGACAACGCCGCCTCGCCCATGATCGTCGCCAGTTCCTGACACTCCTTGCCCCGCGCGTAGGCCGCATAAAGCTGGTTGTACAGGTCCGCGTGGTCTTCGCGGGTCTTGCCGTGACCGATACCCTTATCCTTCAGCCGCGACAGGCTCGGCAGCGCATCGACCGGCGGCGAAACGCCCTTGCGATGGAGGCTCCGTCCGAGGATGATCTGGCCTTCCGTGATATAGCCCGTCAGGTCCGGCACGGGGTGCGTCTTGTCATCTTCCGGCATGGTCAACACCGGCACCATTGTGATCGACCCCTTCTTGCCCTTGATGCGCCCGGCTCGCTCGTAGATCATCGCCAGGTCCGTGTAGAGATAGCCGGGATAGCCCCGCCGGCCGGGCACTTCCTTGCGCGCGGCGCTGATCTCGCGGAGCGCCTCGCAGTAATTCGTCATATCGTTGAGAATCACCAACACGTGCATGTCCTGCTCGAAGGCCAGATACTCGGCCGCCGTCAGGGCGAACCGTGGCGTGGCGATCCGCTCGATCGCCGGGTCGTCCGCCAGATTCACGAACATCACCGCCCGTTCGATCGCCCCGGTGTTGTGCAGGTCGTCGATGAAAAACTGCGCCGCCTCGAACGTAATCCCCATCGCCGCGAAGACCACCGCGAACGCCTCCCCCTTGCCCAGGACCGTGGCCTGGCGGGCCAACTGCGCCGTCATACTGTCGTGCGGCAGGCCCGAACCGCTGAACAGCGGCAGCTTCTGGCCGCGAACAAGGGGATTGAGCCCGTCAATCGTTGAGATGCCTGTCTGAATGAATTCATTGGGATAATCCCGGGCGTACGGGTTGATCGGCCTGCCGTTGATGTCCAGACGCTTGTGCGGGATGATCTGGGGCCCGCCGTCCTTTGGCACGCCCAGACCGCTGAACACCCGGCCCAGCAGATCCGGAGAGACCCCCAGTTCCAGGGGCCTGGCCAGGAACCGCACCGTGCTGTGCTTGACGTCGATACCGCTGGTTCCCTCGAACACCTGCACGAGCACCTTGTCGTTCTCCACCTGCAGGATCTGTCCGTGCCGGATGGACCCGTCCCCCAGCTCGATATCGACGATGTGCCCGTACTTGGCCTCGTCGACGCTCTCCACGAGCATCAAGGGCCCCGCGATATCCACGACTGTCTGATATTCTTTAATCGCTGGCATCTATTACTCCTGCCTGTCTTGGAACTACGTCAAAACGTCGTATGTCATTCCGACCCTGAGCGAAGCAAAGGGCAAGACCCTCTTCTAGACCGTCACCGCGCCGTGGAGGTGCTTCATCTGCTCGTCGATCTTGTCCCGGATGCCCTGAATGCCCGCAATCGACTTGTCCGGCTCGATGTACTTGGCCCGGGCGATCTCCTCACGGACAGCCAGCTTCAGAATGTCCGACGTCTCGACCCCGGCTTCCACCGCGCTCAACGCCTGCCTGTGGAAGTGCAGCACCATTTTGAGCATCTCATACTGTTTCTCCATCGTCGTAAATGTGTCGACCGCATGGAACGCATTCTGGTGCAGATAGTCCTCCCGCAGCGACCGCGCCGTCGCCAGCGACATCCGGTCCTGCGGCGACAGGGCCTCGGCCCCGACCAGCCGCACGATCTCCAGCAATTCCGCCTCCTGCTCCAGCAGGCTCATCGCCTCCGTCGTCATCCGCTCCATCGCCAGGCCCTGGTCCTTGTCCTTGAAGCAGCCCTTGAGGTACTGCTTGTAGAACGAGTAGCTCGTCAGCCAGTCGATGGCGGGGAAATGCCGCTGGTACGCCAGTTCGCCCTTGAGCGACCAGAACACCTTGACCACGTGCAGCGTTGCCTGAACCACCGAGTCCGACAGATCGCCGCCCGGCGGGCTCACGGCCCCGATGATCGACAGCGCCCCCTCGCGTTCGGGCGATCCCAGGCACTTAACGCGCCCGGCCCGCTCGTAGAACGACGCGATCCGCGCCCCCAGATACGCCGGATACCCTTCTTCAGCGGGCATTTCCTCCAGACGGGTCGAAATCTCGCGCATCGCCTCCGCCCAGCGGCTCGTGCTGTCGGCCATCAACGCCACCGTATAGCCCATGTCCCGGAAATACTCCGCCAGCGTAATGCCGGTATACACCGACGCCTCGCGCGCCGCCACCGGCATGTTCGACGTGTTGGCGATCAGCACCGAACGCCGCATCAGCGGCTCGCCGCTGCGCGGGTCCTTCAGCTCCGGGAACTCCGTCAGCACGTCCGTCATCTCGTTGCCGCGCTCGCCGCAGCCGACGTACACCACGATGTCCGCATCCACCCACTTGGCCAACTGGTGCTGCACGACCGTCTTGCCCGTCCCGAAGGGCCCCGGCACGCACGCCGTGCCGCCCTTGGTGATCGGGAAGAACGTGTCGATGACCCGCTGGCCCGTTACGAGAATCTTCTCCGGCGCCAGCCGGCTCTTCAGCGGCCGCGGCCTCCGCACGGGACATTTCTGCATCAGCGTCAGCGTCTGTTCCGTGCCGTCGTCACCCGCACACACCGCCACCGTATCCGTCACCGTATACTCGCCCTCGTGGATACTCCGTATCGTCCCTGAAACACCCGGCGGAACCATGATCTTGTGCAGAACCAGCGATGTCTCCTGGACCTGCCCGATGATGTCGCCCGCCGAGACCTTCGCCCCGGCCTCCACCAGAGGCTTAAAATGCCATTGCTTCTTGCGATCCAGGCCCGGCATCGCACTGCCGCGGCTCATGAACTCGCCTTCAGCCTCCACCAGCGAATCCAGCGGCCGTTGAATCCCATCATAGATGCTCTCGATCAGCCCAGGACCCAGCTCGACGCTCAGCGGCGCCCCCGTGTTAACCACCCGCTCGCCCGGCCCCATGCCGCTCGTCTCCTCATACACCTGGACCGATGCCAGATCCCCATGTAGTTCCACGATCTCGCCGATCAGGTTCAACTCGCCGACGCGGACCACGTCATACATCCGCGCCCCCGTCATGCCCTCGGCCACAACCACGGGGCCCGCCACCTTGATGACTCTGCCGGTCTGTGTCTCACTCATGTTCGACAACCTTCACTAATCGTTCTTAAGAATGTTGATGCCCGTAGCCAGTCTCAGCACCTCGCCCAGCGCCCGCGTGCCGAACCCCGTCGATTCCGTCGTGAATGGAACCACCGCGACACACGGCGTCGGGTCGTTCTCGTACTCCGCAAAGACCTCCTGGGCCGCCGGCGCCACGTTCTCCGCCACCACCACCAGCGCGTAGCCACCGTCTCCGATTGCGCGGGCCTTCTCGACGATCTCAGCCCGGCCTTCGCCGACGGCGTACGTATCGAGCCCCAGCGCCGTAAACGGCATCACAAAATCCGTACTGCCCAGTACCGCTATTCTACCTTCCATCATGCCACCCGATCCAGAATGAGCCTCGTGTCGAGACCGCTCTTCTTGGCCGTCAGAATCAGCCTCACCGTCCGTATCTCATGCTCCTTCATCAGCAGATACGCGATAATCGGCTGCGGACCGGCCGTGATCATCGACGTCGATTTGAGGAATCCCATCAGATAGGCGTCGCACTCCTGCTCGGCCTTCAAGAACGACTTCTCCGAAGCCGCATACGCCGCGCCGGCCTCCACCGCCCGCTGATACGGCGTCGCACCGAACAGGGAACCGAGCCCCTCGAAGCCGCCTTCCAGTCCCCGCTCAAATCGTTCGACCTCGATGAAGCCCCCGTCCACCAGCACATCCCGGGCCCTGACGTGGGACTCCGTCAGCTTCAGCCGCAGCATCGTGCGGATATTCAGCAGGTCCGCCTGAACTCGAAACAACCCCGCCAGAAACACGCTGCCCAGCTCGTGCGCCCGCTCAAGGTAGTAGTCGTTCTGCGCCCGGTCGATAGCATAATCAATCTGGCGGATGTCCTTGCCCTGATAATACCCCAGGACTCCCTCATCAACCGCCTCGGACAGATACCCGGGCAACAGGCTGAAAGACTGCTCGGCAAACACCTGCCTGAGCGTCTCGGCCGGGACGTTGCCCTCGTCGCTGTAGCCTTCGCCGGGCGCCTGGTCCGTTACGAGCCGTCGAACCGCCAGCCGCGCATTCGCATAGTCCGCCCGCGACCTGAACAGATCCGTCACCCGTTCATCCAGCATCAACTCCGCGAACAGCTCCCGCACAGCGGTTCGCCGCGCCGACAGCACATCCTCGACCGCCGCCAGTCCGCCCGCCGCCGCCACGACATACTCCGTGCTGCTCAGCGCCGCCGCGGCCGATTCAAAGCCATCGGCGTTGACCATATCCAACAGCATCGCCCGGCTCAGCAGGTGCATCTCAAGCGTCCGCACCTGCGCCGTCTGGAACACGTACCGCCAGTCGTCTTCGCCCACCGGCGGATACGTGTGATAGTCGATTATCCTGTCAGCCTTGATTGCCGGCATCTGTCATCTCACGAGTATCATCAGGCCCCGTACCGGCCGAATCAGCCAAACAGCATACCGGCCAATTCGATCTCCAGGTCCTTGCGAGCCTGTTCCATAAGAACCCGGAATGAGACGTTCGTCGTGATCTTGCCTCGACGCAGCACGAAGCCGCCGCCGAGGTCCAGCCGCTGGTCGCCGAGCCGAACCGCCCCGCGGCGGTCGTCCCGGCTCAGCCGCTCGTTCAACTCGGCGATCATATCCTGCCCGATCCGCCTTTCGTTCCGATCCAGGATCACTTCTTCTTCACCGGTCTCGACGGCCTCCAGCATCAACTTGGACGCCAGCCTGCGGTACTCTTCGTCCGGCAGACCCTGTAATCGCTTCAGCGCCTCCGCAAAAACGCCGTCAAGGGCCGCACGCTTTGCCGCCAGCAACTCCCGCGCCACCTCCATGCGGGCCGCCGCCAGCAGATGCGCCTTCTCCTCTTCGGCCGCCTGTCCAGCCAGTGCGTCCGTCTGCCGTTTGTAGGCGTCCAGGTCCCTCTCAAGCCGCGCCCGCTCAGCCGAAACCTGCTCCCTCGCCGCCGACAGAATCTCATCGGCCTGGCGCTGCGCATCCGAACGAATCTTCTCTAAAACCTGTTCAGCTTCCATATCCGTTCCCGCCGATAGCCGATTATGCGCCGCCAAGCTCAATACCCATCAGGATCACCAGCAGCGAAACAAGGAACCCCAAAATGGCGTACAACTCCACCATCGCCGAGTACAGCACACCGGCCTTGACCGCCATCTCAGGCTTCTTGGCCGCCATCAGGATACCCCCGGCCGATGTCTTGCCCTGGTGAATCGCGCTGAACAGGCCCCCGATGCCCACCGGCAGACACGCCGCCAGAAGCGCCAAGCCTTCCTGGACGCTGATCGGCGTCTCAAGGCCGCCGCCGAACATGTTCAGCTTCACCATGACCATCAACGCAATGATGAACCCGTAGACGCCTTGCGTGCTGGGCAGGACCACCATCAGCGTCAGCGAGCCGTACCGCTCGGGCTTCTCGCTGAGTACGCCTGCTGCACTGCGGCCGGCGATCCCCAGACCGATCGACGAACCGGCCCCGGAGAGAAAAGCCGCTAGCGCCGCACCGCCGATAGCACACGCCATCCCATATTCCATTGCTCAGACCTCGCTTTCTTTCATTGCAACTAACTTCTGACTTGCTCAACCACGCTATGCCTATACTGCTTGCGCAGCGGCTCGAACGCCCGGCCGCCGCCCTCAAAGAACTTCGGGAAGAACTCCACGAACTGCAGCCGCATACTGTGAACGAACGACCCAAGGGCCGACAAGGCCAGATTCAAGGTATGGCCCCCGACGAACACAATCGCCCCCAGAAGCCAACCGACATACGGGGCCCCGCCAACGAGCTTGACGCAAATGTTGACCGCCATGCCGAAGCCGCCCGTCACCATACCCAACGCCATAATCCGCACGTAGCTCAACACGTCGCCCATGTAGAACACCGTACAGAACAGATTGAACACCCCCATCCCGATACGACCCGGCCAGCCCCCTTCCCGGACGCTGAACAGCAGTATCACCACCGCCGGAGTAATTGAAGTCGCCAGGAACAACCCCGCCGCGCCCCTCATCAGAATCCCGCCTTTCGCCAGACCGAACAGCACCAGCGAATTCAGCATCACCAACCATGTGACCTGGTCGCAGAACGCCGCCACGTAGTTGCGCTTCCGCAGGTTGTGCCCCAGCGCCACGCACAGGCCGAACATGATCTGGAAGTATCCCAGCCCCAGCGCTATGGCAAAAAACACCATCGGCGAGGTCATCGGATCAAATAGCATCATCGAATCGCGCCATTTCTGCACGCTTTGCGGCATGAACTGCTGCGGCGCATCCCCGAACCAGCCTCCCGTCAGCACCCCTGCGATCACCGTCGAAACCGCGCAGATCATCAGCATCCACGCGAATCGCTTGTCGCCGCGCATCTTCCGCAACAGATACCACAGGACCCCGATCATCACGAGCCCATAACCCGCGTCGGTCAGGCACAACCCGAAGAAAATCGTAAAAAACGGGGCCAGAAACACCGTCGGATCAACGCTCGTCCGCGCCGGCATCCCGTAGAGACGTGTAATGGACTCGAACGGCCGGATGGCGGCCGGATTGTCTATCTCCACCGGAGGCTCATCATCCTCGGCGGGCGACACCTCCAGGATACTCGACGCCTTGAACTGCGACACAACCGCCTCAAGGCGCCCGTAGTCCGGCTTTCGCACCCATCCCTCCAACAGCACCGTCTGCTCCGTCGCCGGGGCCGAGCGCCTGGCGTCTTCCCGCTCCAGCAGATTCTCATAATGGTCTCGGAGCACGCAAAAATCCGGCAGATGCTCGGCCAGCCGCGACGCCTTCTCCTCCAACGACGCCACCTCTGCCTCAAACTGCGACCGTCTGGCCCGGCGCTCCGCCATCACCTCTCGGACGATCCCGTACATCCCGGCAAAACTGACCGCCTCGAACTCCATCGATCGAAGCAGCTTCTGCACCGCCTCGGTCTGCTCTTTCAGACAGACGATAACACACGCCTGCCGTGCCCCACTCTCCCCCGCTGTCTCGACGGCCGCACCCAATTCCCTCAACTTCTCCCTCGCCGATTCCAGAAAACCCGCCGACAACAGACCGGTCACACAACTGACCTGCTCCAGCTCGCCGAGAGACTCCAGCGGCGTCTCCAGGGCCTCCCAAGGCGCCAATTCCGCCAGATGCGCATTCAACGCCTCCACCTCGCTCCTGGCCTTATCCAACAACGATGCAACCCGCTCACACTCCTTGGCCGCTTCCGACAGCGAAGCATCCGCCACCAGCCTGCTGTACCGCCTCTCGTCCACAACCGGCCTGGCGAGCAAGTCCTTGCGGCCCAAGGCATAGGGGTGCAAGAACTCCACGCAGCGGCCCAAACGCCCGATGATCTCGTCCAGATCCCGGGCCCTCGCCCCGGCCTTGTGCTCCGGCAGCGCCTTGCCCACGGCCGCCTCCTCAGCGCTGAGAATCTGGAAGACCCCCGCCGCCTGAAGCGATTCGAGCAACTCGGACGCCTGCGTCCGGTGGCTGACGATGATCACCTTGGTCATCTCTGCAATGGCCATTCCTTAGCCTCGCAAATAGCTCAGGACCTTCTCGACCGCCGCGCCCGTCTTGTCGCCGGCCGCCTTCCGCAATGCCTCGCGCTCCTGCTGGGCCTTGTGCTTAAGGGCTTCAACCTCCGAGCGGGCGGCCTTGCCGGCCTGCTCGGCCGCCGCCTCTATGGCCCTGGTGCGGCCTTGCTCGGCCTCGGCCAACCGCTTCGCCCGCTCCGTGCGCACCGTATCAGCCATTGAGGCCGCCTCAGCATGCGCCTTCTCTATGCGATCCCTGGCCTCGGCTTCGGCGTTCTTGATCTTGCGTATCAACTCCATGCCTGCCTCGAATATCCAAGCTGTCAGGTTTCTTGAACCGTCTGAATGAACAGGGACGGGTAATCTACTATGTTCACGCGGCCCGGACAACCACTTTTGCCAGTTTTCTAGCCCTGCAAAAGCCTATCAACCTGCTGGGAAAGGCCCTTCACATGAGCCAGAGAACTGTCGAATTGCTTGCGTTCGGACGCATCAAGGCTCAATTCGATCACCTTCTCCACCCCGCCGGCCCCCAGAATCGCCGGAACCCCAACGAAATACCCCCGCGCTTCATATTCGCCGTCGCAGTAGGCACAGCAGCTTATCACGCTCTTCTTATCCAGCAGAATCGCCTCGGCCATCTTCACCGCCCCGGCCGCCGGCGCATAATATGCGCTGGTGCCCAGCAGGTTCACCACCTCAATGCCCCCGTTGCGCGTCCGATCAATCAGGGCCTCCAACCGCTCGGGGCCCAGCAACTGCGTTACGGCAATCCCCCCGACCGAGGTGAACCTCGGCAGCGGCACCATATCATCGCCATGGCCGCCCATCAGCACGCACTTGACGTCCTCCACGCTGACCCCCAGCTCCGCCGCAAGGAAGCAGCAGAAACGGGCCGAATCCAGCGCCCCGGCCATCCCCATCACACGGTTCTTCGCAAACCCCGTAACCTTCGCGGCCGCGTACACCATCGCATCCAGCGGATTGCACACGACGATCACGATACTGCCCGGACACCGCTCGGCAACTTCCTGGCTGACCGACTTGACAATCGCCACGTTCCTGGCCAGCAGGTCATCGCGGCTCATCCCCGGCTTGCGGGCCATGCCGCTGGTGATAATCACCAGATCGCTGCCTTCGGCCGCCGACCAGTCCGTCGTGCCCGCGATCACACAGTCGAAATGCTGTATCGGCGCGGCCTCCGCGATGTCCAGCGCCTTGCCTTCGGCCAGGCCCTTGACCACGTCAACGAGCACGACATCGCCCAGACGCTGCGTCGCCGCAATATGCGCCGTCGTCGCCCCGACGTTGCCGGCCCCAACCACTGTGATCTTCTTGCGTGCCACTCGATATACTCCTTAGCGACCACCACCCCATGGGCGACAAGCCCTGCCTACAGGACGACCCTGTTCCGCCGACAGACAATCTCCGTCGAATCGGATGAACCATTCGATGCCGGCTACCCTTGGCCGCCCTCGAGCCGAACCACACCCAGGGCCCTACCCCCCCAGTCGCCTCGGCGAACGGAAGAGTGCCGTAGTCTAGACCTACTGGCTCGCCCTGTCAAGGCGCCATTCCAGAATCCCCCCGGAGAAATCCGGCTGCAGTTGCACCTCAAGCCGCAGCCCATCCGTCCTGACCGCCTCGAAATCCACTTCGTTGAATCGGTCCTTCGCCACGGCATAGTCCCCCTTGGCCTTGACGGGCTGCCACTGGCCCGCCTGGCGGTAAAGCACCCGCCATGACTGGGGCACGCGGCACCCGCCCTGGCCTGTATCGTCAAACCAGTACACGCCGACCCCCGAGACCGTCTCAGCCCCGGCGAAATCGTACTGCACCCACTCGGCACTACCCTTGCGAGGCCACCACGTAAACCGAGCGATGCTCTGGTCATTGCTGCTCTTCGGCAGCAGCCCGTCGCTCAGCGCCGCCACCGTGTCATTCTCCCAGCAGTGCGACGCCGTCGTCGGCAGCACACGGGGCGGCTCTTTCCATTCGTGGGCCCCGGGGCCTGATCCGATCCGCGGGAACGCCGATACCCGCAGCCTCGCGCAGCCCATCGGAATCAGCGTAATGGCCTCCCGCGGCTCGTCGCTTCGCACCGGACCGGCCTGGACCTCGGCCACCAATCCCAGGTGGTCGAGCTGCCATTGCGGGATCTTCTTGCCCACGGCCTTCATGGCAATCGGGGCCGATTCGACCGTAAACGGCTGGTCATCGCCCGGCCAATCGCCCCTGACCACCTCAAACGACCCCTCAGGCCGCTTCTCATCCAGCACCAGCCCGTAATTCCACGCCGTCGTCGGGTGAATCTCGTAGGCCCCCCATTTCTCCGAGCCGCCGACCCGTTCCAGCCTCTCCCCGATCTTCAACGAGTACGTCAGAGGCCCGCGGTCGACGGACACACAATTCATGTTCTTGTCCCACGTCCGCAGTGCCACCGACATCGGCATCTCCACCTCCACGCGGTCGCCATCGGCCCAGGTGCGGTCCACCATAATGTACGAACCGGCCGGCGCCTCGACGGACTCCGCCCGCCCGTTGACCTTCAGCTTGAATCCATCGCACCAGCCCGGAACCCGCAAGTACAGAGGGAATCGCACCTTACCGTCCGTCGTGACCGTCAGGAGCACCCGCTCCTCAAATGGATACCGCGTCTGCTCCGTAATCGTCACCTCCCGCCCGTCGCCCACCTTCGCCGTTACGCTCGAAGGCGCGTAGAACACCACCGCCAGTCCGTTGCCGCCGGTGGCGTACCACAGCCGCTGTGCGTAATAAGGCCAGCCATGCGCCACGTTGTGCTGGCAGCAACGATGGCCGAACGGGTCAAAGAGCAGCATCGGCCCGCCGTTCTGTAATCCCGGCGACTTGCTATGCCGGTCGCACAGGACCATATTCGGGGCCGTCAGATAGTGCAGGGCCCGTAGATCGGCCGTCATCGACGCCGGCAGCGAATTGAACGCCACGTCCTCGCACCGCTGAGCCCATTTCGGGTGCCCCGTCGCCTCCAGCAGCATCTCGCACGACAGCATCATTTCCACCATCGTGCAGGTCTCGGCCGCCTGCCTGGGGCCGACATACCCCTGCCGACAGTTCTCATCCGCCCCGAACAGCCCTCCGGGCACTTGCCCGTACATCCCATACATGGTTCGATAATTACGCTCCGTAGCCGCCAAGTGCAGGGGGTCTCTTGATTGTTGCCAATACGTGCCCGGCCCGCGGAAGCACTGGGCGAAGTTCACGCCGTGCCAGCTCGCCACGCCCCCGGTCCAGTCGGCCGTATTGCGGTGGATCTTCTTCGCCAGTTCCAGCAGCCAATCCTGCCCCGTCCGGTTGTACAGCCAGTACACGCTCACCAGATTGTCGCCGGCCCGTTGATTCTGCCACGATGTGGACACGAAATCGGCTTCCGGCACGCCCACCTGCCACCGGAAGTACCGCTCCATCAGCTTGAGCACGCGCTCGTCGCCCGTGTACTCGTGGTACGATTGCAGCGCAAAGAGCATCACCATATTGGGCCACAGGTCCGGCTTGCCGTTCATCCGGGTCAGATTCGCCCGCGGCCCGAAATACCCGTCTTCCCGCTGACTGGCTATCGCCGCCTCGATCCACAGCTTCGCCTCGGCGATAATCCGCCCATCGCCGAGCACATAGCCCGTATCACCAAAGCCCTTGAGCCAGTACGGCATCTCCTCCCAGGGGCTGTGCCCCTCGCCCTCCGGGCTCAGCCAGGCATTGCCGTCCTTGCGGACAAATCGGCTCAGTTCCTCCAGGTGCCCCACGAACCCCTCGGCCTGCAGCTCCAACTGCCGGCGCACCCAGCCGGCCGGCCGCACCGCCTTGATGGGCAGCTTGATAAAGGCGCTGCCGACCAGCGGCCCGCGATTGCCCACGTAATAATCGTTGCCGCCACCAACCGGCCGCTCCACCACCGCAACCGCCCCAAAACCCGCCGCCGAAAGCCCCATAGCCACCCCAAACACAACCATCCAGCGTCCAAACATGCGAAGCCTCCTACAAGAACATAACCACGGCAATGGACCGATTCTAACGAACGCACCGTCGCCGGCAAAGCGATAAATCCGAGCCCTCTCTCATCTGTGCCGCCCTTTCCCTTGCCTTCGCGCTTCCTGCCCTTGACCGGCGACTGCTCAGACTTCGCAACCACCCCTACGGTCAGAACTCCTCCACCGCCTCCGCCACCGCCTCCATCACCCGCAGCAGCGCATCCTGATCCACCCCCTTCAACGCCTCCTCATCCAGCCACAGCCCCTCCAGGAACGCCATCATCCTCTCGAAATCCACCTGCTCTGATCCGATCATCGAATCCCCGCGGCCGCAATCGAGGCAGTCGGTGGCTATCCCCGGCCCCAGGGGCGGCTCAACGGTGCTCCAATTCGCTATCAGCATGTTCAGGTCATTGAAGTGCACCCTGAAGAGCCCCGTCTTCGCGCTACCCTCCACATCGTGGTCGAAGTCCGTACAAATCCCCAGATCCCCCCTCGGACCGACCACCGATGCAATCCCCCGCCCATGCGGTGGTTCGGCCACATTCCACGCTGCAAGTAACGTATTCAAATCGTTATAGTGAACGCGATATAACCCACTCTTGGCGGCCCCTTCCGTCTCCCCGTCGCTGTCACCATGACACTGCGTCTCAAAGCACCAGCACGCCGGCCTTCCTACGTTGAGCCACTCGGAATAGTCATCATGACACGATGGAAAACACTCTATCGAACTGCACACCTGAACCTCATCGATTGCGCCCTCAAAGAAGGACTCCGAGTTCGGATCGCTCGTATCGCTGTACGAATGTCCGACATAAGCACTCTGCGTCGAGACGCCGGACAATCCCGAAGCCGCCGTGGTACCCACCGACTGCCCGTCGATGAAGACCTCGATCGTCGTCCCATCGTAGGTTCCTATTACATGGTACCACCGACCGGCAGTCAACGTGATGTTGGATGTTGCCGGAGTATTCCCGACATACATCGCAAGGCGGCCGTTGTCCAGACACAGATCATAACCGAAGTAATTGTAGGGACTCGACGTGCCCGTCCTATAGAATTGTGCCACAATCGGCGCATGCCCTGACAGACTCCCGGACTCCGGGCATATCCATGCGGAGATCTTCACATCATCCGTCGCGAGTACGGGCAAGGCGGGAAGCTCTACGAAGCTGTCGCTGCCGTTGAATTCCAGGGCCCCGCGCACCTGTCCGTCCACCCACTGGCAGGCGCCCGTGAGCGTCCCACCAGTCGGCCCGGCCGAGTCACGCGCCGTCAGCCCCGTCCCCTCATCGAACCGCCACCAGTGGGCCACCGGCAGCGCCTCCAGCGTAACGTCCACACGCACCGACGGTGTCTGCTGCGTCACGTTGACGCCGTCCACCTTGTGCGGCCGATACCCCACCGCGTCAAACACCATGTCGTATGTCCCCGGTAGCAGCATCCGATGATAATCGCCGACCCCCGGATCGGTATACACCGGCTGCGCATTGCCTTCAACGTATACCTGCGCATAGACCGGCAGCCCTGTAACACTATCCGTCACCAAACCATGAATTCCCCGGTGAACCGACTCCACCAGCCCCATCATCGCCTCCTCATGCGCAGCCCAGAGAGCGGGCAACTGCCCTTCGGGCAACCCGAAATCGCAGACTTCGATCGTGATGTCGTTGTTGCTTACATACCGGTAATTCCAGTCTCCCATCTCTCCCCGGGCCACGAACCACGCGGCCCCGTTGATGATTCCCATCGGCTGTCCGTGTGCTGTGGCATAATCCAACGATATCTCTTCAATCAAGAGATCGTCGGGAGTCGGCGAATCGCCCCAGTAATGCCCATCTGTCGCGCCCTCGGCATCGCCATAGGGGTAACAGACCAGCACCGCTCCGCTGTGCAGTGCCCCTGATGCCACAAAGCTGTGGGCGACAGTCCACCCAACGATATGGGCGACCTCGACTTGGAAGCCAGTGGTATCAGGCTCCCCCTTCAAGAACACGTTGCCCTTCTCTAGTTGCGGTGTTGGGTAAGGCCACCCGCCTCCATGCGGGCCCCAGTACGCCGGAAAATATCTGTTCAAGTCGCATCCGTACCAATTGCCTCGGGAGTCGAATTCCCGACCGTCAGGGTTCATGAGGGGCACGACCCAGATTGCCGTCGTGTCAACCAGCGCGGTTACCCGCTGATCAGTGCCATAGCCGGTCAACAGCTTGTCGATGAAATACAAACACAGTTCCATCCCTTCCGGCTCGTTACCGTGAATTGTGCCAACGTACTTGAACTCCGGTTCATCTTCCTCCACATCGGGATTGTCCGTGATCAGCATCGCCCACAACTGCATCCCGTTAGCGGACTTACCGAGGCTGTGCAACCGGCAGATGTCGGGGTGCGCTGCGGCGTAGTCCTCCAAGTCTTGCGTCAGAGTGTCATGCCAATGGTACACGCCCAATCCTCGGCTGAGCATCGTCCGCTCAGGGGGGCGTGCTGTCGGCCATCGGACAATCCTGAAATCAAAGCCCTTTGCCCACAGCCACTCGACCTCTTCCGCGAGCGCATAGACCCTCATGCAATCCGGGGCGGCGTAAGTAATGTCGAATCCCTCTTCGGCAAGGGTGGCCCAGTTCTCCTTGGTGGATATCCTTACCTCAACTGAGAACCCCGGCCCAACACGAGGGCCTCCGGGGGCTAACTGCACAGGGCCCCACTCGGCCATGATGGTGATGGCGAACGACGCGGTACACTGGACCGTGCAGCCTATGATGGTGGCGGCGACGCAACACCGAAATGCCCTCACCGTGAACATTGCACACTCCTTAATGTTCTATCCCGTGCTTATTCCTGCCGCCATCTGTCCAGCGGTGTCGGTGATCCATCTTCCTGTACGCCCAGCGACTCGTCTTCCCCCAGCCAGTGACTGGCCAGAATCGCAAGGTCCAAGAAACCAACGCGGCAATCCCCGTTGATGTCGCCGGCCATGATCGTCGCACAATTTGGCCCGCCAAACCACGACTTGCTCGCCTCCCCCGTCCCGCCATAGGCCCCGATATTCACGCGGCCCCCGTTGGGAAAGGGCTCCAATCCGATGGGCGATAGGAGGTCGCCCGCGTCAATGCAGGGGCTGGTCACGTTGTCGATCACCCACGGTCCCTCCGCGACAACCCAGCGGCCCGCCTGAGACATCAAGTGGTAGTCTCCATGCACCCAAAAATCGTCGTTCGGGTCATCGGGTGTTCCATTCGTATTCCAGTACCCTGGATTGACAAAACACGGATCCGAGGCGATATTCCCCGCGCCAAAGATCATCTCTCCGTAACCATTGGCAATGCCCGATTCTCCCCCGTCAAGGGCGCAATACGCGATAGTGATCAGAGAGTGATCCCCATTGAATACCTCCTCACCCCCATCCCAGAGAATAGAATTTAGGACATGGATGCTAATTCCGCTCCGGTCTCTGCCACCGGTCGCAACAGCCCTTCCGCGGACTGCGCGGTTTCCGGCAAATGTGCAATTCACTAACCGTGGGCCATCGACAATTACCCCCACCTGCCCTTGCCAGAATCCCGCGCCGGACCCGTATTCACCTGTGGCCCAGTTTCCCGCAAAGACACAGTTCGTTACAATCGGACTTGCTC
Source organism: Phycisphaerales bacterium UBA2266 (assembly GCA_002347125.1). Classification (GTDB taxonomy): domain Bacteria; phylum Planctomycetota; class Phycisphaerae; order Sedimentisphaerales; family Anaerobacaceae; genus UBA2266. The sequence continues at coordinate 20,766 of DDXG01000180.1, forward strand.
CGAGGCTGGCCAGCCCCGCTCCGTCGTTCCTCGATTCGGAGAAACGGTTAACATTGCCTACGAACAGACAGAAATCGAATCTAGGCGCTCCGTAAGTTACCACGGCTCCCGTCCCGCAGTTATTCACAAAACTACTGTGACGTATCCGGGCGTCGCTGGGACCTAAATAGAGCCCTCGTGCATACCGAAGTGCCCCTTCGGCGCTCGCCCCGGTCACGACGACTCCCTCGATCAACGTCGTAGCATCGCACCCTATGCATGACACCACTGTGTGTGCATTCTCAATCATGCGATCAGGCGAGACCGTACCCGGCACATCGTTACCACCCAGATCCCCGCTCAGGATCGCCTCGTGCAGACGCAGATTGCGGGCATTGGGATCGGCCGCCCCCAGCCCTGCATGCCCGCCAACAAGCGCCACACCGCTGACCAACCCAAACGACGCGAGGCGATCCCCCGTCCCATTCGGCTCGGCGGCGCTCCTGTCCGGCCGATATAACCCCTGCGCCACCCGAATCTCCACCGGCTTCGGCGAGCTATTGGCGTCCGCCAGCGCATCCTGCAAGTACTTGTACGCCGTCGCCCAGCTCGCCCCATCCCCCGGACTATTGGCGTCATCATCCACGTAGATAACCTTGCCCCCCGCTGTGCAAGCCCCAATCAGCACGGCCGCAACCGTCGCAATCACACTCGCACGCATCTGCCGACACCTCCAAATCGCCTCTGTCCAAGCGCTCATATCGGTATTATACCATTTGCGGGCCCGCCATTCAAGCAGATACCGCAACACGCGAGCAAGAACCGCACGGTCTGCAAGTCCACACGGACGCCCGAGGCCGCGTTTTTCCACTATCCTACCCGTTTCTGCCTGTCGCTATCGCACGATCCCGCCCGGATTCCCGGTCCGGCCCACTCGCAAGGGCACGTAAGCCGCAACCCGGACTCAACCGTTCAGCAAGCCAATTACACCAGCGCCCGCTCCGATGTCATGAGAAATCCACAAGAACCTCTCAGTTTTCTTCATCTGCCGATACGCCCACCGCCCTTTCTTTCTACTCGGCGTTCTCAGTGGTCTCCGCGGTGAACCCTCAATCGCAGATCGCCAATCGTCTACTTGCGTCTCTGGCAGTAGTCGATGACGCGGGCGATCTCGGTTCGCAGGTCCTTGCGATGGACGATCATATCGACGAAGCCGTGTTCGAGCATGAACTCGGCCGTCTGGAAGTCCTCCGGCAACTCCACCTTGATGGTCTCGGCAATGGTCCGCCGGCCGGCGAAGCCGATCATCGCCTTCGGTTCGGCAATCAGGCAATCGCCGAGCATGGCGAAACTCGCCGTCACGCCGCCGGTCGTCGGGTCCGTCAGGACCGCGATGTACAGCCCCCCGGCGCTGTCCAGCTTCGCCAGCGCCGCCGACGTCTTGGCCATCTGACCCAACGAGACCACGCCTTCGTGCATCCTCGCCCCGCCCGAGCAGCAGACCACCACCAGCGGCAGTCGGTCCTCGATAGCCTTCTCGGCGGCCAGGGCGAATTTCTCCCCCACGACGTAGCCCATCGACCCCATCAGGAAGTTCGGCTCCATGACCCCCAGCATGACCGCCCGCCCCCGGATGAACGCCTTGCCGATCCGCATGGCCTCTTTGGCCCCGGATTTCTCCTCGTCGGCGGCGATTCGCTGCTTGTATGTCGTGCCGCGGAACTTGAAATCCAGCGGGTCGTTGCTGGTCATGTCCGCCCGGATCTCCTGGAAGGACCCCTCATCGACGAGGTACTGGATGCGGACCTCGGCCGAGACCCGGAAATGGTAGTCGCACTCCGGACAGACGTTGAGGTTCTTGTCCACCTCGGTCTTGTAGAGCATGTGCTCACAGGCCGGGCACTTCGTCCACAAACCCTCCGGCATCTCCCGCCGGGGCTTCAGCGAGAAACCGTTCCACGTGGACTTTGCCTGTTTTGCCATACCATGCTTCCGTATAGGGTCGCGGCCCATCCGGCCGACCACAATGGCTGATTCTACCAGAAGAACCCCGCTCAGGCCACAGAAATCACCGGCCGGCGGCCCTGAGGGCCTCTATGGCCGCTATCCGGTCGGCCTTGCCGAAGATGGCGTTGCCCGCCACCAGCGTGTCGGCCCCGTAGGAAACCACCGTCCGAGCCGTCTGCGCATCAATGCCCCCATCGACCTCGACACGGACAATCGAGCCGACGATTTCACGCACCCGCACCACCTTCCTGGCCGCCTCGGCGATGAACTTCTGGGCCCCGAAACCCGGATGGACTATCATCACCAGGACCATATCGCAATGCGGCGCTACCTCCCGGACGGCCTCGACGGGTGTCTCGGGATTGAGGCAAATCCCAGCCGTGGCCCCCAGATTGCGAATCCGCTCAATCAGGCACAGGGGTTCGGGCTCGACCTCGATATGGAAGGTTACGTGGTTGACGCCGGCCTCGATGAATCGCGGCGCGTACTCGGCCGGGTCGGTAATCATCAGATGGCTGTCAAACGCCAGAGACGAGTACTTCCGCAGCTTCGAGACCACCACCGGCCCGATCGTGATATTGGGCACAAAATGCCCGTCCATCACGTCCAGGTGCACCATCTTGACCCCGGCCGACTCGATGACCGCCACCTCCTCCGCCAGCCGGGCGAAGTCCGCGCTCAGAATCGACGGCGCAATCTCTATCGTTCCTGCCTTGGGCAGTCTCGGCTGCGACATACCTGCTCCAGCGCCGTCCGCGGCGAATTGCGGGCGGTCCTATTTCTCGTCCAGTATCTCGATGGCCTTGAACTTCTTGCCCTCAAGAAACTCCAGCGATGCCCCCCCGCCCGTCGAAATATGGCTGATTCGGTCCTCCAGGCCCAGCACCTGAACGGCGCTGGCGCTGTCGCCGCCGCCGATGACGCTGCGGGCCCCCTTGTCGGTGGCCTCGGCGACCGCCTGGGCGACCGTCTTGGTCCCCTCGTCGAACGGAGGCATCTCGAACACGCCCATGGGACCGTTCCAGACGATGGTCCTGGCGCCGGCGATCTTCTGCGCAAAGAGCTTGCGGCTGGCCGGACCAATGTCCAGGCCCTCCCAACCGTTCTCGATATCGCCCTTGACGACCTTGTTGGCGGCGCCGGCCTTGAACTCCTGCGCCACAACCGTATCGACCGGCAGAATCATCTCGCAGCCGGCCTCCTTGGCGGTCTTCTGAAGCTCAACCGCTTTGTCCAGGAACGCATCCTCGCACAGACTGCCGCCAACGGTGTGCCCATTGGCCTTGAAGAACGTGTACGCCATCGCCCCGCCGATGAGAATCCGGTCCACCTTCTCGATGAGATTCTCGATCACGCCGAGCTTGTCCGATACCTTGGCCCCGCCCAGAATCGCCACAAAAGGCCGTTCCGGGTTGCCGACCGTATCGCCCAGATACTTCAGTTCCTTCTCCACCAGAAAACCGATGACGCAGGGCTTTGGCTTCATCAGAACCGGCACGGTATACATGGACGCATTGTCCCGATGGGCGGTTCCAAACGCGTCGTCGACATAAACATCGGCCATCTCGGCCAGTTGCCGGGCAAAGGCGTTCTTGGCCTCGCGCAGTTGCTCATCTTCCTTGGCCGCCTTGTCCTTGATCGTCTCTTCCTTGTGAAACCGGAGGTTCTCAAGCAACAGGCACCGCCCGCTCCGCAGGGCCTTGGCCAGGGCTTTGGTCTGCGGGCCGATGCAGTCATCGGCAAACGCCACGTCCTGGCCGAGCAGCTCCGATAGACGCCGCGCCACCGGCGCCAATGAGAACTTGTCCTCCCGAACGCCCTTGGGCCGACCCAGGTGGCTCATCAGGATCAGCGCCCCGCCGCGATCCAGCACGCTCTTGATGGAAGGCAGGGCCTTCACGATGCGGTCGTCGCTTGTGATGTTGCAGTCGTCGTTCAGCGGCACGTTGAAATCGCACCGCATGAGGACCTTCTTGCCTTTGACGTCAATGTCAGCAACCGTTTTCTTCGCCATTGTCGTTACCTGTTATAGATAGCTCAGACCGGCCGCTCGCATGAACGGCCGGTCTGAGGTTTCATCATGAATACCCGCCCGCGCCGGCCCGCGGCGACCTTACAGAGTCGCCATCTTCTCCATCAGGTCCACGCTGCGGTTCGAGTAACCCCACTCGTTGTCATACCAGCTCACGACCTTCACGGTCTTGCCGATAACCATCGTGCATAGCGAGTCGAAGATACTCGATGCGGGGTTCAGCACGATATCGCTGCTGACGATCGGCTCGTTGCAGTACTCCAGAATCCCCTTCATCGGGCCTTCCGCCGCGGCCTTCACGGCGGCATTGACCGCCTCGACAGTCACGTCCTTCTTCACGTTCACCACCAGGTCCACCACGCTGCCGACCGGAACCGGAACACGGATGGCAAAGCCGTCCAGCTTGCCCTTGAGCGCCGGGATGACCTCGCCGATGGCCTTGGCCGCGCCGGTGGACGTCGGAATCATGTTGACCGCCGCCGCGCGGGCCCGCCGCAGGTCGCTGTGGATCATGTCGGCGACGCGCTGGTCGTTCGTATAAGCGTGGATCGTGGTCATCAGTCCCTGCTCGATGCCGAAGGCGTCGTTGAGCGTCTTGGCCACCGGCGCCAGACAGTTCGTCGTGCAGCTCGCATTGGAGACGCATTTCACTTTCGATGTCAGGGCCTCGTTGTTGACGCCCAGCACGACCGTCGCATCGATCTTGTCCTTGGACGGAACGCTCAGCAGGACCTTCTCAGCCCCGGCCTTGATGTGGTCGGCGTAACCACCCTTGGGCGACTCGGCCGACCGGAAAATGCCCGTCGACTCCAGCACGATCTTCACGCCCATCGCCTTCCAGGGCAGTTCCGCCGGACTCTTGACGGCCGTGACGGCGATTCCCTTGCCGTTGATGATCAGCTTGCCGTCGCCGGCCGCGACCGTCCCGTTCCAACGGCCCATCACGCTGTCGTACTTGAACAGATGCGCCAGGGCCTTGGCGTCGGACAGGTCGTTGATAGCGACCAGTTCAAGGCCGCTATTCCTCGACATGATGATTCGCGCGACAGCCCGGCCGATGCGGCCAAAACCGTTAATTGCAACCTTTGTTGCCATCAGACATTCTCCTTACTCTTGTCTAAACAATGACTTACGTTTTCCTGCTTTAGAGCCGTACCGCAAGCGCGAACGGGCAAACGAACGGCATACTCTAGGCCCCACACCCGCCCCTGTCAAGAAATTCCTGGCAATACGTCATTGGCATCGAAATCCGCGTCTCTATGACAGATGCGACGATTTTCCCAGCACAAAACGTAACATCCGGAACCCCGGCGCAATTCTACAGGCGACGATGGTTGGGGCTATGGCAAGACTGATTGAGCCTGTCGACAGCGACAATCGGGTGGTGGAGGCAAAGACCGACCCCCAGGCCCTTGGCGACCTGTACGACCGGTACTACGGGCCTGTCTTGCGGTTCTGCGTCCACCGGCTCTTTGACAAGACAGACGCCGAAGACGTCGTCTCGGTGGTCTTTCTGGCCGTCGCCGAGGGCATCCGGTCCTTTCCGGGCCGAACCGAGCAGGACTTTCGCAACTGGGTGTACGCCATAGCAGCCAACCACTGCAACGCCCACATTCGCAAGGTCTCGACACGGCGCCGCCTCCTCGCCCGGGCCGCCCAGGCCCGTACCGATGCCCTCGGCGACGAACCGACAGGTGATTACCCGGACTGGCCGGAACTCTATCAGGCCATCCGCCGCCTCAAGCCAAGGCACCAGACCATCGTCACCCTGCGCTTCTTCGAGGGCCTCCGCTATGACGAAATCGCCGCCATCACGGGCACAACCCCCCAGGCGGCCAGAGTCGCCCTCCACCGCGCCCTCAAGAAGCTCCGAAAGCTGCTGAACGTAACACGGGCATCCTGCCCGCGCAAAAAAGAAGCATGGCCATCCCAGCCATGTAACCATCATGAACCTGAATGAACGACAACTTGAGCAATGGGTCAAGCGACTTGGAATCGACGACGAGCCCAGACCCGAGCACCGCGAAGCACTGCGCGGCGAAATGCTCGCCGCCTTCGAAGCGGCCCAACAAACTGAAACCGCCCGCACACTCCCCATCCACCTCTGCAGGAGATCACCCATGAAAAGCCTATACATCAAGCTCGCACTCGCCGCCGCCCTCATCATTGCCGCCGGCATCGGAATCCACCAGTTCACCCGTAACCTTCAACCTCACCCCGGCCCGCAATCGCCCGTCGCCAACAACACACCGGACCTGGCTCCTATCCCCCTGGAACTGCCCAAACCCATGTTCACCAGCACACCCCAGGACATTACCGTCGCAAACCTCCGCAAACACCTCGGCAGACCCCGCCCACCATTTCTGGCGCCTCTGGGTGTTACGAATGTCGCACTCGGCAAGCCCATCTATTCCACCGATGATGCGCCCATCATCGGTGAAATCCAAATGATCACCGACGGCGACAAGGAGGCCGCCGACGGCAGCTACGTCGAATTGGGACCCGGCCTCCAGAGCGTCACCATCGACCTCGAAGCCGACCATAGAATCTACGCCATCGTCGTCTGGCACTATCACAAGCAGCCTCGTGTCTACTTCGACGTCATCTGCCAGGTCTCCCGCGACCAGGACTTCATCGAAGGCGTCACCACGCTCTTCAACAACGACGCGGACAACTCCGCCGGCCTGGGCATCGGCCCCGACCAGCACTACGTGGAAACCAACGAAGGTGAACTCATCCCCGCCAACGGCATCACCGCCCGCTACGTCCGCCTCTCCAGCAACGGCAACACTCAGAACGACCTCAACCACTATATCGAAATCGAGGTCTACGCCCTGCCCGCCGACCAGCCCCAACCCTGACCACCGCCGCAACTCGCGGCTGGCAGTTGAAGGGGTCCGGTACATTTTCTGTGCAAGCCCTCGCCGGATACGTGCGCCTTCGTCGCACAGAAAATGTACCGGAGCCCTTTGCCTGCGCAGCCCGCAAGGCGTACAGGTTTGGGCCCTTGGGCTGTGGTTTTGGCTTTTCACCTTTGAGTTCTCAGTTCTCCCCGCCCTTGCTCCCACCGGCCGACCCTGCTAACATCTTGCCGAACAGGACCTCGTGGCAGGTCCTCTGGCCGTATCGACATCCCAGGAGACGACCCGTGGAGCAGATCGAACGCATTGGCGTATCACTGGACAAGCCCCTGCTGGCCCGCTTTGACGACCTCATCACCGCCCAGGGCTACACCAACCGCTCCGAGGCCATCCGCCACCTCATCCGCCAGCGCCTCAGCGCCGAGCAGCTTGAAGACCCCCAATCCGAGGCCATCGCGGCCGTGTTCCTTGTCTACGACCACCACTGCGTCAAGGTGATCGAGCAGGTTATGAGCCTCCAGCATTCCCACGTCCTGCACACCATCTGCGCCACCCACATCCACCTCGACGCCCACGACTGCCTTGAGGTTATCATCCTCCGGGGCAAGGTGGCCGAGATTAACCGCATGGGTGAACAGATGCTCAGCCTCAAGGGCGTGAAGCTCGGCCGCATCAACCTCATCTCCACCCAGATGGCCCCGACGCCGCACCCGTAGGGGCAGCCCCCGTGGCTGCCCGCATTGCCACCCATGAACCACAATCGCTTTTCCACGATTTTCGCTTGACAGACGCCACAGGCTACCGTCTAATACCGCCCCTGACGCCGTCGGGCGATTAGCTCAGTTGGCTAGAGCGCACGGATCACACCCGTGAGGTCACAGGTTCGAGTCCTGTATCGCCCATTCCTGTCGCATTTGCCCCCCTGTTGCAACCGACCCGTCGGGATTGTAGGATACGCCGCATCTACTCCCGCTACTGAAAGGACTTGCTGTATGAGTTCTACTGGACGTGATGCCCGCCGGGGCTGGCTTTGCCAAGCCGTGGCCCTGCTCCTCGCCGCCATCGTTCCCATCGGCCCGGCGCCCGCCGCAACCCTGACCGTCTGGGATACGGTTACCCCCCTGCCGGCGGCGCCCGACCTGGCCAACCGCAGCCAGTGGAGAGCGGTCCCCACGGACCTCCTCACGCTCGAGGCGGACCCACCCAAGGCATCGTCCGATCCCGGCTATTACGGCCGCGAGTATGAGTTTTCCGCCGACACGGTCGTCACAAATGACCATTTCGCCGCCGTCCTGGGCCCCAAAGGCCAGGCCATCGCCATCTATGGCGGTTCAGCCCGACGGGCAGCGATCCGACCGCGCGGCCACGACGCCCCCATCCACCGAATCCGCCTCATCCGCAACAGCCCCGATGCCGTCGTCGTCGAGGTCGTGTTCGCCCCCGATGACCCGGCCGTGTCGATGCTCCTGTACTTCGACAACACGCCTATCGTGGGCATCAAACCAGGCCCAAAGATGGCGTCTCTCGATATCGAAGCGGATCTGGCCTACGCCGTGGCGCCGGATTTCATCGCCGACGACCTCGTCCTTTCGCCCGGCAGCTATAATCCGGGGAAACCCGTAATGGTCCCGGCCGAAAACGTTCTTGTCGGCCTCCTGCACGGCCGTGATGCGATGCTCGTCCTGACCTGGCCGGCGACCCGGCAGCAGGCCACGCTCCATGCCAAGGCCGCAACGCCCAACCCGGCCTTTGACCGCATTGGCTTCGACCACATCGGCACGAGTCTTTCCCTGGCCATCCTGCAGTCGCCCGCCATCTGGCATCAGGAGGCCTTCGGGCCCGGCCATCTGGAGAAGCCGGTCCGCGGCGACTGGCGCCGACCTTTCGGCGCCAAGTGGGTGACCCAACTCGACGAGGGGGGCGTCCAGACACGCTTCACGTTCCACCCGTCCGGCGGCACGGTCTGGCGGGGCGCCTTCGGTTCCTACACGTACCCCGTATGGTTCGACGGCGATACGGCCGTCTACCACATGACCAAGAAGATACCCCCCAAGGGCGAATCGATTGTCTACTTCCTCGAAGGCGCCGCCCAGCCCTCCATCATGAGCCCCGCCGACGTCATCCAATGCACCCTCGGCCGCGAACTGGCCGACACGATCCTCGATCCCGCCGGGCGAATGCTCCGCACCCACCACCGGCGCGGCGCCGCCGGCGTCCGCCGCGCCTGCACCTGCGGCGGCACCGAGGCCATCGAAGCGGTCTTCAAGGCCGGGCAGGAGGCCGAACGCGCCGATGATGTTCAGGGCATTGTCGACGATATGGCCTTCTTCGTGACATGTCACCTTGGCCGCATCGAGCAGTATATGCAGATGGTCCGGGACGCCACCGCCTATCTCGACGGGTCCGGGGCCGACAAGGCATTCGTCGATGAACTCAAGACCATCCTTGCCCAGATCCCCAGAGAACAGGAGCAGCGCAAGGAACTGGTCAAGTCCCTCGATTACATGGCCGACCTCGTCCGCCAAACCAAGGCCCTGACTCGCAGAAAGGACGCCAACAACCTCCAATCCTGTCTTCGACTCGGCGAACAGTGGCGCTCGATGGGTGGCGCCCAGGATGACCTGCTGGCCCAATGCCACCGCCTCACCCGCCTGGCCTTTCAGCAGGCGGGCCGGTCCTGCGCCACGCGACCGGAACTCCTGCCCATCGCCTGGGAGATACGCGCCCGTTGCCGCGAGTGCCTGCGAAACCCCGACGGTTATGAAATATGGGCCGACTACTGAGCGACTATCTCAAGCCTGTCAGTGTCACTTTGAACGAAGCGAATCACAAGACCATGACTGTCATTCTGAGCGAAGCGAAGAATCCGGGCGGCGAACGTGTGAGACTCTTGCCTGTAATGACCTGGCTCGCCCTCCTGGCGTCGGCCGCCACAACATTATGGATAGCCGGCTGCCGACCAGACCTGCAATCGAACCACGAGGAAACCCTTATGTACAAGCCGACGGCCGTCTGGGATGCGGCGCACACGGGCGTGGAACTGGACAAGATACTCGGCATCGGCCTGGACCATCGGGGCCGGGTCTATGCCACGGCCGGCAAGGGCAATGAAGGTGTCCTCGTCTTCGACGGCGCCGGCGGGGTCATCGGCGTATGGGGCCGTGGCTTCGTAGACAAACACGGCCTGCGCATCTTCGGTGACCGCGTCTGGGTGACCGACCGCCAACGCCACATCGTGATGGAGTTTACGCTCGACGGCAGGCTCCTGCGGACCCTCGGAACGGATGGGCAAAGCGGCCTGGCGGACAACCAGTTCGACAAGCCCGCCGACGTCGCCGTCGCCCCCAACGGCGACATCTACATCGCCGACGGCTACGGCAACAGCCGCGTCATGCGATTTGCGGCGGACGGCCGATTCAAGCAGTCCTGGGGCACGAAAGGCGCCGCGCCCGGCCAGTTCGACGTCGTCCACAACATCGTTATCGACCGCACCGGCCGCGTCCTCGTCGCCGACCGCGAGAACTGCCGCATCCAGCTATTCGACCTCGACGGTCAATACATCGAGCAGTGGACGCACGTCGGCAAGCCGTTCGGCCTGGCCCTCGACGACCAGGACCGCATCTACACCACCGACGGGCAATCCAACCGCGTCTATGTCCTCGACCGTGACGGTCGGGTCCTCGCACAATTCGGCCGCACGGGGCCGGGCCCCGGCGAATTCCAGGTGGCTCACTCCATCGCCGTTGACAAACAAGGCAACATCTACGTCGCCGAAGGTGACGGAATGCGAATCCAACGCTTCACCCTACAGAACTCTGCGGACAAACCGAACATGTAGGGTGGGTCCCGATGTACATCGGGATTCTTGCCCACGCGG
>DDXG01000290.1 GCA_002347125.1 Phycisphaerales bacterium UBA2266
CCATCACGGCACAGCCCACAGCGATGCTCATAGTTGGACGGGTTTCTTCGGCCCGCAAGACACACCTCCTCCATACCACCTGCCTGCCGCCTCACAACACTATTATACCACACCCCGCCCCCCTCAGTCAATACCCTGGAAGGACAATGGACGATGGACGCAATACGCACTACAAACTCAGTCCTCGACCTTCTCAATCATGTCGCTGTCGATCTCCACGCTGGCGGCCTGGCCGAGCATCTCCACCTGCAAGACCAGCCGTATCGTGCCCCGCGTTTCCGCGACAATCCCCTGCAATCCCATCAGGGGCCCGGCAATAACCCGGCACTTCTGGCCCCGCTTCATGTAGTCGTGCGGCGACAGCGGGGCCCCAACCTTCAGCGCCTGCTCGATCTGCACGAGTTCCCGGACCAGGCGCTGCTGGTCGGCCACGGGGATGATGTTCGCCGCCCGGTTCGTCCGCAGCAGTTCCAGCCGGTCGACCTCGCTGCCACAGAAGAACAGATACCCGGCAAACAACGGCAACAGCGAACGCACCGTCCGGCGGCTCTTGCGGCTGACCTTCCAGGTCATGGGCAGGAAATAACGGATGTTCAAGGCGATCAGGTCATGTGCCAAGGCCTTCTCGTTGCGGCTCTTGGTATGGGCCACCCACCACGTGCCCGCAAACTCGGCCAACGTTAAGCCCTGTGGCCAGGTCGTCGGCGGATTGTCTTCGGTTCTCAGCAACGTCCTTCTCCTTGCAGCGGCCGTGCAAGCCCTCTCACTCGGCCCCGTAGAACGCCAGGATCGCCCCGGCAACGTAGTGAATCTGCTGGTCCGTCAATTCCGGGTAGATCGGCAGAGAGAGGACCTCCTCGGCCAGACGCTCGGCCACCGGCAGATCGCCGGGACTGTAGCCCAGGTCCTTGAAACACGTCTGGAGGTGCAATGGCTTCGGGTAGAAGATTGCCGAGCCGATACTCTTGTCGGCCAGGTGGTCCTTCAACGCATCCCGCCGGGGCGCCACAATCGTGTACTGGTGGTAGCAACTGAGGTTCTCGGCCTCGATCAGCGGCGTCTGGACCGGCGAATCCGCCAACAGACGGTCATAGAGCCTCGCCAGTGCCCTGCGGCGGGCGTTCCATCCGTCCACGTAGTCCAGTTTCACATCCAGCACCGCCCCCTGAATGCCGTCCAGGCGGAAATTGCCCCCTATGACGTGGTAGAAGTACCGCGGGTCCTGTCCGTGGTCGCGGAGAATCCTCACCCNNGGGTAGAAGGAGAACGCTGCCAAATCCCCCAGGCTGCCGCATCGCCGCCCGTTGCGCTCGGCCCCGATGGCCTGCGCCGCATCCTCAATCACCTTCAACCCATGCCGCGAGGCGATTCTGGCAATCGCTTCCATCGCGGCCGCCTGGCCATACAGATGCACCGGGATGATCGCCTTTGTGCGGTCGGCCACGGCCGGTTCGATCAGATCGGGGTCAATGTTGTACGTATCCGGTCGGACATCCACAAAGACCGGCCGGGCGCCGAGCCTCGAAATCGCCCCGGCCGTGGCAAAGAACGTGAACGGCGTCGTAATCACCTCGTCGCCGGGACCGACCCCCAGGGCCATCAGGCTCACCAGCAGGGCATCCGTGCCGCTCGATACCCCGATGGCGTGCCGCACGCCGCAGTACGCGGCCGCCCGCTGCTCGAACGCGGCCACCGCCGGGCCCAACGCAAAGGTCTGCTTATCGCAGACTTCGGTAATCGCCTGTAGAACACGCCCCCGATAGCCGGCGTATTGCTGCGACAGATCCAGAAAACGGACCTCCATGTATGCCCCTTCAACTGTTCGGCCTTGCCGGGCACGGAATTCCGATAGAGACCCCTGCAAGAAGCAGCGTCCTATAAAGTTCCAACGTGCAAGTAAACCGGCGTCTGTTTTTGGTCGATGATGACAACGAGGCCATAGTCTATGACTCGCCCGCGGCCGTGTCAAACCAATCAGGCGGGGTGTTTGGACTATTTGCGTTTGACCATCCGGCGGCGCAGGGCTATAGTCTTGCGTCCATGAGGATGCGCCTCGATGCAGATGGACAGGAGACTCTATGACTGAGTCGCGCAGAAAAGACGCGGGTCAGAGACGTAGTTCAACATCACCCAGGCCCCCCCAATCGGCCGTCAACGTGCTCTTCACGTGTATCGGCCGACGGGTCTCACTGCTCGAGGGCTTCCGCCAGGCCGCCGGTCAACTCGGACTGCGCGCCGCCATGTTAAGCACTGAAACCACGCCTCTTAGTTCAGCCCTGCAACTGTGCGACCGCCGCTTCATCGTCGACAAGGTCAACCATCCGGACTACCTCCGTCAACTACTCGATATCGTCAAGTCCAACGGCGTTCATCTCATCGTGCCGACCGTTGACCTCGACCTGCAACTGCTGGCCGACAACAAGCCGCGTTTCGAACAACTCGGCTGCCGCGTGCTGGTCTCCGCCCCTGACGTCGTCCATATCTGCCAGGACAAACGCAGGACGTACGAATACCTGACCGCCAGGGGTTTCAGGACCCCGCGAACCCTGAGCATCGCGGCGGCTCTCAAGACTTGCGACCTGACTTGGCCGTGTTTCATCAAGCCCTGGGACGGCTACGCCAGTCGCGGCAATGCCGTCGCCCACAACCGCTCGGAGCTTCGTTTCTACGGCAGGCACATCCCGAACGCCATCTGCCAGGAGTATGTCGAAGGCGCCGAGCACACCTGCGATGTCTACGTCGATTTCGACATGCGCGTCCGGTGCGTTGTACCCCGTAAGCGGCTTGAGATCCGCGCCGGAGAGGTCAGCAAGAGCCGCGTCGTCAAGGATCGCCACATCATGGAACGCTCGGCCCTTCTGGTCGAGGCCCTCGGCGCCGGGCCCGGCGTGATTACGCTGCAACTGTTCGTCCAACCCGACGGCAGTCTGAGGTTCATTGAAGTCAATCCCCGCTTCGGCGGGGGCGCGCCCCTGTCCATCAAGGCCGGGGCCGATTTCCCCAAATGGATTCTGCAGGAACTCGTTGGCAGGAAGCCCCGTATCCGTTTCGATGGTTTCAGGAACCATCTGACCATGCTTCGGTATGATTGTGAGGTATGGCTGAATGGCTCCACGGGCAAAGGCGTCACCCCATAATGCTTGACCAACTGATAGGCGAGGAACGTTCGATGGTCTGGGTGCTGCGGTTCTGGCCCATTCTGCCGGCCGCATGGGCGTCCGCTTTTGCCGCCACGTGGCTGTGCAAGAAGGCCGCCCTTCAATTCGGCATCGTCGACAAACCCAATGACACCGTCAAGACCCATAAGGAGCCCATTGCCTATCTCGGCGGCCTGGGCATGTTCGTGGGATTGATTGTCGGCGTGCTCGTCGGCATCCAGTGCATCGGCAAGGTGGACTACGCCCCGCTGGCGATGCGCTGGTTGCTTGCCGTCCTGGCCGGCGGAGGCATCGCGTGTTTTGTCGGATTGGTTGACGACCTGCTCGACATCAAGCCGCGCAATAAACTCCTCGGCTGCTGCGTAGCCGCCGGGGCCTTGCTCCTGATCTCCGGCTGGTACATCGGAGACACCGAGCACGGGCTGGGTATCGTACCGGGCATCCGTTACGCCGCGGCGCCTTTCGGCGTCACGATACCGTACCGTCTTGAGCAGGTCCTCTGTGTGGCCACCGTCATCTTCTTCGTCCTGGGCGCCACTAACTCGCTGAATCTGCTTGACGGCCTTGACGGACTGTGCGCCGGAGTTACCGCCATCATTACGGTCGCGCTGCTGCTGCTGTCGGTCCACCTGGCGACCTGGGGCTTCAGCGAGGTCGGCGATCCCGTCCGGATCATCATCGGCTTGAGTCTGGTGGCCTGTGTCTGCGGCTTTCTGCCGTTCAATCGCCACCCCGCCAAGATATTCATGGGCGACGCCGGAAGCATGTTGCTCGGTTTCATGGTCGCCGTGCTCATGCTGCTGTCGGGTGAACGCTGGTTTCGCTGGTGGATGGCGTCCGTGGTGATCTTCGGACTGCCCATCCTCGATACCGCCGTCGCCCTCGTCCGTCGCTTTGTCAATCACCGCCCGTTGTTCATCTCCGACCGGGGCCACATCTACGACCAGATGCTGGACCGCGGCATACCCCTCAAGAAGACCGTGGCGTTGTGCTACGCCCTGGCCGCCGCATACGCAGCCGTTGGTCTGGCCATGATCCCGATACGCACCCGTTACGCGGGGATCGTCTACGTCCTGGTCGTGGTCGTCAGCAGTATCGTCGTATGGCGAAAGGGCTATCTGCAGATGGAAGGCCTGCGAGGCGCCATCCACGCAAAGGGCGACAAGACCCCCTCGTAGTCCCCGGCCCACGGTAATCCGTCTCGTCCATCCCGGCGTCGTCCCGCGGCAAGCCCGCGCAGGAGCCTCACCACTTAGAACCCGCCCGGGAGCGTCACGCGATACACCAACCCGTCGGCCGTGAATTCGCACCTCTCAAGCACGTATTTCGGGCAGTAGCCCGGTGAGGGCGTCACCACATAGACCGTCCGGGTTGAGGCAAGCTCGTCTATCGTCTCGGGCGTAACCTGCGGCGCGCCGTCGCTGCATCCGATGTCCGAGACGACCTTCACATCCGGCCGCTTATTCCGGGCCTTCTGCGTGTACAACAGCGGCGGGGCGGCGGTGGTATCGGCGAGGATAATGCCGTCGCGTGCGGCGTTTCCCAGTGTTTCATCCGCGAACCGGGCCGCACCGTCGTCCCCTGTGCGCCACGGCCGAAGATGATACGCGGCATCGTCCCGATACGGCAACTGCCGCGGACGGCCCACTATGTCCAGCTCTCTCGCAAGAATCGGCGCCGCCGCGTATACAGGAATCGTCCAGAAGGCGAAGAAGACGAGTACCACCGGCAGGGCCCGCCCGGAGAACCGCTCCAGCATCTCCCAGGCCCCGACTCCGACCAGGATCGCCGCCATGCAGTAGAAGGGAATGAAAAATGCATACCGGTCAACCACGGTGTAACGAAACGCAAACGCCAGATACAGCACCAGCAGCGCCGCCACGACTCGATGAAACCGGCATCGCCGCACCTGTAACGCCACGGCCCAGGCCCCCAGAATGAGCAGAAACACATTCGGCGTCGCCAGGTTCAGGGCGATCCACATGAAGTTCTCGACGACAATGCGCGTCGTGATCGCCGTGTTGAGCACATCGTCACGCCACAGATCGCCGAACAGGGCCGAGGCGATGGTTGCGCCGAGATCCCCTGTCTCGACCCACCGCATGACGAACAACACCTCCAACGGAAGCGCCCCGACCACCCAGAACGCCGCCATCACGGCCACATCCCGCATCCGTATCTGCCCGTGCATCAGCAAGCCGGCCAGCAGGACCGCATAGCAAGCCAGGGAGATGGCCGCCAGCATGTGGTTGGCCAGTCCGAGCCCGTTAAGCAGTGCCAGGATATACAGATACCGGACTCTGCCGGTGTTGCCGTATTGCAGCAGGGCGGCCAACTCCGCCAGCAGCAATGCCGCCGCCAGGTTGTACGTCTCCGGCACCGTCGCGTGCCACCAGAAGGTATGTGACAGGGCCAGCGTCAGCGCGGCAACGGCCGCCGGGACCGTCCGTTTGACCCACAGCCCCACCAGCAGGAATAGATTCGCCACCGCAAACGCCGAGATCACCGCCGTCGCCAGCGTCGCCATCCGGGCCGGATCGCCCAGAAACGACGCCCCAATCGCGATCAGATAGTACAACGGGTGGGATAAGGCCAAGCCCAGCCCGCCCTCGATATCCCGATTGAGCACCCGCCATTGAATCAACCCGCTGTCCTGCCACACCACCGAGGGAGCGGACGTCGCAACATACAGCGTTGCCGCCGCAACAAGGACCACGGCGTACCCCCACCACAGCCTCCTGCCGCCAACACCATGTCCGTCGGAACCATCCATCCCTGCTATATCGGCACTTACCCCAGCCAAACTTGCACCCTCAGGCGCCACTGAGCATCCAGCATCCAGTATCCAGCATCAAGATCACAGCCTGACCCGCAGATACTCGCTGTCCTGCGAGAACCGCACCACGCCCTCGTATATCGCCGGGATCAGTATCGTATCGCCGGCCGCGAAGATCACGGGCTCGGCCTGCTCACCGACAATCCGCCCCGAGCCGGTGAGGAACATCAGTACCTCCATCCCGCCGGGCGAGAGCAGCACCTCGGCCGTGCCGATCTGGTGGCCCTTGTCGACCTTGAAGTACGGGCAATCCACCAGCCTGCCCACGGTTGCGACCGGCAGGTCCACCGCCGACACGTCGAAATGGATGCTCTCCAACGCCTCATCCACATGCAGCGGCCGTGTCCGGCCGTCGGCTTCCACGCGATTCCAGTCGAACACACGGTACGTCGTATCCGACGGCGTCTGAATCTCGGCGATGAGCAGTCCGGCCCCGATGCTGTGGGCCGTCCCTGCGGGCAGATAATGGCACTCGCCCGGCTTGACATACACCTTGTCCAACAGATCGGCCACCGTCCCATCGGCAATCGCCGCCGCGAACCGCCCGCGCGTCGTGCCTCTGCGGACGCCCTTGTAGATGTGCGCCCCCGGCTCAGCCGAGATGATGTACCAGCACTCCGTCTTGGGTTCGCCCCGCTTCATTCGCATGCACGTCTCGGCGTCCGGGTGTACCTGCACGCTCAGGACATCCTCCGCATCCAGCAGCTTGATCAGCAACCCGAACGGACCCTCGTAGTATTCATCCCCGGTGATCTCCTCGGCGAACCGCTCCAGGGCCTCGGCCAGCGTTGAGCCGGCCAATTGGCCGTTGACAATCACCGATTCGTTCTGCGGCAGGTCCGCCAGTTCCCAACTTTCCCCAATCGTGTCGTCATGCGGGAGATCCTTCCCAAACACCTCCCGCAACCGCTGCCCCCCCCAGAGCCGGTGCTTGAAGATAGGCCGGAACTTGTACGGATAGATCGTCGTCATGGCCGCCATAGTACCACCGCCGCGGACCTGTGTCCACGGTCTACGCCCCGCGGTCTACAGCCCCAGAACCGGTCATCGAGAAGGTCGTCCGCGCACGGCAAGCCAATAAGGCGCCGTCGGCGAAACCCGACGCAGTTACTCCTATCCACGTGAATTCGTGGTTCAAGGACCTGGCTGCCGGTCGCGTGCTCGGCGACGGAATCTGATTGCAGCGTGCCGCACATGCTGGTATAGTCGTGATCGACAGTCGGTTCGACCGAACAGTCTTTTGACACCGGAGCTTCTCAGGATGGCCTTCCGGCGAATCGCCATAATCGTTCTGGCCTTGCTCGGCCATGCCATCCCGGCGCCGGCGGCGGGGAAGATCACCCTGCGCCTGGCCACCGGCAGCAGGACGGGCGTCTATTACCCCATAGGTTGTGGCCTCAAGAGGATCATCGAGGAGGCCTATCCCGACACCGTGGAAGTGGACGTGCTGGAGACTACCGGGACCGTCGAAAACCTGCTGTTGGTCAACAACGAGCAGGTGGACCTGGCCCTCGTCCAGAATGATACAGCCTACTACTTCAGCCACGGCCAGGTCATGTACACCCTGCCTTCAAGCAAGGCGATGGCCGTGGCCTCCCTGTACACCGAGTTGGTTCAGATTCTGGCTACGCGAAAGAGCAACATAGAGCATCTCGACCAACTCAAGGGCCGCCGAATCCGCACCGGTTCGCCGCCGGAGGATATCGCCAACAGCGCCACGATCATCTTCGCCCTGGACGGCTGGGAGGCGTCGGATCTGACCGATGTGCGGTGCAAGTTCAGCGAGGCCCGGCAGATGCTGCTGTCCAACCAGCTCGATGCGGCCGTTGTCACCGCCGGTATCCCCACGCCCTTGCTGACCGACACCGTCGACGGAGTCTCCCTCCAGGACCACGTGAGGATCATTCCCATCGGCGAGGGGCTGGCGAACCGCCTGATCCGCCGGTTTCCCTATTTCGTGTATACCAGCATTCCCGCGAACACGTATCGCCACCAGAGCGACCCGATCAGGACGGTGGGCGTGCGGGCCATCCTCGTGGCAAGGAAGGGTTTTGAGCATCGCGAGGGCGATACGCGCAGACTGCCGCCCGACTTCGTCAAGACCCTGACGAGGTCTATCTTCGAGAAGACCGATCTGATCCGGCAGGGCCACGGTGTCGACGGGGCCGATCTCAGCCAGTATGACCTACCCTTGAAGGAGGGTCTGCACGGCATCCTCGACCACAAGCTGCGCCCCATCATCCCGATTCATCCCCAGGCCAGGGCGTACTACGCCGAGAAGGGGCTGCTGAAGAAGACCCTGGTCGATTACCTGCCGACAATCCTGTGGACCCTCGCCTGCGTCATCATCCTGGGCTATGTCATCCGGTATCGCGTGGCTATCCGACGGATTGCCCAGCGGCACATTCACGTCCGGCTGATCCTCGCATTTGTTTGCCTGTATATCCTGGGCGCCGTCGCCATGTTCTTCTGCGAGCGGTACAATAACCGGTGCTTTGAGAGCGTCGGCGAGGCCTTCTGGTCGATAACCATCTACATGCTGAGCGGCTTCGAGGACCGTTACCCGGTCACGTGGCCCGGCCGCGTCCTGTCGATTCTCATCTTCGTATTGAGCGTGTTGTTTTTCGGTGCCGTGGCCGGGCGGTTTGCGGCGGCTTTTCTGAAAAGGGAAGAGATCATGATGCCCAAAGACGTCAAGGACCATATCGTCATCTGCAACTGGAACGAACGCGGCAAGCGGGTGATTACCGAACTTCGCCACCCGGAGGGCAGACCCGACGCGGACGTTGTTATCATTGACAACAAGGCGGTGGATGAAAAGGAACTGGCCCGCATGCCGGGGGCCAACAAACTCTATTGTATACACGACGATCCGATTCGGCACGGGACCCTCAAGAACGCCCGTGTCAGCGCCGCCGACACGATCATCGTCCTGGCCGACAACCACAGCCCCGATCCCGACGCGAAGTCCGCCATGATCATTCTGGCTCTGCTGAGTGAATGCAAACGCAGACGCCCGCACATCATCACCGAAGTGGTCAACTCCGACAACAGCCAACACCTGTCCGACGCCGGCGCCAACGAGACGATATGCACCACGGAAATCGGCGTCGGCATCCTTGCGCACTGTGCGTTGAACAAGCAACTCTCGGCCGTCTACAAGGATCTGCTCACATACTCGTTCGAGGGCAACGAAATCTATATCATCCCACGGGAGCGATTCCCCGACGTCTTCATCGGCAAGACCTTCGCCGAGTGTGCGAATATGCTGTATCAGAGCCGCGACGACAGGAATCCCGTGGTCCTGCTCGGCATCCGCCGGGATGACAAGGTGATCATGAATCCACGGCGAGGCGCCGCCGGAGTGCTCAAGGAGGACTTGAAGATCGAAGAGACCGATGCGCTGATCGCCATGGCGTTTTCTTCGCCCGACCTGAGATCGCGTTTCACTCCGCCGTCAGAGAGTGTATGAGACGGCGGCTTGGCTACGCACAGGCGTCAACGCAGCCACTTGAGTTTGATGATTCCCCCGGTATCCTGGGCGATGTAGATATAACCGTCGGGATCCATGGTGACGCCCTCCTGGTTATCGCCCGGAAAGGCGTAGACATCCAGGAGTTCACAGTCACGCGAGTACACCAGCAGCGTGTTGGTTGAATCGCTGACGACAAGCAGACGGTCCGTCTCGGCGTCGTAGTTCAGGGCCGACAGGTCGATGATTCCCGGCGAGAACCAACCGGTGATCCTGGGTCCGGTCGTGGCATCCCGAAGCGGCAGTTCCACCTGGAACACCGCCGAGATATCCTGCTCGTTTGAAAGGGTGAATGTCTGATTCGCCACATGGAAGAGGCCGCCCTGGGGGTGTGAATCATCGGGGACGAAGGTAATCCCCTCGATCCCTTCGCCGCCGGCCGCCAGCAGGGTCCGCCCCTCGAATTCCCTCGGGATGGAGAACTCCCGCAGGATGGCGAAGGTCTCCGGATCGACCTCCAGCACCGCTTCGGCCTCCTCGACGGCCACGTATAGCAGGCCGGATGCCGGATCACAAGTGACGCCTTCCAGGTCGGCGTCGCGCAAATGCCCCTGCTTGACCGGGGTCCCGTCGGTGGCGATTTCGCAGATATCGCCCTCATCGCCGACAACGAAGAGCGTCTTTCTCAAGGGATGCCAGACGATGCCGGAGGGCTCGTTGAAACCGATCTTGTCTATGTCGCCCACCCACTTGTTCGGGAAGATGATTCTCGACAGGATCTCCTGTGGGGTCGGGGTGCTTGCACACCCGTGCAGCAGGGTGACACCAAAGAACGCGGCCAACAGCGACAGACGACGACATACGAACATCAGCGGTATCTCCTTGAAAACCGTCTCCGGGGTTCACCTTCGCCGCTGAGCGCAGCGGCCAATGACCCGGCTCAATGGCCCCGCATGGCCGCACAATAAGGCCGTTCCACCGCCGCGTCTCCGAGCAGATGCCGAGTCGCCGACGACCGCAGGGTCGCGGGAGAATATGAGAAAAGGGCCGTTTGTGCAATAAAAAAGTCGGTACGGGCGTCGGTTGGCTGTTGGACGGGTTTTTCGCATGTTTGCGGCAGAATGGCGCAGGGTGCGGATGCGGCCGGCCCGTCAGGTATGGCAATATGTTCGTTATAGGGCGTTGTTTTCGCTTGCCCCGGTGTGCTGATTTACGCTACAATCAATAGATGCGTGCTTGGTCGAAGGCAGCAGGCATTGCTGCCTCGATTCAGGATGGAGCCGCCGACATAGCGCGATGGATTCGGAAACCGCGTTCGGAGAAGTCCGGTGATGGAAGGAAAGACTATGGCTTCGTGTGCAGCGTCGTTCAGGCATCCGCGTTTTATGAGTGCGAAGACCCTTGGGATCATACTTGCCGGGATAGCAGCCGTGGTGGCGTTGGCGGTTTTTGATGATGTTTGTGCTTGCGTGGCGGCAGCCCCCGATGCGCCGGCCCCCGGGCAACCGGATGTCTTCCACAATGGGATTACCCGGCGGGGGCAATTCCTTGAATCGGACGAATTGGCCGGGTTGTTGGAGTCGATGGATTGGGGACTGTCGAGGGCCCCGACTAACGAGACGTCGATCGTGAGCATGGTCGTCGCCAAGGCCGAAGAGGCTCCGGCGGCGCCCGCCGGGCCCCCGGTGGAGGCTGCGGCGCCCGAGGCGGCCCCGCCGGCCGTTGAGCCGGCTCCGCCAGCTCCTCCTGCGGCGGCTGTCCCGGCGCCGCCGGTGTTGGAGCCGCAGAGCAAACCGGCCAGTTTCACGACGCTGGTTGCGCTGCCCAAGCTCAGTAACACTGAGTTCAGCGAAATGAGTGAACAGCTCGCCATGTCGCTGGGGTCCGAATTGGGTTACATGACAGCCTCGTCCACGGTGGTCCGTTCGCTTCCGTCACCTCCGGCGGGCCTGATCGGTGTGCGGACGCTGGTGCGCTGCGAGCCGGAGCAGACACATGTGCTGCGTTTCGGCTGCCGGTTGTTCATTTCACAGCCTTCCCAGCTCTGGGTGATGGGCGTCATTGTCGCGGAAGACGGAACATTGGCGATCAATCCCGATATGGCGCTCGTGGAGCCGCAGGTGGCAAAGATGATCGCATCGCTGAATGAGGTGCGCACCGGCCTGACCATTCGCGATCTGGAGGCGAAGCTCGTTCAACTGAGTTATGTGGACGCGAACGCCGCGATCAGTATGCTGGGGAGCCTCGGAGTGACAACGGCGGACAAGACGCCGGCGGCCGTCGAGTTCGCACAGCTTCCGTATGTCATGAAGGTGCCGGACCCCTCCAAGGAATACACGGGGCTCATCGGTGAAAAGACCACCGCCGCCAAGAGCAAGCTATCCCTGGCGCCCGGCGTCGCCTCGGACATGGCCGACAACACCATCGCCTCGCCCATGACGCAGCTCCTGGTGATGTTCCACCCGGCGCATCCCGAGCAGTTCAGCGAGGTCCGCCGGCTGCTGGACACGTTTATCGACCGGCCCGCGAGGCAGATATTCATCGAAGCGATGGTGCTCGAAATCAGCGAGGAGGGACTCAAGGAGTTGGGTGTCGAATGGGAATTGAAGGATGCCATCATCGATATCACCGGCGGGGCCCAGAACGCCGGCCTTAGCAAAAACACGCTCAATGTCAATTTGAAGGACACCTCGCTCGTCCACCGCATTTTCAATGGGCAGGTCCCGTGGGACTGGGACGTGACCATACGGGCCCTGATCCGCGAAGGCAAGGCGGAGGTGCTCTCGCGTCCCAGCGTCCTGACGCTCGACAACCGCCAGTCCACCATCCGCGTCGGCACGGACGTGCCGGTCGCCAGCAGCCTGGAGGGCATGACCGCGTACACCAACCGGGTCAGTTTCAATTTCGAGTACCTGCCTATCGGCATCCTTCTGAACATCCGCCCGCGGATCAACGAAGCCGGCAGCGAGGTCAGCATGTTGATCGACACGATTGTCTCAGCCAAGGTGCCCGGCCAGGACCTGACCATTCGCGCCGGCACGGACGGCATGCCGCTGGCGTCGGCCCCGACCGTATCGACCCGCCGCGTGCAGACCTACAGCCGCATCGGCAACAATACACCCCTGATCATCGGCGGTCTGGTCGCCCGTGAGACGATACAGACGGTCGACAAGGTGCCGCTTCTCGGAGACATTCCGTGGGTCGGCGCCGCCTTCCGCGCCGAGAAGAACGAGAGTCTCAAGCGCGAAGTCATCATCGTCCTGACGCCCCACGTCCTTCCCGAAGGCAAGGACGTCCGCCGATCCTTCCCCAAGGACGAGGACTTCTTCGACAGCTTTGGGAACAATCTGTTCCGCGATTCCTACCGGATACGGAGCGAGGATGTCTTCGATCTGAGCTTTCTGCTGGAGAACCGGCGCATCGTGGCCTATCGGACGCTGGCCCGCCAGGTGGCCGAAAAGAACTTCCGCCTGGCCGACGTCGATCCGTTCCGGTCCTTTGTCCGCGACAGTGTTCCGGGCGAGTCGATCCTCGTGACCCGTATGATCTACGAAGTCGTCAAGCGGCTCAATATCGCCGACAAGATCGAACAATCGAAGATCATCTACTTCAAGAGCCAGCAGCAGCTCGGCGGCTACGACGTGAAGTTCTGCGACGAGCTGCTGAACGATCCGGCCACGGGCAAACTCAAGAAATTCGGCGACAAGGCCCTGGCCATCACCTACCGCTTCGACCGCCAGTCCCTCGAACAGGGACGCCTCGGCAGCGAGCCGATTCCAGACATCTCTCTGATTGATTGCCCGAACCGCGAGGTCTGGGGCGCGAAGCTGTGGGAACTCAATCAGCCCACGCCTGACGGGCGCCAGCGGCACACGATCCTCATCCAGAACGAGTCCGACACCGTCCGGCTGCGGCGGGCGCTGGCGCTCAAGAAGGTCATCGTTCTCAACGGCGGCGTCGACCAGTTGCGGTTGAGGAATTTCAGCGTCGGCAAAGTGCTGCTTATGCCCGAACTCAAGGGCGAGCAGATTCACGTTATCGACGCCGATGCGGCGATGTTCTATTTCCACACCGAGCACTATTACGCCGCGGCGCTGGCCCGGATTGAAGAGCAGTTGAAGCAACTGGATGCGATGTTGCGCCTCCCGGAAATCAGCGTCCTGCTGGAGGCGCCGCTGCCCGACAACAACAAGCGTAGTACGAAGGAATAATGCTGACCAAGGAATTCTACGGCAACACCGTGTTCGACTGGATGCACGCCGCCCTGATCATCATCGGGGCGGTGGTCCTGGGCAAGGCCCTTTACTGGCTGATCGGCCGGACCATCAAACGGATGGCCACGCGGACGCGGACGCGGCTCGATGACATCCTTATCGACATGCTCGAAGAGCCCGTCGTGTTCGCCGTGGTCGTCTTTGGCATCTGGTACGGTCTGAGCGTGCTCGAACAATCCCAGACCGTCGAGACGGCCGTCAACAAGGGCATCTACATCCTCGTCTGCATCAACGCCGCCTGGCTTGTCACCCGGCTGTTCGACGCCATGGTGGAAGAGTACCTGATCCCCTTCGCCAGAAAGACCGAAAGCGACCTCGACGATCAGTTGATTCCCATCGTTCGAAGGGGAATCAAGATCTCCATCTGGACGATCGCCGTCATCATGGCGGTAGACAACGCCGGCTATGATGTCTTTTCCATCCTGGCCGGACTGGGCATCGGCGGCCTGGCCTTCGCCCTGGCGGCCCAGGACACGGTCGGCAACTTCTTCGGCAGCATCGCCATCTTCGTCGACAAACCCTTCAAAGTCGGCGACCGCATCCAGGCCTGCGGCCACGACGGCGTCGTCACGGCCATCGGCCTGCGGAGCACCCGAATCCGCACCCGCTACCAGGGACGGATCGTCACCATCCCGAACCAGCAGGTGGCCAAGGCCGACACCGTCAACGTCGACAGCGAGAACGGCCGTCAGATGTTCGCCGTCTACCGCCTCACGCCCGACATGAGCGACGACAAGATCACCCTGGCGATGGACCTCCTCAAACGCATCGCCCAGTCCGATCCCGACACGATGGAGAAGGTCGTCACCGGGTTCATCGCCATCACCGAGTATTCCCGCGACGTGATGCTGCTGTACTGGATCAAGCCGGACGCCTCCAAGCTCGAGACGCGGACCCGCATCAACCTCGAGATCATCCGCCAGTTCAAGAAGAACGACATCGAACTGGTCAAGGCCGCCCCCGTCCACACCAAAGTCAGCCAAGTCGAACTGCTGTAGGCAGTCCGGCCTGCCGGGTGGGGCCGCTGTGCGCACAGCCATGCATCAGACCAAAATCGCGGCTCCATCGTCAGTAGCTGGTGGCTTGTGTCTTGAGTCGTGGGTCGCGCGTCTCCCTGCTATCCGGCTGTGGTCAGTGGTTGGGCGGCGGTCAGCGGGGCCGTGGCGCGGTCCAGCAGGCCCATGCAATGGGTGATCGCCACACCGTAGTTGGTGATCGGCACACCCTGGCTCTGCGCCTGGTGGATGCGCCAGAGCATCTGCTTGCGGTTGAATACGCACGCCCCGCAATGCACGACCAGCCGGTAGGGCCGCAGGTCCTGCGGGTAGTCCTGGCCGGCGGCAATATCGACCTTCAGCGGTCCGCCCGCGGCCTGCTCCAAGAGCGCCGGGATCTGCACCCGGCCGATGTCTTCGCCGATCGGGTGATGGGTGCAGGACTCCGCCACGAGCACCCGGTCCCCCGGCCGCAGCGTGTCGATGACCTCCGCGGCCGCCGCCATCGCCTCCAGATCGCCCTTGAAGCGGGCCATCACGATGGAGAACGTCGTCGCCGGGGTCTCCGGATCGAGCTGGGCGGCCACCTTATCGAACACTTGGCTGTCGGCCACAACCAGGCTTGGTCCGCCGATGAGCCCCGCCAGGGCCGCCTCCAACTCCGTTTCCTTCACGATGACGGCCGTGGCGCCGCGGTCGAGAATCTCGCGCAGGCAATGCACTTGCAGCATCTTGAGCCGGCCCTTGGGCGCCTCGATGTCCAGCGGCGTTACCAGCAGGACCGTATCACCGGGCCGCACCAGGTCGGCGAGCAGCGGCCGGGCCTCCAGGAACTCCACGGGCGCGGCCTCCACCATCAACTGCCGCAGCCGATCGAAGCCTTCCGGAAATACGGCGCATGTCGTGGCTACGTATTTCGCCCCGGCCCGCACGGCTGCGGCCTCGAGGCTGTCGTCCATTCGCATATCCTTCTTGTTGGCGACCACGATATACGGGGTCTTGCGCTGCTCGAGCATCCGGACCAGCCGGTCCTCTTCATCGGTCCAGTCGTCCGTCACCAGCAGCGCCAGCTCCGTCCGCTCCATCGCCTTAACCGTCCGAGCCACACGCTGCCCGCCCAGCTGGCCCTTGTCATCCGTGCCGGCCGTATCGATGAACACCACCGGCCCGATGGGCTTGAGTTCCATCGTCTTATCCACGGGGTCCGTCGTCGTGCCCGGAACATCGGATACGATGGACACCTGCTGGCCCGTCAAGGCGTTCACAATGGAACTCTTGCCTACGTTGCGCCGCCCAAAGACACCGATATGCAGCCGCAGACCCTTCGTTGTGCCGTTCATAAGCATCTCCTGTCGTGTTTCGCCCGCCCCGGCGGGGCGGTTGGGTTGTTCTCAAATCATCGTGCCGACCGCGGAATCGCCGTCATTTCGCGGACGTGCGGATATTCGCCGCCACCGCGCTGAGCAGGGCCTCGGGCTTGAGGGGCTTCTCCAGCACCTGCCTGACGGGCAGCCAGTTCTCATCCGGCTCGAAGCCGAACGGAAGCGACATCTCCTTGCGGATGCCCGTCAGCATGACAATCGGCGCGGCCCGCAGCCGCTCATCAGCCTGCAGGGCCCGCGCAATGTCGAAGCCTTCGGTCTGGGTCGTCATCATCACGTCCAGAATAATCAGGTCCGGGTCCACCTTCTTGGCCGTGGCAATTCCCTCGGTTCCATTGGACGCGGTGAAGACGTCGTAGCCCTTCGCCGTGAGCAGATTGCTGACCGCATCGACCAGTTCGGGATCGTCGTCGATCATGAGCACCTTGTTGGCCATAAAGTTCTCCTTTGTCACCATCACATGGCGTTGGTTGTTTTTCCTGCGTAACACCCCGGTTGTGGCATCGACGGCGGCGACGGGCCCCGGACCGTCCGGATACAGTCGCCGCGTGAATAATCCAGTTGGCGGCCCAGTACGCAGGCCGTCGCCTCCAGTTGCGCCAGCGTCGCCGCCGTGTCGGCATCCACGGGCGCGCCGCTCGGATAGATGTCGTACAATCGCCGCACATCGTACGGCGTACACTTGACCATGATGACGTTGGCCCCCGCGGCCAGCGCCGCCGCCCGCCGATCGACCCCATCCAGATACGCCAGGGCCGTCGTGGCCGGCATGTGTGCGTCGGGCATCAGAATACGGGCCACGGCCAGGGCCTTGAGCGTCAGCATCAGGTCCGCGGCCGGTTGTCCGCCCAAGACGGTATGTGGATGCGGTATGAACGGACCGACGCTTACCATATCCAGCGCGCAGGCCTTCAGAAAGACCATATCGTCCGCCAGAGTCGCAATCGTCTGGCCCCTGAGCCCCACGATGATACCGGAGCCGACCTGAAAGCCCAGATCCGCCAGGTCTTTCAGGCAGCGGCGGCGGTTCGCGAATGACATGGCCGGGTGCAATCGCTCATAGAGCCCCGGCACGCCGGTCTCGATTTTCAGTAGATACCGGTCCGCACCGCAGTGCCGCCAGAGGGCGTAGTCGTCGCGACTGCGTTCCCCTACACTCAGCGTAACGGCCATGTCGAACCGGGTTTTGATCCGTTCGGTCACCTCGCCGAGCCATTCGGCGGGCATCCGCGGGTCCTCGCCGCTCTGGAGCACCACGGTTGCGATACCCATATCCGCGACTCTGCCGGCCGCCTTGAGGACTTGCCCGGCATCCAGGCGGTACCGCTCCAGCACGGCGTTGCCCGCCTGCAAACCGCAGTAGGCACAGCGGTTACGGCAGTAGTTGGAGAACTCGACAATCGCCCGCACCGGTATCGCATCGCCGACGTGCCGCCTCCGGACCTCATCGGCGAAATCGAACAGCCGCTCGATATCGGCCGGGTCGGTCAGGCCCAACAGCCGTTCGAGGTCCGTTCGCCGCGGCGTCTCGGCCTCGTATACCCGTTCCAGACATGGTTCAATGCGTGCGAAAGCCATCGGTGCGCTCACGTCAGTCTTCGGAGCCCTTTCGATACGTCTCCAGGAGTTCCATCATCTTGTCGGCCGTCAGGTCCCCGTGGATCGTGTCGTCGATCATCACCACCGGCGCCAGGCCACAGGCCCCCAGGCACCGCGCCGGCTGCAGGCTGAACATTCCATCTTGCGTCACTTGTCCAAACTCGATCTTCAATTCGTCCTTGAGGCGCTGCAATATCGCCCCAGCCCCCTTGACGTAACACGCCGTCCCCAGGCACACGCTGATCGTGTGTTTGCCCGGCGGGTTCAGATTGAAGTAATGGTAGAACGTCGCCACGCCCCAGATGTGGGCCGTCGGAATACCCATCCGCGCGGCGACCTCGTTCATGACCTCGGTCGGCAGATACCCATATAGCGACTGCGCCTTGTGCAGCACGGCAATTAGATGGGAATGAGGATGCTCCCGCTGCATCACCTCGGCGATGAATTCGCCCAACTCGGTCAGTGCGTCTTTCTCTTGCGTCGTCGTCATGATCAGTCACCTAGAAGTACAGATCCCTGCGTCCATCTTGCGTCTTGCCGTAGAATTCCATGAACTGTTCGAACATCTTCGGCTGCGTCCGGCGGATCTGGTCGATCTCGTGGGCAATCAGGGCCTCGCCGACGGCCAGCGTCTCGGGGCCGGCGAAGTCATCCAGCCATTCGCGGAACGTGATGACCGCATTGAGCTTGCAGAACCGGCCCTCGGCCCCGCTTCGCAGCAGATTCATGATCTTCGTGCCGGTCCGTCCGCACCGGTACCCGGCCGTACAGAAACTCGTGATATACCCGGCCTCGGCTAGTTCGCGGATGACGGTATCGAGGCCCCGTGTGTCGCCCAGCATGAACTGCTGGTCGTCGGTCTGGTCCGCATCGGGTCGGGTCGCATACCCGCCGACGCCGATCCGGCTACCCGCATCCATCTGCGTGCATCCCAGCGGCAGAATCCGACGGCGGAGGTTCGCCGGCTCACGGGCCGTGAGAATCATCCCCGTATACGGCACCGCCAGCCGAAGCACCGTCACCAGCCGCTCAAAATCGGCGTCATCCACCGCGTGGTCCGGCCGCTGCGTAAACGGCGTATTGGCCGCCGGCTCCAGCCGCGGGAAGCTGATGGTGTGCGGTCCGATCCCGAACCGCCGCTCCAGCTCTATCGCGTGATAGAGCAACCCCATGACCTCATACCGCCAGTCATATAGTCCGAACAGTGCACCAAGGCCGACATCGTCGATGCCGGCTTCCATAGCACGGTGCATACTGTAAAGCCGCCAAAGGTAGTTGCTCTTGAGCGTGCCGGCCGGGTGCACCCGTTCGTAAGTCGGTCTGTGGTAGGTCTCCTGGAACACCTGATACGTGCCCAGACCCGCCGCCTTGAGAACGGCAAGGTCCTCGATGGACATCGGCGCGGCATTGACGTTGCACCGGCGGATCTGCCCCCAGCCCCGGCGCGTCTTGACCTTCACGCCGTACACCGCCTCCATTGTGGATGCGATGTAATCAACGCCGCTTCGCGGGTGCTCCCCGTAAACAACGATCAGCCGCTTGTGCCCGATACGGCCGGCCAGCACCGTCGCTTCTTCTTTCACCTCGGCGAGACTCAGCGTCCGGCGGTGCGCGGCCGTATTGCTCCTGCGAAACCCGCAATAGAGACAGTCGTTGACACAGCGGCTGCTCATGTACAGCGGAGCGAACGTCACAATCCGGTTGTCGTAGACCTTCTTCTTGACCGTCGCCGCAGCCTGCCGCATCCGTTCAAGCGACTCGTCGCCTCGCACCCGAAGCAGCAGGGCGGTCTCGTCGGGGCTCAGCGTCTGCACGGCAAGGGACTTGGCCAGAATATCCTCCACCTGCCGCGGATCCGGCTCGCCAGCGACCTCCAGCAGCCGGGCAATCGCCGTGTGGTCGATGAAGTTACGGCCGCCCGTCAGATACTTGTCGATCTGCTCCGGGTAGATCGCCGGCGCCGGCGGATGCGCCGGCTGTCGTGTCGTGTTCGTACATGTATGTGCAAGGGTCATGCTTCGACCTCCTATACAACCCTCAGGTTCGGGGAGACAATTCCGACCGGCTGCTTGGCTGCGTAGTGCGTATGCAGTAGTTCATGCGACTTCTTGCTCAGCGGCCGACCCAGAAACTCCCGATACAACCGCTGCACCTCCGGGTTCTCGTGGCTGCGGCGGATCGTCTTATCCCGGTCCAGGCTGTACAACGCCTCTGCCCGGGCCGCCAGACACGCCTCATCCAGCGGAATGGAGTTGGCCGTCGCATAAGGCTGGCCGCCGCCGCCGATACACCCGCCCGGGCAACCCATGATCTCGACGAAGTGATACCGGTCCGGCTGCTCGCGGACGATATCGAGGAGCCTGGCGGCGTTGCCCATTCCGTGCGCCACGGCCACCCGCAGTTCCTTTCCGTCCATCGCCAGCGTCGCCTCGCGGATCCCCTTGAACCCGCGGATGGGCTGGACCTCGATGTCGATCAGGGTCTCGCCGGTATACAGCTCGTAGGCTGTCCGGATCGCCGCCTCCATCACGCCGCCGGTAACGCCGAAGATGGCCCCGGCCCCGGATGATAGACCCAGCGGGGCATCGAACGGCTCGGGCTCGATATTCAGAAAATCAATCCCCGCGGACTTGATCATCCACACCATTTCACGCGTCGTCACGACAATGTCCGTCGTCCGCCGTCCGTTGACCCTCAGTTCGGGCCTGGCCGCCTCGTATTTTTTTGCCGTGCAACACATCACCGCGACGCTGAGCACCTTCTCCGGGTCCGTCTTGATCTTGTTTGCGAAATAGGTCTTGATCATGGCCGAGCCCATGGACATGGGGCTCTTGCACGTGGAGACGTTCGGAATCAGGTCCGCATGGAACTGCTCCATGTACTTCATCCACGCGCTGGAGCAGGATGTGATCATGGGCAGGACGCCGCCGCTCTGAAGTCGTTCGAGGAACTCGCTGGCCTCCTCCATGATGGTCAGGTCCGCGGAGAACTGTGTGTCGAACACGTAGTCGAACCCCATGTGCCGAAGCGCCGCGGCGAGTTGCCCCTCCATGTTGCGTCCCGGTGGCAGTCCGAAGCCCTCGCCGATCGCCGCGCGTACGGACGGCGCCACCTGCGCGACCTTGACCAGACCGCTGTCGCTGAGCGACGTGAACAGCTCCTGCGTATAGTTCTTTTCGACAAACGCCGCCGTCGGGCATACGTTGATGCACTGTCCGCAGGCGGTGCAGACGCTCTCGGCGAACGGCAGGTTGTACGCCGGCATCACCACCGTATCGAAACCCCGGTGTGCATGTCCCAGGGCGTGCACGCCCTGCACCTCGGAGCACATCCGCACGCACCGTCCGCACAGCACGCATTTCTCGGGATCGCGAATGACCGACACGGAGGACAAATCCTGCTCGTATTGCTTGCGCGGTCCCTCGAAGTGCCGTTTGCGAATGCCCATGGCGTACGCCAGCCGCTGCAATTCACAGTTGCCGTCCCGCTCGCAGGTATGGCAGTCCTGGGGGTGATTGTCCACCAGCAGCTCCACGATGTCCCGCCTGGCCTGTCGCAGTTCCCGGGTGTTCGTGTGAATCTTCATCCCATCGGCCACCGGGTACGCGCAGGACGCGACGTAGTTGCGCATCCCTTCGACCTGCACGATGCACACGCGGCACGCCCCCTCGATGCTCAGCTTCGGGTGGTAGCAGAGCCGTGGAATCCGGTATCCGCAGTGGTCGGCCGCCTGCATGATCGTCAGCCCGGCCTCGACCTGATACGGCTTGTTGTTGATGGTGATGGTAATCGTTTGTGCCATGATATTCCTCAGACCTTCACGATGGCGTCGAATTTGCATTTCTCGAAGCACAGTCCGCACCGCACGCATTTGTCCTGGTCGATGACGTGCAGATGCTTGGCCTGCCCGGTGATCGCCCCGACCGGACAGACCTTGCGGCACACCCCGCACCCCTTGCACGTCTGGAGAATCTCGAACCGGATCAGCGCCTTGCAGGCCCCTGCGCGGCACTTGCCCTGCTCGATATGTTCTTCGTATTCCTCGCGGAAATTCTCGATGGTGCTCAGCACGGGATTCGGCGCCGATTGCCCCAGGCCGCACAAAGACGCCTTCTTAATCGTCTCGCCGAGCCGCTGGAGCTTCTCGATATCCCCGGCCCGGCCCTTGCCCTCGGTGATCCGCGTCAGGATCTCCAGCATCCGCTTGGTTCCTTCGCGGCAGGGGGTGCACTTGCCGCAGGATTC
>DDXG01000160.1 GCA_002347125.1 Phycisphaerales bacterium UBA2266
CCAGTGAAATGACCCAGATTTCTAATGAAACCACGTTCTCGGACAGCCTCCAAGTTGCGCCAATACCCTTAACTTAGTGCCATTAGGGACACCATACTCATTTGGGCCAGGGTCTTTTGGAAATACTCAGCAGCTTTTTGTGTGTGCGGCCTGTCATGCGCAACCGGAACGGCTGACGCCGTGGACGAAATCAACCGCAGATTAACGCGGGTTTCCACGGATATGACCTACGAGACACAAACGGCGCAGAATGCGTATGGTGTCGCCGGAATTGTGGAATTGTGCAAGGGCCTATCGTCAGCCGCTGGAGACCGCCCGGCCGCCGGACTTGCCTCTTTGATGTGCCGTTGCCCTGTATTGAAGCGGGTACTTTTGCGGGTTTTCCAAATTGTCAATTTCCAAATCGACATCAAGCTGGGGCCAGTACAGATGACAGCCATGAAGCAATTGAACATCCTGTATCGCACTGAGCACCTGCTCTCGGAAGTACGGATAGTCCCTGTAATTCAGAAAGTACTCATTACCTTTCACAAAAAGCCAGATGCCGAACGGCGTTATGTTCTCAACGCTTACGGAAATGGCCTTGCCACGCCTTGATGACTTCATGTGTATGCGCCTCGACAATTCTCTGTATTTCCTTCAGCTTCCGTGGACTCAACCCGTGGGATGTTGCCAGCGAGACAATCGGCTCCAGCCAGAACTTGGCCTCACCTTCTTCGCAAGTCACATGGATATGAATGCGTTCCTCTTCGTTGGAGAGGAAGTAAAACCTATATCCCTTTTCTCGAAAGACTGACGGGCTCATAGACTGCAAATCCCTGCGTTAGCCGGTTTCATTGATTATCAACGGTTCACAGTCTATCATAGAACGCCCCGCAAAGCAATAGTGTCCTAATCCTGTGAATTCCGGGGCCGCCATACTGATTTCGACCAGGTCCTCCAGGGATTGTGGAGCCGCATCGGGTGCGGCGCCTCTCATGCCTCGGGCGAATCCACGTCGGCAGGAACCGCATTCGGCCCTCCCGCGCGTGCTTCATGGGTGTTTGTGGAGGCGGTCGCCCAAGTCGCGTGGGTTCAGGGTCCGGCGAGGGTGCGCCGTGTATCCGGCTGCGGGAGACCAGGGCGCACTGCCCAGTATCCAGCATCCAGCATCAAGTATCCAGTATCCAGCGTACCACCGGAGGATTGAGGCTTGATGTTCACAGGGGGAATCGGTAAGGTGGGGTCGCGGCCGCCCGTTTGGGGTCGCGGGTCGATTTGGCTGGCTTTGACTGTCGTTTTGCAGGGGAGTTTCTAAGTATGGCCAAGGATATGGAACGGTTGTACCAGCAGCGGCTGGGGCGTTATGTGACCGCGATGCGCAACGGCAAGCCGGATAGGGTTCCGATCCGGCCGTTCGTGGCGGAGTTCACGGCGAAATACGCGGGGTTCACGAGCCAGCAGGTAACGCACGACTTCAACAACGCCTTCAGCGCGGCCCGCAAGTGTGCGGCCGAGTTCGACTGGGACGCGGTCGTGGCCAATATGGTCTACGTCTGGACGGGGCTGACCGAGCAGATAGGGCTGAAGTACTACGCCGTGCCGGGCGTCCAGCTACCGGCGAAGACGGCGTTTCAGTACCTCGAACCCAAGGAGCACGACGCCTTCATGAAGCCGGAGGAGTACGACGCCCTGATCGAGGACCCGACGGGGTTTCTGTTCAACGTCTGGCTGCCGAGGGTATCGCGGGATGTGGCCGCGGCAGGCCGGCCGACGGGTTTTCGCAACAATATGTCGTTCCTCAAGGGCGGCATGGCGATGCTGTCGTATTTTACGGCGTTCGGGCCGCAGATCGAGGCCCTGCGGACCGAAAGCGGCACGGTCTCGGCCATCGCGGGTATCCTCAAGGCCCCGATGGACATCCTGGCGGACAAGCTGCGGGGGTATCTGGGCCTGCTGAGCGACCTGGAGGAGCGGCCGGACAAGGTGGTGGCCGCCTGCGAGGCCCTGATGCCCCACTTGACGCACGTGGCGCTATCGGGGGCGGACCCGGCCAAGAACGTGCCCATCGGCCTGTGGATGCACCGTGGATGCGTGCCGTTCGTGTCCATGCGGCATTTTCAGGAGATCTACTGGCCGACGCTCAAGCCGATTATCGAGGAACTGTGGAAGCACGGCCACCAGACGCTCTTCTATGCCGAGGGCAACTGGGACCGCCACCTGGAGGCCTTCGCGGAACTGCCGGATGGGGCCATCGTCTACCACGTGGACCAGGGCGATATCTTCGAGGTGCATCGGCGGATCGGGCATAAGTTCTGCCTCAGCGGCGGGATTCCCAACGTGTTGCTGAGCTTCGGCTCGCCGGATGAGGTGCGGCAGCGGTGCAGGAAGGTGATCGACGAGGTGGCCGGCGACGGCGGCTATATCATGGACGCCGGGGCCATCATGCAGGATGATACGCAGACGGCGAATCTACGGGCGATGACCGACTTTACGCGGGAATACGGGGTCTATTGAACCAGGTGCAAATCCGAAGCACGAAGCACGATCCCGGCGCGCCGGGACGAAACAATATCGAATGACCAAAACCTGAATACTCAAGACGTGGCGGCCGGACGGTCGTCCGCATTCGTCGCCCGATGGTTCTTTCTGGAGTCAGTTATGGCGGAGCCGAAGAATATCAAGCGCAAGCCCGGCGTGTGTGTGCCGTGGGAAGAGAAGATGAAGGAATTGCCCCCGATCAAGGGCGACCCGGACCTGGTCAAGAAGGTCTGGGAGGACTATGATGCGCTGGGGTATGTGTATATCTGGCAGGTGCTGCTGTCGTTCTGAGAGACCCCATTGAGACAGGAATGCAGCTTGTCATGCTGAGCGAAACGAAGCATCTCGGCCTCAACGAGGGGTATCACAAACTCGCAGCCCAGATTCTTCGCTTCGCTCAGAATGACGAAGGAGTAGTGTTATGGGTAAACTGACGCGGCGTGGTTTGTTAAAGCAGGCGTCGTTCGCAGGGGCGGCAGTGGCTGGGTTTCCATATCTGGTGCGGCCGTCGGCGGTGGGTGCGGCCGGGACCGTGGCGCCGAGCGAGCGGATTGCGATGGGGTTCATCGGCACCGGCGGGCACGGCCGCGATATGAACATCCGCAGCTTCCTGGCGCAGGATGACGCCCAGGCCGTGGTCGTTTGCGACGTGGACCCGCAGCAGATGGCGATGGCCGAGATGATGGTCAACGATAAGTATGGCAACAAGGACTGCGCAACCACGCAAGACTGGCGGGAGGTGGTTGCGCGGGCCGACATCGACGCGGTGATGATCTCGACGCCGGACCACTGGCATGTGCCGATATCCATCGCGGCCGCCAGGGCGGGTAAGGATGTCGAGTGCGAAAAGCCGACGCTGACGGTCGAGGAGGGCCGGGCCCTGGTTGAGACGATGGAGCGATACAACCGGGTCTTTCAGTGGTCCACGGAGGACCGGGCGGTCGATGTGTATCATCGGATGTGCGAGCTGGTTCGCAACGGGCGGATCGGCAGGGTGCATACGATCCGGGTGGAGTTGCCGGCCGGGCCGGATTCGCCCGGCAATCCCGAACCGCAGCCGATCCCGGAAGGATTCGACTATGATATGTGGCTGGGGCCGGCCCCGTGGGCGCCCTATACGAAGGACCGGATTCACTGGAACTTCCGATGGATCTGGGACTACTCCGGGGGGATGCTGACGGACTGGGGGGCCCACCTGCTCGACGGGGCCCAGTGGGGCAACAACACCGAGCATACCGGCCCGGTCGAGGTTGAGGGCAAGGGCAAGTTCCACACCGGCGGCCTCTGGGATACGGCTTATGAGTACCATTTGGAGTACGAGTACGCCGACGGCGTCAGGCTGATTATTACCAGCGGCAACCCCAGCCTGCGGTTCGAGGGCGATAAGGGCTGGATCGGCAACCGCGGCTGGCGGGCCCCTCTGGAGGCCGAGCCGGCGTCGATTCTGACCAGCGTGATCGGGCCCGATGAAGTGCGCCTGTTCACCGAACCCAAAGGCGAACAGCGGAACTTTGTCGATTGCGTCAAGAGCCGGAAGGCCTGCTATTTCCCGCCGGAAACGGGCCAGCGATGCTTCACCATCGCCCATATCGGCAACATCTCCATGCGACTGGGGCAGAAGCTGCGCTGGGACCCGCAGGCCGAGCGGTTCGTCGACAACGACCAGGCGAACCGGATGCTCGGCCGGGCGATGCGCAGCCCGTGGACGCTTTAGAAATTGTCTCGAAACTGGAATCCAATTTGTCATGCTGAGCGAAGCGAAGCATCCGGGCCTCGACTAAGGGGCATCACAAGCCCGCATCTGAGATTCTTCGCTTCGCTCGGAATGACATTTGTTGGATGTGACTTGCACTAACGGTCGGAAAACGGATATGGCAATGTTGAACAGAACGACGATTGTGGCGGCGTGGGTCTTTGCGGCGATCTATGGTATGTGCCGTGAGTGCCCGGCTCGGGCAAGCGGCCCGACGCAACACGACCCGAAGGTGCTGACCGGCGTGGACATGTCGGCATGGCGGGACGATACGGGCGACTGGACCGTCTACGACGATGTGTCGGTCAGCGCGGACGATGAGAAACTCCTCATCGGCAAGCCCGGCGCCGGCACGATGCTCAACGGGCCCAAGGGGCGGACGGTCAATCTCGTCAGCAAGGCCGAATTCGGCGACGTGCAGGCCCATATCGAGTTTATGATCCCCAGGGGCTCGAACTCGGGTGTGTATTTCATGGGCCGTTACGAGGTGCAGATATACGACAGCTTCGGCGTGGAGAAGGACCAGTATCCGGGCATCGAGTGCGGTGGGATTTACGAACGGTGGGACGACAACCGCCGGCCGCAGGGCTATGAAGGCTATTCGCCGCGGGTTAACGCCTCCAAACCGGCCGGGCAGTGGCAGAGCTTCGATGTGATCTTCCGGGCGCCGCGGTTTGACGCAGCGGGCAGGAAGCTGACGAACGCCCGGATGGAGAAGGTCGTTCATAACGGCGCGGTGGTCCACGAGGACCTGGAGTTGACCGGGCCGACGCGGGCGGGGATGTTCGCGGACGAGAAACCGACCGGACCCCTGATGCTCCAGGGCGACCACGGGCCGGTGGCCTATCGCAACATCCGGATCGCCCCGGCCGGGCCCCTGCCCTTCTTCACCTTTGACAACGGGATGCAGGACGCCAAACACCCGACGATCGCCTCGCAGGTCCGGATGGTGGCCGAACTGGGCTATGACGGCATCAGCGGACATGCGGGCGGCGGGCTGGGTGAACTTGTGGCGGAAATGGACAAACACGGCCTTCGGGCGCACAGTGTCTACATCGGTGTGAATATCGATGAGGGGCAGGCGCCCTATGGGCCGGAGATGGGCAACACGATCGAGGTGCTCAAGGGGCGCAACTCGATTCTCTGGGTATTCATGCAGAGCGGCAGGCTCAAACCATCGGACCCATCCGGTGATACCCGGGCGGCGGCCATTCTTAATGAGCTGGCGGGCAAGGCGGCCGCCCATCACCTGCGGATTGCCTTGTATCCGCACCAGGGCTTCTGGATGGAGACCGTGGAGGACACGATTCGCGTGGCCACGCAGGTGAATCGCCCGAATGTGGGCGTGACGTTCAACCTGTGCCATTTCCTGCGGACCGACGACGAGAAGAACATGGAGAACGTGCTCAAGGCGGCCATGCCCAGGCTGTTTCTGGTCAGTATCAATGGGGCCGACAGCGGGGGCAGGGACTGGACGACGCTGATCCAGACGCTGGACCGGGGCACTTTCGATATGGCGGGCTTCCTGAAGATGCTGTACGGACTGGGCTATAGCGGGCCGGTGGGCCTGCAGTGTTACGGAATCGGCGGCGACGCCCGCGACAACCTGAGCCGGTCAATCGAGGCATGGCGGCGGCTGAACGCAGATTCAAGATGAAAGTCAATGGATTGCCCGTGTGTGGCGGGTGATGTGGGGCGCCTCAATCAGAGGTGATTCAATGGATACACTCAAGCAGTTGTACGAATACTTCCCTACCGCCGTGTACACGGGCAAGTGCCTCGTGTTCATCAGCGAGGACCATCGCATCGAGTTGACCGAGCACAAGAATGGGGATTTCACCAGGGAGGATGACGACCCGCCCGTGGTTCGCGTGCGCGTCTACAAGCGGGCACTGACCGGCGAACTCGTGCCGGGCCATTATGAGGATTTCCAGTTAGCGACGCCGGGGGAACTGGCCGAACAGATCGAGAAGTATCTGCAGATGGCGATTGGGAGGACCATCCGTGAAATCTGAGGGCCGCTGAGCCGCTGGGAGTCGAAACGAGCGGACTTTCTCCGTTTATGGATGATCTCCATATTATTTCCGAGGGTCGAGACGTCTTGATTACCGTAAAGGTGGTCCCCGGCAGCAGCCGCACCGCCATCGCCGGGGTATTGGGCGGCATGTTGAAGGTCAAGGTCGCCGCGCCGCCGGAGAAAGGCAAGGCGAACATGATGCTGACGGCGTTGCTGGTTCAACGGCTGGGCGTCGGCAGGCAGGACGTTGAGATACTGTCGGGACGGACCGGCCCGATTAAGCAGGTGCGCATCGCGGGCGTGGCCACCGAAGCCGTCAGGGACTTACTACGGACATGACACAACGGCAGTGTAACCCAGCTCGACAACAGGCATCGTCGCCGCAGGATGTTCCCATGGGAGCCTCCGAGACAGGGGTCGATGAGACATCGCTGATGCACATGCTGCGGCTGGCCGGACCCATGATCGTCATCACCGTGTCGTTCACCGTCATGGAGACGGTCGACCGGCTCATGGTGTCCCGCGTGGGCACCGATGCGTTCGCCGCGATTGTTCCGGCGGGTTTCGTGGCGTTTGTCGCCGGCGGATTTGCCATGGGGACGATGGCGGCGCTCAATGCCCTGGTCAGCCAGAGCCTGGGGGCCGGACGGCTGCGGGACTGCTCCAGCTATTACTGGCAGATGCTTTACATGGGCGCGGCTTTCTTCGCGGTGGTGGTGGTCGTAACGTTTCCGGCGGCCCCGCTGGTGTTCCGCTGGATGCGGCAGCCGCCGGAGATCATCCCGCTGGAGGTGACGTATTTCCGGATTCTGTTGTTTGCGCACCTGCCGGCGGTCATCAACTGGGCCAGTGGGCAGTTCTACGCGGGCATCCATCGGCCGTCGCTGGTCCTGCTGCCCTCGCTGGTCGGCCAGGGAGTCAACGTCGCCGCCAACTATGTGCTGATCTTCGGCAAGTTCGGCGCCCCGCGGTTGGGTCTGGCCGGGGCCGCATGGGGCACGTTCATCGGGATTGTCGCCGGTGCGGTGATCAATCTGGCGATATTACTCGGTTCGGAAATGCGAGAGCGGTTCGATTCGCGGCGGACGCTGGGAATCGACGTGGGCAAGATGAAGGACCTCCTGCGGGTGGGCCTGCCGGCGGGCGTGGCGCTGACGGTCAGCGTCCCGTGCTGGATGATCATCCTGTTTGCGTTTGTGGGGCGGTTCGGAACCGACGCCCTGGCGGCGACCAATGCGGTCCTGTCATGCACGAATGTGTCGGTTATGCCGGTGGTGGGTATGGGGATGGCGCTGACGGCCGCGGTG
This sequence comes from Phycisphaerales bacterium UBA2266, assembly GCA_002347125.1. Lineage (GTDB taxonomy): Bacteria > Planctomycetota > Phycisphaerae > Sedimentisphaerales > Anaerobacaceae > UBA2266. Next base: position 7,598 of record DDXG01000160.1, read on the forward strand.
GGCAAGAGCGTCGGGGCCGGACGCAAAGACATGGCTATTCGGCAGACGACGATCTGCATTCGGGTGGCGATTGTCTACATGGGCCTGGTGGGCGCGGGATGCTTCATATTCCGCGAACCCCTGATGAGGTTCTGGTCAAAGGAGCCCGCGGTCATCGCGGCAGGCACACAGATCATTATCTGCGCGGCCATCTACCAGGTGTTCCATGCGGCCAGGACGGTCTACAGCGCCGCACTGCGGGCGACGGGCGATACATTGTGGCTGGCCTACATCTCGGCCGTCGGAGCCCTGTTGATTCTCGGTCTGGGCGGCTATCTGACGGTGCGATTGCTGCCGGGCCTCGGTTACATGGGCCCCTGGATTGCGGCGGGGGTAAGCATTGCGGTCGTCGGATTGGGCAACTGGCTGCGGTTCCGAAGCAACCGGTGGATGGAGATCGATCTATTCCGTGAACGGGTTCCGCCGGTAACGCCGGATCCGCCCGCGGCGGCCGTTGAGTAGGCGCGGCGCCTACATATAAAAGGAGTCCGGCGCCGGCTGAACGGGCTCATCCGGGACGCCGACCATCCGGATGTTTCTGACGGCCCCGGCGGTCTGCCATGTGGCGAATCCCAGCGGCTGGCACAGATAGACCTCGGAGCGGATGTCGATGTGGCGGTTTTCGAGGACGGTATTGACGATTGGCTTGCCGTCGACCCATGCCTCGATGCGGTTGGATGTAACCCGCAGGCGAACGGCGTACCACCTCTTGTTCTCGAAGCTCATCATGTGGGTGGTTTCGTTGTTGGCGGCGTCGTAGTAGTCGATGTTGGACAGACCGCAGACGGATCCCCCCCAGCCGCCCAGGACCAGCGTGCAGGGTTTGTCGTTAACGGGGAACGTCAGACCGCAGAAGAAGTCCGTGCCGTCGACGCGCATCGCCTCACAGGTAATCTCGTAGTTCATCCGGACAACCGGTCCGGTCCATGTGATGCCCGTCATGTCCTGGCCCATCTCCATGACGATGGCGCCGTCCTCGATACGGACCTTGCCCTGGCCGCCGAAATCCGTAACCTTCCACTGGCCCAGGGTCTCTCCATCAAAGAGACGACCGTCGCCGCCGTCGCCGCCGGAGCCGGTCTGTGGCCTGCCGCAGCCCCCGATGACTATCGCCGCCAGAAACAACGCCACCACCAGGACGGGGGATCCCGGCCGGTTCGGGCCAGATACGCAACGAAGTTGAACTGTCTGTCTCATGTCGGCTCTCCGAGTCATAATTGCATTGAACACGCCTGACGAGTCGTTTAAATTATAGAGCGTCTGTGCACGGGATGCCAGGCATTCTTTGGCATGGTTCGACGGAGTTCTTGATGAAGCAGATGGTGGTAGTAGCGGTCTGTCTGGCCCTCTCGCAGATCGCGTGGGGTCGTTATGAGGCACTGGCCAACGAAGGCAAACGCGGTCTGGCCGTGCGCTATGTGGACCACGCGCTGCAACTGAAGAGCGAGGAAGTAGATATGGGCAATGCAGCCCTGCTGGTATCGGAGGAATGGAGCCATCTGGTGGATCGGCGGCGGTATCTGGATCGACTCGACGCGATGGCCCGGGATATCCGCACGAAACTGGCCAGTCGGCGGATGGGTATCGACCACAGGGCCATCGGCGTGGTCAATGAGTACCTGTTCGACGATGAGAAGTTCAAGCCCGTAGCGTCGGCGAGCGACCCCAACGACCTGTTTCTGGACACGGTGCTGGACAAGAAGCGGGGGTATTGTCTGAGCCTGTCGGTATTGTATCTGTCGATAGGAGAACGGCTCGGTCTGCCGCTATACGGCGTGGTCGTGCCGGGCCATTTTTTCGTGCGATATGACGACGGTCGGACGCGGTTCAATATCGAGACGACGAACCATGGGCGTTCGGCGCCGGACGACTATTATCGCAAGCAATACGGCGTGCCTGATGACGAGCGGACGATCTACCTCAAGACCCTCAACCCGCTGCAGACGCTGGGCTGTTTCTTCAACAATCTGGGCAACAGTTACGTCGAGATCGGCGATTCCGAGGCGGCGATGATGGCCTTTGCGCGGGCGGTGGAGGTTACGCCCACGCTGGGCGAGGCCCGCACGAACCTGGGAAATCTGTTTCTGCGAAGCGGGCGCGTCGGCGAGGCCATCGAGGAGTATAACGCGGCCCTTCAGATCAATCCAAAAGATGCCAAGACGCGCAATAATCTGGGCAACGCCCTGGGCGAGGCCGGCCGGGATAACGAAGCCGTTACAGAGTACCTTTACGCCCTGGAGCTGGCCCCGGACTACGTCGATGCCTATCGCAATCTGGCCATCGCCTACACCCGGCAGGGCAAGTACCCCGAGGCCCTGTCGCAGTTGAAGCGGGCGGCGGCCGGCGCGCCGAAGGACGCCGAGATACAGAGCCAGATGGGCGACGTCTACACCCGCATCGGCGATATCCAGACCGCCGTGAGCCGATTCAACGCCGCATTGAGGCTGGAGCCGAATCTGGCGGAGGCCTACTTTGGGCTGGCGGTCTGTTACAACCGTCTGGGGCGCACGGCCGATGAGATCGCCGCGTACAACAAGGCCCTGTCGCTGGACCCGCAGATGGCGGCGGCATGGGCGAATCTGGGCAACGTCTATTTCTCGCGGCAACGGTATGAGGCGGCGGCCGAGCACTATCGCCGGGCTGCCGTTCTTCGGCCGGATGATGCCTCCATTCACTACAATCTGGGGTCGGCCTGTCTGCGGCAGGAGGATTTCGACTCCGCGGCAAAGGCCTATGCCCGGGCCGTGGAATTGCAGCCTGACATGGGCGATGCGTACTACGGACTGGCGTACGCCTGCTATCGACTGGGGCAATTTGAATCGGCCTGGGCCTATCTGACAAAGGCACGCGATCTGGGCGTCGCCGTGCCCCCGGAACAGATTGACGCCATCCAGCGTGCATTGAAGAAGTAACGGACGGGCCGCGGCGGTTGGCGCCGGTCCAGTGGAATGGGAATCGGCAACAAAGGCGTCTTTTGCAGAGGTGTCGTATGACTACTTATCTCAGTCGGTTCGGTGGCGTACTTGTGTCAGTTGTTGTTGGGGCGATGCTGTCGGCGGTCGCGCCGGCGGCCGAACCCATCCGGTTGCATCCGGACAATCCACACTACTTCTTGTGGCGCGGCAAGCCGACGATACTGATGACCTCCGGCGAGCACTATGGTGCGGTCCTCAACAGCGCATTCGACTACGCGAAATACCTCGCCGTGCTGGAGTCGCACGGATTCAACCAGACGCGGACCTTCAGCGGGGCCTATTGTGAACCGGTCGGCGCCTTCAAGATCACGAACAATACGCTGGCCCCGGCGGCGGGCCGGCTGGTCTGTCCCTGGGCCCGCAGCAATACGCCGGGCTACGCCAACGGGGGCAACAAGTTCGACCTGACCCAGTGGGATGCGACGTATTTCTCGCGGTTGAAGGGCTTCGTGGGTGAGGCCGGCAAACGCGGGATCGTTGTGGAACTCGTGCTGTTCTGCCCGTTCTACGAGGACAGCATGTGGGCGCTGAGCCCCATGAACGCCGCCAACAACGTCAATGGCGTCGGGACCATGCCGCGAACCGAGGTCTACACGCTCAAGCACCCCGAGCTTCTGGCGGTTCAGGACGACATGGTCCGCAAGATCGTTACCGAACTGAAGGACTTCGACAGTCTCTACTATGAGATATGCAACGAGCCATACTTCGGCGGAGTGACGCTCGACTGGCAGGCGCATATCGCCCGGGTCATCTCTGAAACCGAGAAGGCACTGGGCGTCAAGCACCTGATCGCGCAGAACATCGCCAACAAGTCGCAGAAGGTCGTCGATCCCGATCCGCTGGTGTCGATTCTCAACTTTCATTACGCCAAGCCGCCGGTCGCCGTCGAGGAGAACTGGGGCCTCAGCCGTGTCATCGGCGACGATGAGACGGGCTTTTCGGGCAGCGAGCCGAAGGCCTACCGCCTGGAGGCATGGGATTTCATCATCGCCGGCGGCGGCTCGTTCAGCAATCTGGATTACTCCTTCAGCGTCGGCCACGAAGACGGTCAGGGCCTGATTGACGCACCCGGCGGCGGAGGTCCGATACTTCGCAAGCAACTTGAGATACTCAAAGAGTTCATGGCGGGGTTCGATTTCATCCGCATGGAGCCGGACAACTCGGTGATCAAAGGCAGCCTGCCGGACAAGACGACCGCCCGGGCCCTCGTGCAGAAGGGCCGGGCCTACGCCATCTACATCAACGGCGGCAGCCGGGTGGATCTGCAGGTGGAACTGGCGCAGGGCCGCTACCGAGCACGGTGGATCGACACCAAGACGGGTCAGACAGCCGCCCGTGAGACGTTCGACCACGCAGGCGGCATCCGAAAGCTGGCGTCGCCGGCCTATGACAGCGATATCGCCCTGCGGATTACGGCTGCCGGCGACGGCCGCTGACAGTGCTGGTCCGACCCTGTCCGGCCAAGGGCGCCGCGCGGTGGGCGTTGTTGGCGAATTGGCTGGACCGCCTCCCGGGAGGCGGTATACTGGGACAAAACCAGGCAAGATATGGAGGTCTTTGAAGTGCGTGCCACAGCGTTTATCGTGGTCATGGCCCTGGCGGTCGCGGCGAATGCGACGGTGGGTGGGCAGGAGGACTTGTCGGCTTACTATGGATTCGGTGAGATCGAGATGGTCAGGCTGGACTGGGGGGTCATGTGTCTGCGCGTAGCCGACCTCAACGGGGATGGGCGCAACGACATGGTCATAGCCAACAATGTCAAGGCGCGCATTGAGTTGCTCATCCAGAAGGCGCACATAGGCCCCGACGACCAGGCCGTCACCGTGGATCCCAATGACATTGATGTGAACACCCTGACGCCGCCGACGCGATTCGAGAAGATCGGCCTGCCGGTTTCTCAGAAGATGCACAGCCTCATCTGCGGAGACCTCGACGGCGACGGCGCCGTTGACTTGGCCTTCTACGGAGACCCGGCGGGCCTCTACGTCATCCGGCAGAAGACCGATGGCGACCGCTCGACGATACGCTGGCGGGCGCCCGAGCGCATCGCCGTGGAGGACGGACTGGAGACGGCCAATGCCCTTCAATGCGCCGATCTCAACCGCGACGGGCGCAGCGACTTGGTCCTGGCAGGCCGCCAGCAGTTGTATGTGCTGCTGCAGACGCCCGACGGCGACATAGCGGAACCCACCAAGTACCCGACGACGGCCCTGACTCTCGGAGTGGAGATCGCGGACCTTAACGGCGACGCCATCCCTGACATCATCCTCGTTACGAACGACGGGCAGAAACCTCTGCACGTGCGGCTGGGGCTGCCGACGGGCCAGTTCGGACCGCAACTCGGCCTGCCCATCGAGAGACCCCAGGCAATGTGTTTTCACGACATCGACAACAGTCCCGGCGATGAGATACTGGCCGTCGACGCAGTCAGCGGCCGGCTGCTGTGTTACGGTTATGCGAAGAGCGGCGAGAGTGACGACTGGTCCGTCCTGGTGTACCCATTGGCTGCAGGGCAGAGCAGCTCGAAGCGTGATCTTGTCCTGGCTGACGTGACAGGCGGCGGCTTGAGCGACGTGGTTATCAGCGACCCCGGTACCGCGGAGGTCGTTCTCTACCGCCAGATACGGGGCGTCGGACTTGCCGAGCCCGTCCGTTTTCCTTCGTTTGCGGAAATCTCAGCCATTGCGGCGGCAGGGGTGGATGATGCGGACGACGGCAAGGCCACCCTGGCGGTCCTCAGCGTCAAGGAGAAGGCCATTGGTCTGTGCCATTTTGACGACGGGCGCATCACCTTCCCGACGCTGATGGACACGGTCGGCGAACCGCTCGCGATGGATCTGGCCGACATGGACGGCGACGGCAGGACCGACTGCGTCTATGTCGGCAAGGCGGACGGCGACAAGTGGCAGTTGCACGTCTCGATGAACGTCGGCTCGTGTGACGCTTCCACGAAAGGCGGCAGCGGCTGGTCGGCCGACCTGCCCGGTCTCAAGGCCAATCCCGACGGCATCAAGGTCATCGACGCCGACCACGATGGCTTGCCGGACGTGCTCGTCTTCACGAGTTATGAACTTCCCGTGCTGGCGAGGCAGGCCGAGAAAGGGCGTTTCGAGCTCGTCGACCGCCCCCAGGCGAGGATGAGCCTGCTCAAGGACGCCCAGCCTCGCACCGTGTTCAAGGCCGACGTGGACGGACGGCACGGCGATGAACTGCTGGTGGCGCAGAAGAGCTTCGCCCGCAGCCTCGTTTTCGAAGGCGCCGAGCAGTGGAAAGTGGTCGATCAGTACAACGCCGCCGGCAGCGACGATGAACTGCTGGCGGTGGCCGCCTTCGCCTGGAACAGCCCGGCGAGCCGACCGTCGATCCTGCTTCTGGAAGGCCGCAAGGGGAAGCTGCAGATCCTCGATGCGGGGACGGACAACACCTACCGGCTGTCCCGTGCGATCGACGTCGGTTCATGGAATGCCGCCACGCACCTCAAGCTACTCTCGGCGCCGCTGACCGGCGGATCGCAGCACAGCGTCCTGCTTTTTGATGGGACGAAATTCGCGGTCGTCACGCCGCCGACGGTCGATGGTTATCAGGGCGCCCTGGACCGCCGCTTTGGCTATGAGACCCTCATCAAGAACGGGGCGTACGGCAATCTGGCGGCCGGAGACGTCAACGGCGACGCCTGGACGGACCTGGTAATGCTGGATTCCCGCAACAGCTATATGGAAATCCTTGCACTCGACGGCGACGTTCGACCCGTGCCGGCGATGCGTTTCAAGGTATTTGAGGAAAAATCTTATCAGGAGCAGCGTCCGACCCAGCGGTCCGGCATCGAGCCGAGAGAACTGGTCATCGCCGACGTGACCGGCGACAAGAAAGATGACCTCCTCATGGTTATCCACGACCGGATCATCCTGTATCCGCAGGATTGACAGCGGACCAAATGCACCGCCGCGTATATCCCCATGACGCCCGAGAAGTCCGATGACATCATGAACATGCTGCGGGAGAAGTACGCGGCGGCGGCTCGCAAGGCGCACCGCGGGGCCATTCTCCAACCCGGCGCGATAGGAGATTGCATCCTGGCACTCCCGCTGGCGGCGTTTATGAAGGAGTCGCTGGGGTTGGGAGGCATGGATCTGATCGGACACATGGACTACATCAGCATCCTGTCCGGCCGTACCTGCATCGACGGCGTTCGATCAATTGATTCGCTGGAGTTGCATCGGTTGTTCCGTCGAGCCGGCGAATTTGATCTTGGTGACGCCGATCCGTTGATTACCGCCTTCAGCGACTATTCGTGGATCGCCAGCTTCATGGGCGCGGCGGGCGGCGATTTTGAACAGAACCTCATCTTCACGGCGAATTGCAGCCACAGCGCAGAAGTAGTCACCATCGACGCCGAGCCTCCGGCAGACTGTCGTGAATGGCTGCCCGTACGGCTGATCCGACAGTTTGTGGAGCGATGCGAAATGCCGGTTGAGATGCCGGATGTCGACAGCAAAGTGAGCCTGATTAAGGCCGCCGCAGCGGATCGCCGGCGAGGCGGTCAGTTGCTTGAAGGCCTTGGGGTGGGATCGACCGCGCGCGTCGCGGTAATCCATCCAGGCAGCGGGGGGCCGCGAAAATGCTGGCATGTGGACAACTTTCTGTCGGTGGCGGCGGGACTGGCGGAGCAGGGTTTTGAGATACTGTTTGTTCTCGGTCCCGCGGAACAGGACCGGTTTGGCGAGGTGCAGATAGGACGGATAACCGCGGCGGCAGCGTGTTTGCGGGATGCCCCGCTCGCGGATGTGCTGGCGGTGCTCAGCGGCGCTGCGGTCTTCGTCGGAAACGACAGCGGTGTGTCGCATCTGGCGGCTGGCCTTGGTGTTCCGACGGTTGTGCTGTTCGGCCCGACGGATCCGGCGGTCTACGCCCCCACCGGGCCGTCCGTGGCGGTGGTTCATGACCGGGGGCTCGATTTCGCCGGAAAAGCGGACATCGGCGTGCAGCGCCAGGTACTCAATACGGTGCTGAAAACGGCCGTCTAGGGGCCACAGCCCTGTTTCTCTGACGAAACGAGGCGCAGGCGGGGTTGTGCAAAGCCGCCGATTGAGCGGTTGACGGAACCGGCGGACCGGTTACAATTACACATGTGCCGTGAAGAAGCGGCGAGCAGTCGGATATTGAGCAGTTTTTCAGGTCAGATGCTAAGCAGAAGGTGTTCTCATGGCAAAGACGCTGGGTGAATTGGCCGAGTATGTCGGCGGGCGGGTGATTGGCGATCCGAACGTTGTGATCAAGGCCGCCTCAACGCTGAATCGCGCGGGCGAGGGCGATATCAGCTTCCTGGTCAACCGCAAGTACTATCGCGATCTGAAGTCCACCAAGGCCACGGCGGTCATCGTGGGCGAGGAGACTACGGAGGCTGTGGTCCCGCTGCTGATTGCCGAAGACCCCTACTACACATTCATGCAGATTATGGTGCTGTTACACGGGCACAGGCGGCACAAGCGGGTCGGCATCAGTTCACGGGCCGCCATCGCGGATACGGCGAAGATCGGAGTGGACTGCAACATCAACGATTTCGTTACTATCTCGGACGGCGCATGGATTGGAGACCGTTGCGTTCTGTACCCCGGTGTGTTCGTCGGCCAGGGTGTTTGCGTCGGCGACGATGTTATCATTTACCCGAATGTGACTATCTATGACGGGTGCAAACTGGGCCACCGCGTGATCATCAACGCCAACTCCGTCATTGGCACCGACGGCTTCGGCTACGCCAGCCACAAGGGCCTGCACCACAAGATTCCTCAGATCGGGGTCGTGGTCCTGGAGGACGACGTGGAGATTGGGGTATGCTGTGGGCTCGAGCGCGGCACGTTGGGCGATACGGTGATCGGACAAGGGACCAAGGTCGGCGACCTGGTCACGATCGGACATGGGACGAAGATCGGGCCCCATTGTCTGCTGGTGGCGCAGGTCGGCGTTGCGGGATCGACGACGCTTGGGCATCACTGTGTGATCGGCGGGCAGGTCGGTATCGTCGGCCATATCACGATTGGAAACAATGTCACCGTCGCCGCGCAGGCGGGCGTGATCAACAACGTGCCGGACGGCCAGGTGGTCCTCGGCGCCCCGGCGATCGAGGCCAACCAGGGTAAGCGGGCGTATGGTATGATCCAGTATCTGCCGGAAATGAGGCAGAACCTCCGGCAATTGCAGAGCCGCCTGGACAGACTCACGGGCGAGACCACAGGCCAGTCGCCGGAGGCGAAGCCGTAGCCGGCGTCGGTACAGCTTGATGGCGGGGTCATCGGCAATGGAAAGCGGACGTGTACTTGGTCTGATCGCCGGGGGCGGCAGGCTGCCGTTTCTGGTGGCCGAGGGGGCCCGCGCGGCCGGTCTGAGGGTAATCTGCGTCGGGATCGCCGGGGCGGTGGACCGTTCTCTGGCCCGTGAGGTGGACGTGTTTCACCCCGTGGCCATTGCCCGTCTGGGCTCCTGGATACGCAAGCTGCGCCGGCACGGTGTAACCACGACCATCATGGTGGGCAAAGTCTCGAAGAAAGACATGTTCACCCCATGGCGGATACTGCGGTTTCTGCCGGACTGGCGGGCGGTTCGGGTATATCACTGGCGTCTGCGAAACCGGGACCGGTTGTCGGCCACGTTTCTTGACGCCATCGCCGACGAACTGGCCAGCGGTGGGATCATCTTGGAGGATTCGACGATGTACTGCAAGGAGCACGTGACCACGCGGGGCCTTATTACAGGTACTCCGCCGACGCCCTCCGTCGAACGGGATATCGAATTTGGCTGGGACCTTGTTCGCAACCTGGCGGACCTGGGCATAGGGCAGGCCCTGGCGGTTCGGGAAAAAGAGGTCATCGCCGTCGAGGCCATTGAGGGCACCGCCGAGATGATCAAACGCGCCGGGCAACTTTGCCGTTCCGGCGGCTGGACCCTGCTCAAGGCGGCCAAGCCCGACCAGGATATGCGGATGGATGTGCCCTGCGTGGGGCCCGATACGATCACATCGCTGGCCGAAATGGGCGGAACGTGTCTGGTGCTCGAGGCCGATCGCACCATCATCATCGACAAACCCCAGACCGTGGCGCTGGCCACGAGACTGGGCATCACCATCATCGGGCGCTGATCCGACCGACCCCAACTCAAGGAACCCATGCCGACATGGTGCAACTTCCATTTCAACTCGATGTGCGGACTGCGGACGAATCCGGCAAGACGCAGAGCATCACCTGCGGACGGATCCTGCGTGAGGTGCCAGGCTCCCGTGTGGTCTACGAAGGTCTGTGGGTGGACCGCCCGGTGGTCGTCAAGGTCTTCCGCGGCAGGGTGAAGGGGCCGGGGCAACTCCAGAGGGAGTGGAAGACGCTGGGGGCGATTAGAGACCGCGGTCTGGATGCTCCAGAACCATTGTTCCAGGGTCGAACGCCCGACGGCGAGCCGGTCCTGGTACAGGAGTTGGTCGTTGGGGGCCTCTCGGCCGAAGCTGCATTCTCGGCCGAGTCTGATCCGCTTCGCCGCGTGGAACTGCTTGTTTGGCTCTGTACGACACTGGCCGGGCACCACGATAAAGGCGTATTGCAGGAGGATCTGCACTTGGGCAACTTCCTGCTGGCCGGCGACCGTGTTGTCGCACTCGATCCCGGCCGCATGAAGCTGTCTGCCGGCTCGGTGTCTCAGGCCGCAAGCTTGGCCAACCTTGCGTTGTTGGCCTGTTCCCTGTTCACCACGGGCCGGGATGACTTCCAACAACTGCTGGACGCGTATTGCCGGGCCAGGGGCTGGAAGGCCTCGCCGGATGTGTCCGCGGCATTTCTACGACAGGTTGACCAGCAGCGCCGGAGACAGATACAGCGAAGCCTCCGCAAGTGCATGCGGACCAACCGACGCCATCTGCGGCTCCAGGGACCCGGCTGGGAGGGGATGTTCGACCGCGGATTCATGGAAGATGCTGACGCGGCCGAGCTGGTCAAGTCGATGGACCGCTTGATGGAAGCCGGTGAGGTGCTCAAGTCGGGCAATACCTGCTACGTCTCCCGCATCAAGTGGAACGGCCGCGATATGGTCGTCAAGCGTTTCAACCACCGGGGCATGTTTCATTCTGTGCGACAGGGCCTCAAGGGATCCCGGGCCAGGCGGGCCTGGGTCAACGGCCACCGCCTGGGGCTGCTCGGCATTCATACGCCGAAGCCGCTGGCCTATGTGGAACACTACGCATGGGGGCTGCTATATGACTGCTACCTGATCACCGAATGTCTTGACGGGTGCAACCTCTACCTCTACCTGACGAGCGACGCCGTCTCAGAAGGCGACAAGGCCCGGATGGCAAGCCGGATTCGCCGGATGATGGACTGCCTGACGAGACACCATATCAGCCACGGCGATCTTAAGTACGCGAACGTCTTCGTCGTCGGCGCCGAACCGTATCTGATGGACCTCGACTCAATCATCGTCCACTGGTTGGCGTTGACACAGCGTATCTGGATGCAGGCGGATCTGCGGAACTTCAGGAGACGGGGCGAGCAACTGGGCTGTCCGCTGGAGTTGTAGCCGTACTCGGGATTTTGCCGGGCGGGAGGTGTTCGCCGGTCATTCGCTGCGGCCGAAGATGCGGTTCCAGCGTTTGGCGGCGGACTTGCCCAGATTGCGGCATATCCGCACCGGGATGGGCCGCTTGATGCGCCCGTCTTCGCTGTCCCAGCGCCCCTGCCAAGCCTCGAATTCCCCCAAGAATGCATCCAGAGACGGTGCAGGCCCCTTGAAACCGATCCCGACGACGGAATGGGGGAACTTCTCGCGGCCGGCGTGCCCGACGAACTTGCCCTCGAATGGATTGAGCAGGCTGCGAAAGCCCTCCGGCGTAAACCGCCAGTAATCGCTGGGGTAGTTGTGAATGCGAAACCGCATCTGGGAGCTGAGAATCACGATGCCGCCGGCCTGAGTCACCCGGTGCAGGTTCTCGACCGCTTTCCGGGGATACTCGACGTGCTCCAGCGTATCCATACTGATGGCCGTGCCGATGACGCCGTCCGGCAGATCGATGTCGTGCAGATCGAGCACCCGATCGACGCCGGGACCCTCCCGCATATCGGTGCCGATGAACTCGAACCCCGCAAACAGATCGCGAAGGTCCGCCAATTCCTCCTGCCCCGGCACCTGGTACGACCCAAACTCGTAGACGGGCCCCTTGATGGGCAGTGTCCGGGCACAGATCTCGACGAATTCCCTGATGGACTGACGCATATCAGATGTATCCCAATGCTTCGAGCCTCTTGTTGACCTCGTCTTCGTCGGCGAAGACAACGCTCTTGCCCGCCTGCGGCTTGACAAGGCCTTCAATATACGCCTCCAGTTGCCGCTTGTACTCGACATGGCGAGGATCGTCGATGATGTTGCGAGATTCTCCCGGATCATTGACGAGATCGTAGAACTCGTCCGTCCTGCAATGGTACCGCCGGCACAACACACACGGCTCATCATTGAGCGCTGCGATATACTTGAACCGCCGGTCCCGGATCATGCGTTTCTGCTGCCCGCACATCTCCTCGGCGAATACACAGGGTCGGTCCCACGAGCCGCCCCGGACCAGGTCCATCAGGCTTTGTCCGTCGAATCGCGCGCCATCGTCCGAGACGCCCGCCATATCCAGGATGGTGGGCGCCAGATCGAAGTGCTGTACGAACTCATCGTGGACCGCCCCACCGCGAATATCGCCATGCCGCATGATCAACGGCACGCGAATCTGCGGGTCATACAACCCATGATGATCGAAGTATATGTCGTGCTCGGTCATGCTCTCGCCGTGGTCGGCCGTGATCACGAGCAGGGTGTCGTCGAGGACGCCCGATTCCTCCAGACAGGCGTACATCCGCCCCACGTTCTCATCGACGTAGCGGATCGAGGCGTCGTACAGGGCCATGATCTCGCCGATGGTGCCGGGTGTCTTGCCTCGCGTGGTCTTGTGAATAAGGTGCTCGGCCTTGGTGCCGGCCACTTTCGCAAGGATGTCGGCGGTCGGGGTCTCAGGATAGCGGTAGTTGTTCAGAAAGTGGCGGACCAGCGATCGCGGAGCCGTATACGGAATATGGGTGTCCCAGTAATGGACAAAAAGGAAGAAGCTCTGCTTGCCGGCGAACTGCCGAATGGAGTCGATGGCCAGGTCCGTCAATCCCGCGGCATCCGAAAGCATGGGACGCCGTTTGCGGCCGCTGAGTCCCTTGCCCGAACGCTGCTGCCGGCGGCGGAAATAACCGCGAACCGCCCTGCGGGCGCCGTCGCCCAGCGCGTAGTACCAGTTGCCGCGCGAGGGCATGAGGCTGAGCTTCGGCAGCCGCTTCTTCCAGTCTCGGCTGGAGGACTTACGGCACGGCGGCTCGCAGGAGGTTTGCGGAGCGTCCCCGGCGCCGCTGTCGGGCCGCACAATCGTGGCGGGGTCGTTCTTGAGCCCCCCATAATAGTCATACCCCTTGCGGTGCCACTTGCCGAGCCAGTCCAGGCCGATGGTCACAAAACCGTTGTCGTGCAGGATTTCAGGCAAAAACCGCAGCCCGGTCATGTAGCTCTTCTCCAGGGCCGTGACCCATTTGGCGTGGTTGCGCAGGCCGTGAGAGACCGGATGCTTGCCCGTGAACATCGTCGTGAAGGATGGGTCGGTGGAGTTGATGGCCGAGAACGCGTGGGAGAAGCGCACACCCTCGGCGGCAATCCGGTCCATCCAGGGCGACGTATCCTTGTCGTACCCGTAGCAACCGAGATTGCGGGCTCTCATGGCATCACTGACCAGCACTACGATATTCATGGCAAATCCCGACTATTGGAGTCATTCACGGGCGCCAAGCCCGGCGGGAGTGTAGCACGCGGGGCCAAGGCTGTCAAGCACGGCCGGCGGCTTGCAGCGACTGCCGCACCAGGGCCAGGAACCGGGGTCCGACCACACTCAGGTCGAATTGGGCGGCCGTCTCACAGGCCATCTCGCCCATTCGTTTTCTGGCTGCGGCATCCCGGATGAGCCGTCCGATGCCGGCGACCCATTCCGCATCCGACCGGGCGTGAAATCCATTGCGGCCGGGCTGGACGAATCCGGCATTGACCCCCACGGGCGAGGCCACAACCGGCAGGGATGCGGCGAAATACTGCAAGACCTTGAAGCCGCACTTGCCTTGCGTGAAGCGATTGTCAGGCAGCGGCGCCAGGCCGATATCGGCCGTGGCCAGATCGCCGTGCTGTGTCTGCTCGGACCAGGGCCTCTTCTCTATCGCCAGATGGTCGAAGCCAAGAAACTCGTCGCACACGATTCGCAGCACAAGACGCTCGAATTGGCGGCCGAGTTGCTCCAGCGCCGGACGGATCCCCGACAGGTAGCCGAGCGTGCTGCTGCTGCCGATCCAGACGAGCCGGACAGGGTCGCCGCGATCGCCGCCGGCAGCGGCACGATAGGGGGTGACGTCCAGCCCCGTGGGCACGACATGAACGTTTGCGTTGAACCGCTTCGCGTGCTCGGCGAGATAGGGGTTGCCTGCGATGACCGTGTCCGCCAGGGCAGCCGTGCGGCGAAATGGCGCAGTATGGGAGCGGCTGGTGCGGTCGGGCCGGTGCGGACTGTACATGACCGCATCGTCGAAATCATAGATGATCCGCCGCGCAGCACCTCGCAATGCCCAGGCATCCAGGAGATTGAGCTTTTTCTTATGCAGCAGGACGGCGTCGAAGTCGGCCGCTCGCCCGAAGAGCCGGCGCCGGGCCCAGAGCGTCTTCGGCAGCCGGGCGACTTCCGCGTCAATCCCGTTATCTCGCAGAAGGGGCAGATAGACGCCTATCCGCTGGCGGAAGCTGGGTCGTGTCGGATTGTTGCTGATGACGAGAATCTTCATGGCATGCCCGGCCGCGCCTCGGTGGCCTCAGAGGACGACACAGTACGGCGCATCGTATCGCCCTTTGTCCAGGATATCCATCATTCGGGCGGCCTGCCTGTGGCAGTTGAACTCCGCATGGGCCCTGGCCATACCCGCGGCGGCAATCTGCTCGCGCGGACCCTCGTGGTCGAGATACCAGCGGACCAATTCAAAGCACTCCTCCGCGGTATCGAAGTATTTCACGTGGACGCCGTCTTCGAACAACAGATCCGCCTCCGGCACCCGTCGGGCCAATGTGAAGGCCCCGCAGGCAACATAATTCATCAGACGGTCGGAATGGTAGAGCCGCACATCATTGGCCGCATTGATGTTGACGCCGATGCGAGCCCCGCTGATGGCGCGGAAGTAGTCGATACCCTCGACCCGCGGGATGCCGAACGCCCCGTAGACACGCGCGCCGGGAAACTCCGAGATCGCCTTGACCAGATCGTACCGTTCGTTGTTACGGTCCAGTCGCGTGTGTTCGGGCTTGCCGGTAAAGATCAGATCGCACCGCCACCGGTTGTCCACCTCGTAGCGGTACTGGATGTCAGGGTCGCAGAGGTCCGGCAGGAACGCACAGCATTTCACGCCGGTGTCCTTGTAGGTTTGGAGGAACCGGCCGGCACTGGTGTTGACGACGACATCGAGTTGGGCGGCGATGGCCAGCCTGCGTGGGTTCGCTTCAGGAAAGGGGTCCTCATCGCGGCCGACGAAGACGGCCTTGGGGGCGGCCTGGCGCATCATCGCGATGGCCCGGGCGTCGAGGGTCTTCATGCTGTAGACAAAGACTATGTCCGGCCCGTAGTTGGCGATCTGTTCGCACAACAGGCGGTCGGTTGTCTTGCGTGCGAAGGTCTCGGCAAAACGCTTGCCGGGAAAGGGGCTGACCTGCCTGAGCACATCGCCATAACTGAACCGCTGAACATCATGGCCCAACCGCAGGAGGCCCTTGAACCACATGCGGGGCTGAAAACGGATGGCTTTGGGGGAGTCATCCTTGAAGTTGGCGGTCATGAATATCTTCCTGCGTCCGGACACCCCATGCCCCTGCAATATGCTTATGCGAATCCAGTGGTTATTATCGGAACATTCCAGCCCGCCCGCGCGACGCGGCGGATGGCGACGAATATTGTAGAGGCCGTTACTATATCAGCCGCCACCGGCCCTGACAAGCAGGATTTGGCCTGCCTGGCGACCCCTCTCAGCGGCCGCAAAGGGGCAGAAATGTGTTGTCCGCTGCTGCCGGGCGCGATACCATGCACCGCCGTACATTGACGACTTGACATGAATACACCATCGCCCTGCCAAGCCTGGCGACGCGATGCGGCCGTTTATAAGCATATGCTATTCAACTCACGCGCCTTTCTGGTCTTCTTCCCTGTCGTCGCGGTGCTGTATTTCAGTCTGTCGCACCGCCACCGCGGGACGCTGCTGCTGGTTGCCAGCTACTATTTCTACATGTGCTGGAAGCCCGCCTACATCGTCCTGATCGCGGTCTCCACGGTGGTTGACTACGTCTGTGCCCTGAAGATGGGTGCGACAACCGACAAACGGCTTCGCAGGACGTACCTTGTGGCCAGCCTCGTAGCCAACCTGGGGCTACTGTTCGTATTCAAGTATCTCAACTTCTTCGGCTGGACGCTCAAGACGCTGCTTGGATTCTCCGAAGTGGCCGCCGCCAAACCTGTGCTGGACGTGCTGCTGCCCGTCGGGATTTCATTCTACACGTTTCAGAAGCTCAGCTACACGGTGGATGTGTATCGAGGCGACCGCGAACCGGAGAGGCGCCTGGGGACTTTCGCACTGTATGTGAGCTTCTTTCCTCAACTTGTTGCCGGCCCCATCGAGCGCTCCACGCACCTGCTGCCCCAGTTCGACCGCGAGGTGTCGTTCGACTCCCGCCGCGTCACTGACGGGCTGCGAGTGATGTTGTGGGGGATGTTCAAGAAAGTCGTTATCGCCGACATGGCCGCCCGGCTTGTCGATCCTGTGTATGGGGATGTCGCAGCCCACCAGGGCCCCGCCCTGACCGTGGCGACGGTCCTGTTCGCCTTTCAGATCTACTGCGATTTCTCGGGCTATTCGGACATCGCAGTCGGCGCGGCAAAGGTCCTGGGCTTCGACCTGATGGAGAACTTCCGCCGGCCCTACTTCTCCAAGTCGGTTCGCGAATTCTGGCGGCGGTGGCATATTTCCCTTTCGACGTGGTTTCGCGACTACCTGTATATCCCGCTGGGAGGCAGCCGCGTCTCAGCCTGGCGGCACTATTCCAATCTCTTCACTGTGTTCTTCCTGTGCGGGCTCTGGCACGGGGCAAGCTGGAACTTCGTGGTCTGGGGGATGCTCCACGGCATGTACATGGTCGTCGGCGGCGCCACCGAGTCGTGGCGAGGCCGTCTGGGCCGGGCCCTGGGTTTGGACCGTATACCGGGCCTCCATAAGGTCGTTCGTGTGGCCATCACGTTCGGCCTGACCTGCTTTGCCTGGATATTCTTCAGGGCCCGCACCCTGGGCGACGCCTGGTATGTCATCAGGCATATCCCCACGGGCTGGTCGGATATCAGCGGAATAGCTATTTTGCCCACTCCGCTGGCACTGGTCATCGTGCTGGCCGCCATTGCCATCATGGAGACAGTTCATTTCATGCAGCGAAGCGGCCCCGTCCGTGAGCGCCTGGCCGCCGGACCCGTTTGGGTGCGATGGGGCGCATACTACGCGGCCGTAATTGCCATCCTGCTTCTGGGCAGCGCTGAGGGGCAGGAGTTCATCTATTTTCAGTTCTGACCCGGAATATGAAGACCTTTCTGCTGAAACTCGGTTTGTTCGCAGCGCCCTTTGCGGTGGCCGTGGCCGTCGAGATGTTCGTGCTGCCCCTGGACTGCTTTACGTTCAGGGTCTGGGAGGCGTTGAGCGTTCAGGGGGCATCGATCCAGACCGGGCAGTTCTATCCGAACCGCCAATTGCACAAGCCGGATGAAGTCGGCTGGCTGGTGCGGCACACGCCGTTTGAAGTGCGTAAAGACGTCCGATGGATCACCGACAAGTACGGCTACCGCAAGGCCAACACGGACCATACGCCTGCCGTGGTCGTTATCGGCGACTCGTTCGCCGCTGGAGACGCCCTGAGCCATGAGGAGATGCTCTCGGAGGTCCTTGAAGACAAACTGGGTGTGTCCGTCTATCCTCTGGCGCCGGCCAACATCAAGACCTACCTCAATGATCCACGGTTTATCGAGCACCCTCCGCTCGTACTGATTCTGGTCAGAACCGAAGAGGGGGCGGCGAACGTCCGCTCGCCCCGCCGGGATGCCTACAAGACGACAATGGTCCGCCTCCGCCGCAAGCTCACGGATGTGGCTGCGGTGCGCGAGGCCGATGTCCTGTGGAACAGGCTCTGGAAGGCGAACATGCTCAACAGTTTGCGGTCCCGAATCCGGGATGCGATGGGCCTCGGCTACCAGGCGATCCACGGCGAGATGCCCGACGGGAGCCCCACGTTCTTCCGCACGATTGCCCCCTGGCAGGTCACGGACAGGCAGATCGGCAACACGGTAGCGAGGTTGCGAGAGTACCAGGCGGTCCTGGGCAAGGAGGGGACGACACTGGTATTTGCCCCTGTGCCCAGCAAGGAGACGGTGTATTTTCGGTATCACCCGCATCCACAGAGGACGGACTCGCTGGAACGGCTGATCGCGGCGGCGGCCAAGGCGGGCATCCCCACCGTTGATCTGCAGAAGGCGTTTGATGCGGAGGCCGCCCGGCCGGGCCACGAAATGCTCTACCACGTGGATGATTCGCACTGGACGGCCGCGGCCGTGCGATTGACGGCCGATTTGATTGTCCGGACCCTCGAAGCCATGCCCGACACACGAGGCCAGGCAGAAGCCGGCGGCACTTTGCCCGACAGGAACGTCAGCGACGCGGATTAGGTGTCGAGGCGGTCGTCATTGAGAATCCGCTGAACGGCCGGCGAGGACATGACCTTCCTGGCCAGGTGATTGCACTTTCGCGTGGTTCGGGAGCGAACATTGAACTCCTGAGGATTGACCACCTGCGTGGCGTGGGCCAGGTGAAGCACATACCGGCTCATAACCGAAGGGGGCAACTCCACGGTCTTGTAGCCTCGGTCGACCAGTTCAAAGTACAGCTTCTTGCCGGCCGTGACGCCCTTGTCGCGATCCATCAGGAACGACAGATTCTCCTTTTTCAGTACGTCCGTTCGATACAGACAGCAGATCGTGCGGTTATAATAACGGTGTTTGCTCAGCGGGTCCGGCGCATGCAGCAATCTCCGCTTGAATGTCCGAATGTCCGTGGCCTGCTTGAGCCACATTCGCCAGCGAGGAATCAACTCCAACTTGCCCGAGCCCACGCAAGCGACCTGCGGGTCATTTCCGAAATACCCTATCAGGTCGCTCAGCCACCCCTCGGTCTGCACGAACGTATCCGAGTGCATGGAGATGAAGAAGTCGCTATGGCAGCGGTCCAGGCCCTCCTGCAGAGCCGCCGCATGGGCGATGCCCCCCTGCTCGCCGGGCTCAGGGCGTCGTTCGATGAGCCGTATCCACTTGAGCGACCGCAGATACTCTGTGGACGCATCCGCTGAGTTGTTATCGACGACCATGACCTCGCAGGGTATTCGGGTGAAGCGCCGGATGCTGCGCAGACACAGCCGCGTGAAATCCAACGTCTTGTAGTTGACGATGCAGAGGGTGGCGACGGGCTGTTCGGGCATGTTGTGGGAGTTCCGTCTATCGGTTGCCGTACATGGACTCGTAGTAGTTGCGATAGTCGCCGCTGACAACATCGTCGAGCCAGTCGCGGGCGCCCAGATACCAGTCGATGGTCCGGGCCAGACCCTGCTCGAACGTGACCGACGGCTTCCACCCCAGCTCCCGCATAATCCGCGATGCATCAATCGCATAACGGCGGTCGTGGCCCGGCCGGTCCGTTACATGCCGGACCAGCGATTCCGGCTTGTGAAGGTGCTTGAGAATCGTCCGCACGACGTCGATGTTGGTCTTCTCGTTGCAGCCCCCGATATTGTACGTCCTGCCGGGTTCGGCCCGCGTCAACACCGTCCAGACGGCCGTGCAGTGATCATATACGTAGAGCCAGTCCCGCACCTGCATCCCGTCGCCGTATACCGGCAGCGGCTTGTCGTTCAGGGCGTTGTTAATCATCAGGGGGATCAGCTTCTCGGGGAACTGNNCTGGTAGGGGCCGTAGTTGTTTGAACATCGCGTGATATTGCAGCGCAGGTGCCAGGTGTGGGCAAAGGCATGGACGATGTGGTCGGCGGCGGCCTTGCTCGCCGAGTATGGCGAATTGGGGCTCAGCGGCGCGTCCTCGGTAAACAGCCCCTCCTTGCCCAGCGCTCCATAGACCTCATCCGTCGAGACCTGAACAAAGCGTTCGAGCCGATGCTCCCGGGCCGCCTCCAGAAGCGTCAGCGTGCCAGCCACATTCGTCTCGATGAACACCTTCGGCTCGGCGATGGAGCGGTCCACGTGGCTCTCGGCGGCGAAGTTGACGATGGCGTCAATCTTCTCGCCTTTGATGAGATTCGCCACCAAGGGGCCGTCACAGATATCGCCCCTGACGAATCTGTGATTCGGGTGTTCCAGGAAACCCGCCAGGTTCTCCAAATTGCCCGCATACGTCAACTTGTCCAGGTTCACAACGAAGCAATCCGGCTGCTCGCCCAGAATCATCCGCACGAAGTTGCTGCCGATGAAACCCGCCCCACCGGTTACGAGGATTCTTCTCATAGCTGCCTCACGAATGCCTTCAGGTCCTCCTGCCAGGGGCGAATCTCATGCCCCAGTAGAGCCTGGATCTTTGCACAGTCAAAACGGCTATTCAGCGGACGTGCCGCCGGGCTTGGGTAATCACTGCTCTTACAAGGACTTACGACACACGATACACCCGTCATGTCCACGATGCGGCGAGCCACCTCGAACCGACTGGCATACCCGCCGGCGGCGAAGTGGAACACGCCCGTCGGACGCAGACGAATCAACTCGACCATGGCCTCCGCCACGGCTGTCGTGGCCGTCGGGGAACCGATCTGGTCGTCTACCACGTTGAACGGGCCTCCGCCCCGGGCCCGATCCAGTATCTTGCGGACGAAGTTCACGCCGCCGCGGCCGTAGGTCCATTGTACCCGCAGGATACACGCACGGCAGCCGCTATTGAGCAGAAGTCGTTCACCGGCCAGCTTACTCCGCCCATACTCGCTGATCGGATGGGGTTCATCGGTCTCGCGGTACGGTCGATCCAGCTTCCCGTCGAAGACGAAATCCGTACTGACGTGCAGCACCCACTTGCCTGCCTCAGCCGCCAACTCGCCCAGCCGCCCTACCGCCTCGCCGTTGACCCTGTGGGCTATATCCGGCTCGCTCTCGGCCCTATCGACATTCGTATACGCGGCACAGTTGACCACGGCGTCGGCGGCGACGATGGCCCGGCGCACCTGGGCATCGTCGGTGATGTCAAACTCGGGCAGGTCGAATCCCACGGCCCCGATGCCGCAATCACGACATGCAACGACCAGGTCGCTGCCCAGCATACCCCGCGCCCCTAGAATCGCCACGGCCGGCTCAGCCATCCTTGCGCATCCAGTCATAGGGTATGTGATTCTCGTGGGGGTCCGTGCGATATTCGTCCGGCTGGGCGTAGTTGTAGGACTCCGAGACGATATTGACGATATACGCCTCCGTCTGGCCCACGCACATCCACCCGTGCTGCACCCCGGCGGGGATTCGCACCAGACCGGGGCAGTGTTCACTCAGGTACAGCTCATTGACCACGCCATGCGTCGGACTATCCGGCCGGTCGTCGTAAAGGGCGACCTTGATCGTGCCGCGGATCACATAGAAATGGTCTGTCTGGACCTTGTGATAGTGCCAGGCCTTGACCACCCCAGGATACGTGGTCGTGAAGTACACCTGTCCGAACTTCTCAAACCACGGGTCGTCGGCGCGCATGATCTCGCCGAGCCGTCCGCGTTCATCGGGCATGACCCTGGCCCGACGGACGGCCACGCCGTCAATCAAGGCGCCGGATCCGCGAACCATCAGCCCCTCATCGTTGAACACCGTCTTGAGCTTCGCCGTCTGCTTTGTCATCTCGGGGGCTCCTGACCGACCAGTTCATTGGCCTTTCTAAGCGATTCGAACGTACCGGCGTCCGTCCACCAGCCATCCAGCAGGTCGTAGTGCATCCGCCCCGCCGTGATGTAGGCGTTGTTGACATCGGTGATCTCCATCTCGCCCCGGCCGGAGGGCTTGAGTGTGTCGATGATGTCGAATACCGCGCCATCGTAGAAGTAGACGCCCGTCACGGCGTAATGGCTCTTCGGCTGCTGGGGCTTCTCCTCGATCCCCACGATCCGTTCGCCGGCGATTTCGGCGACGCCGAACCGGTGGGGGTCATCCACCTGCCGCAGCAACAGCCGGGCGCCGCCGCCCTGCTTCATGAACCGTCCGGCGTAGGACTTGAGACTGTCGCGGAAGATATTGTCGCCCAGGAGCACCAGCAGAGGCTCTTCGCGGGCGAAACCTCGCGCCAAGCCGAGCGCCTGGGCGATACCGCCGGCCTCGTCCTGGACTTTGTACGTGAAGCGGCAGCCGAAGTCCTTGCCCGACCCCAGCAGGCTCACGACGTCGCCCATGTGCTCGACGCCGGTGACGATGAGGATTTCCTCGATCCCCACGCCGGTAAGTTTCTCGATGGGGTGAAATACCATCGGCTTGTCGCCGACCGGCAACAGATGCTTATTCGTCACCTTCGTCAGCGGCATCAGCCGTGACCCGGTCCCGCCCGCCAACACGACACCTCGCAGACTCATTTCAGACTCCCAATACGCAGAATCGCTACTCGAATTCAACGGTCAACTCATGGATCGACCAGAAAAGCGTCGGAACCGATCCGGTCTGCACGATCCTGATGAATCGGGCCGAAACGGTCTTGCCGAAGTCGATTCTTGTCAAGGGATTGTCGCTCTTGCCGGTGACGACGGGTCGGCCCCAGTTGCCCGCGTCGAACGAGGCGTAGACCTCGTAACCGCGCGGATAGTCGCCGTCGGAGCCTCGGCAATCCAGAACCAGGCCCTTGACCTTGCCGTCGACGCCCAGGTCGATCATAAACCAGTCGCCGGGGGTCATGCCGCGGCCGGTATCCCACCGCGTGCCGGGGTCTCCGTCGATGGCCCTGCCGGCGGCGTTGCTGTTCAAGGAGGCCGAGACCTTCAGACTCTTGTTCAGAAGAACGCTCCTGATCTTGGAGACGGCCTGCTCGGCCTCCTTCGCCAGGGCGCTGTCGGTCTTGGCCCGCTCGGCCAGGGCCAGCGACTCTTCACATGCGTAGTCCGGCAGCAGGGACAGGACCGCCCGCTTCTCATCCGGCCGTTCGGCGGTATCGAAGGCCGCCTGCAACAGTCCGACCGTATCACTCGAACGACGGTTCGCCGGCAGCGAGACCAGTTTGATGTAGCCCCGCAGCGCAATCACTCGTGCCGCTGCGTCGGTATGGTTCTTCGCCACCGTCAGCAGGTCCTCCAGGGGCGCCGGATTCGGCCATGCCGCCATGGCACGGACGGCCGCCTTGCCAACCTCTCCGCCTGCCGCCAAGGCAGACCGCACCGCCGACAGGGCCTTGTCCGAACCGACGGCCGGCAGCGTGTTGAGCAGGCTCATCTTTACCTCGTCCGAAGCCGTATCCAGCCCGGCAACAATCGCCGCGCCGTCATAGTCTTTGGTCCGCGACACAATCGAGACGATAGCCCGCTCAATGTCGCCGCGATCCGGGGCGTTTTCGCCCTTGCCCAGGTTGTCCACAAGCACAGCGATGTCTTTCTCACTGCCTAGAGCTCCGATGGCCCTGTAGGCCGCCTTGCGGACGCCCGCGTCGCTGTCGCCGGCGGCCTTGAGCAATGCGCCGGATGCCGTAACCTGCCGCCGGTCGACAATCGCGTTGATAGCGGCAGTGCGAACCTGCGGCTCACCGTGGTTGGTGGCCAGCGTCTCCAAGACCGCCGGCGCCTTGGCATCGGCGATGCGGCTGACGCTACGGGCGGCGGCCCTGCCGAGTTCGCCGGACTCGGCACTGGTCTTCGCCAGCATCTCAATATGCGATGCGGCTCCGAGAACACCCAGCGCGTTGACGGCCGCCAGCCGGACAGACGGCTCACCCGCCGACGCCAGCGAGGCAACCGACGCCGCCGCCGTCTTATCGCCGCGAGCCTCCAGGGCCCCAATCAGGACCACCTGCGCCTGCGGGCCCAATCCCGTAAGCTCCCCGGCCAGCGCCTTCGTGATGCCCTCGCCGGGCATCTCGGTCATGAACTTGCCGGCGGCCTGCTGCAACTTGATGTCACTGTCTTTCAGCAGCGCCAGGACCGCCGGTACGGCCCTGTCGGCATCGGCCAGCATCAACCCGCGATACGCCGCAATTCGCACGGGTGTGGCGTACTCGGGACCCGTCATGGAGGCGTAGATACGCGCCGCCGCATCCGCCTTGCCGCTATCCAGCAGCGAATCGGCACAGCGCAGGAGACTGTCGTCCCGCAGACTCTTGAGTTCGACCGGTGCCTTGGCGGCGATAAGAGCCTCGGCCGCTTCGGAACCGCCGATTCGTCCGAGGGCCTTGATGGCGGCGGCCGTGAGAGCTGCGTCGGCGCCTTCGGCAATAAGCGCCGAGATCGGCTCGATGGCCGCCCGCTCGCGCCGTGAACCGAGAGACCCCACAACGCCGATCCGCAGGTCGCCCTGTGTCGTCTTCAATGCTGCGACCAACGCCTGTCCGGCTTCGGCCGCCGGTATCATCTGCAAGGTCCATCGGGCCATGTGCGAGAGTTCCTTGTCCGCCAGCATAGCCGACAGAGCGGGCACGCACTTCGCCGATCCCACCTCGCGCAGGTATCGGCAAATGAACTGCTTACCGGCCAGGGTTGTCTCCGGGGCCGCCAGTTCTTCGAGCAGCCGCGATTCGATCCGGTCGAAGGCCCCGATGGGGACGCTGCGAATCTCGGCCTCGATGGCTGCCAGTGTTGCACGGGATTGCTCAAAGTCGTACTTGCGTATGGCCGTGTAGTCCTGCGGTGATGGGCGGACGGTTGCCTTGTCCGCCGTGGGGAAATCGGAGGGGATGTTATGCTGTGTAACCCGGCCGGTGGCGGCCCATTCGGCCCCCCGCTGGAGCGTGACGATGAAGCCGACACCCCGGCACTGTTCGGGCCCGTGGCCAAGTACCGTGTGGAACACGCGCCCCTCGCCCCAGTGGATTGTGAAAAGGATGGGCTCGTGTTCACCGGTGCCCTGCTGACCGGGATCAGCGTAAGCGGTCGCCAGGACACTGAGGTTCTCGGCCGGGCCGCGGAGCTTGCTGTAGAGTTCGTCTCGAACCGTTAGCCACTTCCGCGGCAGACCTTGCATGATGGGATGGTCCGCGTCCCGCGTCTCGACGGCGAACTCATGCTGCGGGCCGTGTGTGCCGCCGGCGCCCGGAGAATTGTCGAGCACCATCCGACCGTCCTTCCAGCGGACCATCGGCCCGGACTTCTCGTTGCGGCCGCCCCAGCCACCCAGGCCGATAATCTCGTTATATTCCTTCCAGTTCGGGAATGCGTTGTTGGCGGCATGAAAGACGACCACGCCGCCGCCGTTGCGGACGTAGTCCAGGAAGGCCTGCTGCGTCTGCCCCGACCAGTCGTCACCGGTGTAGTTGAGGACAACGACGTCGTTGCCGGCGAATGGCGGCTTGAAGTCGTCCATCGACTTGCCCGCCGGCGGGCTGGTCGCCACCTGGACCCTGAATAGCCCCGTATCCTCAAGGATGGCCTTGAGATAAGGTGTCGTGGCCGCCCAGTCGTGGTTGTTCTGGCCGTCGACGATGAGGGCCTTGAGATACGGCCGCCCGCGGACAGGCGCCAGATCCATAATGCGGATGTTGCGCCAGCGAATCTGTTGGCCGGCCGTCTGCGAATTGTGGACCTGCAACGCGATGAAACCGGTGCGCGTCATGCCGTCGGTGAGGTCCGCCGCGGGCACGCCGTTGACCCACGTGCGAATTCGGTCGCCAATGGCCTCCACGCGATAATGGTTCCACTGGCCGCGTCGGAAGGCCTTCTGCGCCTGCGGCTTGTCCTTGAGGTCGAAAAGCCAGCCTCGTCGGCCCTCATCGTAGATTCCGCCGCTCCAGGCCCGGTCCGACGGATCGATCTCGACCTGATAGCCGTGGACCTGGTAGTTGTTGTAGTCGCGATAGCTGTTGCTGCGAATCTGAATGCCGGAGTTCATCCCATCGGCGACAAGGAACTCCAGTTCCAGGATGAAGTCGCTATACATCTTCTCCGTGCACAAGAAGCTGTTGGGCGTGCCGGTGACCGTGGTACCGACGATGACGCCGTCCTCGACCGTATAGCGGGCCTTGCCGTTTCGCTGTACCCAGCCATTGAGCGTCTTGCCGTCGAAGAGGTCCTCCCATCCCTTCTCGGCGCGGCAGGCCGACAAGCCCAGGCAGGCCCAGGTCAGCAGAGCAGTCAACAGGACTGTGGTCTTTCTCATTATCAAGCTCCTTCGTGTCGCCTCTTGGGCGGAGTTGTTCTCACAGGGTCCAGGGTTCGCGATAACTGCGGCCGAGCAGGGCCGAGGCTTCCGGATCATTGATGATCTCCTCGCGCTGCGGGTCCCACTTGATTCTGCGTTCGGTCAGCATGGCGATTTCGCCCAGGAGTCCGACGCTGATGGAACGATGACCGACCTCGACCGGGCAGATCGTCTCCTTGCGGCTGCGGACACAGTCCAGGAAGTTCTGCTTGTGGTCGCGGCTCTCATAGAGCCTGATTTCGTCCGGCCCGATCTCCTCGCGGAGTATCCTCTCATCCGATGCGCTGAGGCCGCCGCGGCTGACATGAATCCAGCCCTTCTCGCCATACCACTTGGCGCCCTGAGCCACCTGGGTGTTGTTCGCTACGATCATCTCGATGCCGTTTGCATACCGGCAGGTGAAACGGTAGTGGGTCGGCACGTTGAACAGGCCGTCGGTGGGGAAGACCCCCCTGCCCTCGATCTCCACGGGCCCCGTGCGGTCCCAACCCATGCCCCAGTGGGCGATGTCGATATTGTGCCCGGCCCAATCGGTGAGCTGGCCGCCGGAGTAGTCCATGATCCATCGCCAATCCCAATGGGAGACGCCCCGGTAAGGAACATACGGGGCCGGGCCCAGCCACCAGTTCCAGTCGAGGCCGTCGGGAACCTGCGCAATGGGCCGCACATTGGTGCCGCCGCCGGTGGGCAGCCCTACCTCGATGTACTTGATCTTGCCGAGTCGGCCGTTGCGGACCAGTTCACACGCCCTGCGGAAGTGGTAGTCCGACCGCTGCTGGCTGCCCGTTTGCCAGATTCGCCCGTAGCGATGGACTGCGTCGCAGATGGCCCGCCCCTCCCGGATCGACCGGGCCAGGGGCTTCTGACCGTGAATATCGAGCCCCGCGCGGGCCGCCTCAATGGCCGGGATGGCGTGCCAGTGGTCCGGCAGCGCCAACTGGACCGCGTCCAGGTCGCCCCGACCAATGAGTTCGCGGAAATCCAGATAGGCCTTGCAGTCGCTGTTGCCGTATCGGTCGTCCACGATTCGCTTGGCCTGTTCACGGTGGCCGCGATCGATATCGCAGACGGCCACCATCCGCACCTCCGGCTTGCCCAGAAAACCCTGCATATCGCCGGTGCCCTGGGAGCCGACGCCGATAGCGCCCATCACAATCCGGTTACTGGGGGCATTGGCCCCGAACACCGACGCCGGCACAATCGCCGGGAAGACCACCGCCGTACCCCCGGCGGCGGCCGCCTTAAGGAATCGCCGACGGCACAAAGACGTCTTGGACATCATGAACCACTCCAAACAAGAGATCATTCACACCTCGCCGCAAGCCGCGGAACGCCGCGCTGCGGCCAAACCATTACTATAGCAGGATTCGGGGTATCCGCAACCATCAGGAACCTGTGGAAATATCCCGCCGGCGCTGTAGAATCCGGCTTATGACCTTTCTGAGGAGTCGCTTATGAACGATCAAAGACAACACCGGCCGAACAACCACCCTCAAGCCCTGACACGGCTGTGTGCCTTGCTGCTTGCGGCGGCCGTGTGTGGTTCTGCCATGGCCGCGGAGGACCCGGCGGGCCCCAGACTGTTCTTCACCGCGCAACGTGTCGAGCGTTTGAAGGCCGAAGCCGGCCAGCCCGGTGAAATCGCCAAAGCCCGGCTGCAAATGATCGACAGAGCGGATCGGCTGCTCAGAGACGAACTGGTCTCGAAGGAGTACGCCGAGGGGGGTAGTGGTCAGCATGGCAACTACGGCCGTCCGAGTTCCCAGATGGCCGATATGGGCCAGACCCTCGGCCTGGCCTACCGGATGACCGGCGATAGGCGCTACGCTAACCGCCTGGCCGAGGCGATGCTGCACTACGCTGCCCTGAGCCGCTGGGCCGGTGATGCCGGGCATAATCCACCCTGGCATAGCGAATTGAACACGGCCCGGTTCTGCTACGGCTACGCCGTGGGCTACGACAGCATCCGCGACGCCATCAGCCCCGCCGACCGAGCGCGTATCGTCGAGGCGATGGTTCGACTGGGTATCCGGCCGACGCTCGATGACTGGCTCCTGGGCGAGCGGCGTATCCATGCACTCGACTCGATGGGGCACAACTGGTGGAGCGTCTGTGTGGCGATGGCGGGCCTGGCGTCGCTGTCGATTGCCGCGGATCATCCCGAGGCGGCGTCGTGGGCACAGCGGGTCAACGATGCTTTTGCCGAGTGGTTCTACTATGGCGGCAACATTCTGCAGAACAAGTGCACCAACTTCGACCCGAAAGGCGCCTTCTACGAGAGCGTCTCTTACGCCAACTACGCCCTCTCGGAGTACCTGCTCTTTCGTCTGGCCTGGCCCGGTGTATTCCCGGATCGGCCCGCCCCGCCGATTGGCCTGCTTGAGACCGCGGGCGACTTCTTCGTCCACACCTGTTATCCCGCTTCGGATGGCCTGCTTGCCGTCAACTTCGGCGACAGCAGCCTCAACGCCGATGGCTCGCGGACGCTGCGCCTCCTGGAGGCCTGCGGCTACGCCTCACAGGCCCGGCGGTGGTATCTGACCCGGATGGACCGTGGATACAAAGACCCCATCGCGCTGGCCTGCGGTTTGGCTCCGAGCGTACCCTCGCCCCCCGCCGATCTGCCGAACTCGTTCGCTTATGAGCAAATCGGCTGGGCCATGTTGCGGTCTTCGTGGTCGGATGATGCGACGCTGCTGGCCGTCAAGTCCGGCTATGCTTGGAACCACGCCCACCCCGACGCGGGCTCATTTCTCCTCTTTCACAAGGGCAAGCCCCTGCTGATTGACAGCGGCAACTGCTCCTACAGTCGGCCCGAGTATTCATCCTACTACCGCCAGAGCCACGCGCACAACGTCATCCTGACCGACGGCCGTGCGGGCCACCCGGAGGACTGCGCCGGGCCGGACCGCGGCACGGTCACACCCGGATCGGTGCAGCATCTGCTGGACCTGGGAGGCCTCAAGTACATTCTGGCGGACGCCACCGGCCCCACTTCCTGGAAGTTCAGCCGCAACTACCGGCATTTCGTCTGGATCGACGGCGTCATCCTGATCTTTGACGACGTGCGAACCCACGAGCCCGGCAAACTCGAATGGCTTCTTCACTACGATGGCAAGGCCGATGCATCCGGCGCCGACATCTACATATCCGCCGGCAATCGGGCGGCCGTGACGGTCAAGATGCTCTACCCCACACAGGTAGCCGTCACCGAAATGTCGGGCCTGAAAGACCATGACCCCGACACACAGGTCCCCTACTTGGCGCTGTCGCCGCCGCCGCCGCCGTTGCGAGAGGCGAAGTTCATCACCGCCCTGCTGCCTTCGCGCGACGATGGACCACTGCCGCAGGTGGAGCTTCTGGAAGCGGACAACGCCGTCGGCGTGCGGATCACGGGCAAGGACCGTGTGTCGGATGTGTACCTGAATCTGATGGCGGACGGCGGCAAGATGCACCGTAATAGTTGCAGCGTCATCAACGGCTGGGAGACCGACGCGGCCGTCTTCGGCGTCACTCGCCGGCGGGGCGACAATGATGCCCCTGACTCGACGCAGCAATACCTGGTGGCCTGCGGCAGCTACCTGCGCAAGGACGGCAAGGTCGTCATGGATTGCCTCTCCAAGGCCTACGCGGTGTTCAACAGCCATGATCCCGAAGTGGACGTCCAGCTCAGCGGCCAGCCGCTCATCCATTTGCGATTGCATGTCGGTCGCCGCCCTGACAGCGTCACGCTGAATCGTCGCACGGTTCCCGTTC
This sequence comes from Phycisphaerales bacterium UBA2266, assembly GCA_002347125.1. Lineage (GTDB taxonomy): Bacteria > Planctomycetota > Phycisphaerae > Sedimentisphaerales > Anaerobacaceae > UBA2266. Next base: position 37,873 of record DDXG01000160.1, read on the forward strand.
GATACGACGACTCGGACACGACGATCACACTGACGCTCGATACTCGATAGGCTCTCGGCGGGTCACAAGTCAAGACTTGGAGATCAACAGATGTACGCACCGCAAAGACCGTCCCGCAAGACCCGGGTGATTGCGTGGCTGCTGGCCGCCTTGGCCGCGGGACAATGTGCCCTGGCGCAGCGCAACGACGCCGCGCCGGTGGTCTATCGCAACGGGATCGTGGTCAGCGGCCATCGGCTGGCGTCGCAGGTGGGCGTCGAGATACTCCAACAAGGCGGCAACGCCGTGGACGCCGCCGTCGCGGTTTCTTATGCGCTGGCCGTGGTCCTTCCCGAAGCCGGCAACATCGGCGGAGGCGGCTTTCTGGTCCTTCGCCGGGCCGACGGCTTCGCCGCCACCATCGACTACCGCGAAAAGGCCCCCGGCGCGGCACATCGCGATATGTACCTCGATGAACAGGGCAACGTCATCACGCGGCTGACACGGGACGGGGCCCTGGCTGTCGGCGTGCCCGGGACCGTCGCCGGCACGCTTTATGCGCTGGAGAAGTACGGCGTCCTGGACCGCCGCCGGGTTCTGGCGCCCGCGATCAGGCTGGCGGATGAAGGCTGGATTCTCGACGTTCCCATGGGCGGCGACAAATTCAAGATGTTTGAAGAGAGCAATGCTGTTTTCAACAAACCCGACGGATCGCGTTATGAGGCGGGCGAGCGATGGGTGCAGAAGGACCTCGCCGCGACGTTGCGGACCATCGCCGAACACGGCCGCGACGGATTCTACAAAGGGCGCGTCGCGGACCGTTTCGTGGCGACGATGCGCAAGTACGACGGGATCATCACCCACGAGGACCTGGCCAATTACGACTGCGTCGAGCGGACCCCTGTCACCGGCACGTACCGCGGCTATGGGATCGTGTCGATGTCGCCGCCGAGTTCCGGTGGAATCAGTCTCATCGAAATGCTGAACATGCTCGAAGGCTATGATGTGCGGGCACTGGGCCACAACACGGCCGATACGGTCCATCTGATGACCGAGGTCGAGCGCCGCGTATTCGCAGATCGGGCGCAGTACATCGCCGATCCGGATTTCTACGACGTGCCGCACGCCTCGTTGCTCTCGAAGGCGTATGCACGACGGCGGGCGGCCGGTATCGACATGTCCGCCGCCACCCCCAGCACCCAGGTGCGCTGCGGCGACCTTGAAGCCGCGGAGCTCGAAAGCCGTCAGACAACGCATTACTCGGTTGTCGATAAGGACGGCATGGCCGTGGCGGTGACCACAACGCTCGAAGGCAGCTACGGCAGTCACCTCGTCGTCGGGGGAGCCGGTTTTCTCCTGAACAATGAGATGGGCGATTTCAGCGCCAAGACTGGAATGCCGAACACGGCGGGCCTCGTCTACGGGCAGGCCAACGCCATCGAACCGAACAAACGCATGCTCAGCTCCATGACCCCGACCATCGTGACAAAGGACGGGAGCAACTTCATGGTTGTCGGCACCCCCGGTGGTCCAACGATTATCACGACTGTTCTGCAGTTCACCATCAACGTTATCGACCACGGCATGACAATTGACCGGGCTGTCGCGGCCGCTCGGTTTCATCATCAGTGGCTTCCGGACGCCATCGAGCACGAGAAAGAGGTGTTCTCGGATGCGGTCGCCGAGGAATTGAAACGCCGAGGCCACTTGCTCAAGAGCGTCGGACGGATCGGCAATGTACAGGCCATTGCCATCGATCCGCGGACGGGCGCGCTCACCGGAGTCTCGGACCCGCGCGGCCGTGGCGCCGCCTTGGGGTATTGACGGCCATAGACCGCCTCACGCCGGGGCCCTCCGCCCCGCGCCGCCGGTCTGTCGCGGCTCCTTACCCGAGGCCGAACTCCTTGATCTTGCGATAGAGCGTGCGTTCCCCTATGCCGAGCATCTTCGCCGCCTTTTCCCGGTTGCCTTCGGTCTGCGCCAGCGTGTCGACAATCGCCTGCCTTTCCAGTTCGGTGAGTAACATGCCGCCCAGGTCGCCCGCGGCCGGCGCGGCCCCGGTCAACTGTCGCGGACGGTGAATCTCCGCCGGGATATCCCTCACATCCAGCCGGTCGCGGTCGCACATGACGACCATGGTGCGTATGGTGTTGCGCAACTGGCGGATGTTGCCCGGCCAGTCACAGTTGACCAGGACGTTCAGGGCCGCGTCGGTGATGCCGCTGACGGCCACGCCCGTCTCCGAGGCCGCCTCCTGGATGAAGTAGTTCACCAGGTCGCTGATATCCTGCGGCCGTTGGCGCAACGCCGGTAGCGTGACATTGACGCCTTTGATGCGGAAATACAGATCCTGCCGGAACTTCTTGTCTTCCACCAATCGCGCTAAGTTCTGATTCGTGGCGCTGATCACTCGCACATCCACGAGCGTGGGCCGGGTCGATCCAACGGGCACCACCACCCCGTCTTCGAGCACGCGAAGCAGCTTGGCCTGCATGTTCAGCGGCATGTCACCAATCTCGTCCATGAACAGAGTCCCCTTGTCCGCGATCTCAAAGAGGCCCTTGCGGTCGGTCATCGCCCCCGTGAATGCTCCTTTGACGTGTCCGAACAACTCGCTTTCCAGAAGGGTCTCGGTCAAGCCCGCGCAGTTGATCGGCTTGAACGGCTTGTTCCATCGCCTGCTGTTGGCGTGGATCGCGCGGGCGAGCAGCTCTTTGCCCGTGCCCGATTCGCCCTCGATCAGAACGGAGATATTCGTGGGCGCCACACGTTTGAGGATATCGAAGATGCTTGTCATGGCGGGCGCATGGCCCCGAATGCCCTCGAATACAAAGTCGCCCTCCTGTTCCGCCGGCGTTGCAAGGCGCCACTGCGATGCCGCCTTGTGCGCCGCCTGCACGACGAGCGTCCGAAGCTGCCCGATGTCGATGGGCTTGGGCAGGTAGTCATAGGCCCCGCGCTTAATGGCCTGCTTGCAGGTGTCGATGGACCCGTGGGCCGTAATCAATATGACCTCCGGACGCGGGTGTCGGGCTGTTACCGCGTCGAGGATATCGAGGCCGTCAATATCGCCATTGAGTTTCAGATCTGTGACAATGACGTCGATATCTTCTCTGTCCACCAGTTCCAAGGCGTCCTTACCCGTGTAGACGGCGATGGTGCGGGCGCACACTTTGTCAAGCGCCTCGGCGATGCCGTCAGCGTGGTCCCGCTCATCATCCACAATCAATGCTGTGCCGGCCTTTTCCTTCAAGAGGACCTCACTGAATCTGTCGAGGCAAGCGTATCGTGAAAGTGGCGCCGTTTCCGGCTTCACTCTGTACGTCGATGCGGCCGCCGTGGGCGAGGATGATCTTTCGAGCGGTTGACAGTCCGAGACCGGAGCCATCCGGCCGCGTCGAGTAGTAAGCGTCGAAGATATGTCCGATTCTATCCTCGGGAATGCCGTTGCCGGTATCGACCACTTCGATGACGGCATCGCCGCCGCTCCTGTCGGTGCGAATCGCCAGTTCGCCGCCGTTGGGCATGGCCTGCTGTGCGTTGATAAAGAGGTTCAGCAGCACCTGCTTGAGCATGTCGGGGTCCAATCGGCACATCAGTTTTCCGGCGCATAGTCTCGGCCCGACGGCAATCCCATGGCTGATCGCCTGTGGACCGTAGAAGTCTATCATATCACCGACCAATTCATTGAGGTCCACCGTCATCGGCTCCAGTTCCGGACGCGCGACATACCTCAGAAACCCGTCCAGTATCTGCTCGAGACGGTCGGTTTCCTTGCGAATGACCTCGAGCTTGCGTGTCGCCCGCCGGATGTTCTCGGATTCACGGGCGTCCTTGACCGCCGCCAGGTCCTCCATGACCAGTTGAAGATTGACCTTCAGCGTGGATAACGGGTTTCTGATCTCGTGCGCCAGTTCACCCGCCAACCTCGCCAGTTCCTCCAGTTCGTGGTCCGGCGGTTCAGGCCGTGCCGCCGCGCCGGCGCGACGACGCCTGATGAAGACGAGCGCCGAACCACCCGCGAACAGCCCGACAATGAGGCCGGCGAGAAAGTACCACATCTGACCGCTCCTGCTGAAAGCCAGACGAACAGGGACTGCCGCCGTTGGAATGCCCTACCGGCGTCGATCGTCGTCAAATCTCTTCGGCTTCTTGTGTTTGTCGTGCTTGTCGTGCCGGCCGCCCCGGTCGGATCGCTCCGGCCTGTCCGACCTATCGGGTCTCTCGCGGATTTCTTCTTCGATACCCAAGTCCGCCAGAGCCGCTTTGCGCGACAGCCTCAGCCGCCCCTGGTCGTCGATACTCAAGAGCTTGACCGGTATGATGTCACCCATCTTGCAGATGTCTTCGACGCCCTTGACATAACCGCCGCTCAGTTCGCTGATGTGGCAGAGTCCTTCCACGCCGGGGACGATCTCCACAAAGACGCCGAATTCCTTTACCGACACCACCTTGGATTGCTCGTAAACATGTCCGATCTTCGGGGGCTGCGTCATAGCCTCGATGATATCCCTGGCCTTGAGATGTCCGTCGCCGCCGACACAACTGATGTAGACGGTCCCGTCCTCCTCGATCTCGATGGTGGTATCCGTCTGCTCCTGGATGCTCTTGATCATCTTGCCGCCGGGTCCAATGACCTTGCCGATCAACTCCGGATCGATCTCGATGCTGATGAGTTTCGGGGCGTAGACGCTCAGATCGGGGCGCGGCTCGCGGATCGTCTGCGCCATGATATCGAGAATCTTCAATCTGGCCTGTTTCGCCCGTTCGAGGGCTTCGGTCATAATGTTGTGTGCGAGACCCTCGGCTTTGATGTCGAGCTGGATGCCTGTAATGCCGTCGGTCGTGCCGCTGATTTTGAAGTCCATGTCACCGTAGTGGTCTTCCTCGCCGATGATGTCCGTCAGGAGTTCATAGCGCCCGCTCGAGTCACTGACCATGCCGATGGAAATGCCCGCCACGGGCTTGAGGATGGGAACGCCCGCGTCCATCAGGGCCAGCGTCCCGCCGCACACCGACGCCATCGAGCTGGATCCGTTCGATTCCGTGATATCCGAGACAATGCGGATCGTGTAGGCAAAGTTGTCGTCGGCCGGTCGAACCGGCTCAAGCGATCGCTCCGCCAGGGCGCCGTGACCGATTTCCCGGCGTCCGACCCCGCGGATGGGGCGAACCTCGCCGACGGAGAACGGCGGGAAGTTGTAGTGCAGGGTGAAACTCTGGGAGTACTCATCCTGCAACCCGTCGATGATCTGCGCGTCCCGGATCGTCCCGAGTGTCACAGTCACCAGCGACTGTGTCTCGCCCCGCGTGAACAGCGCCGAGCCATGGGTTCTTGGCAGAATGCCGACTTCACAGGAAATGGGACGCAATGCGTCATACGCCCGACCGTCGGCCCGCTTGCCCTCCAGCAACAGCTTGCGAACAGCCTCGCCTTCAATCGTGTGCCAGAACTCCTTGAATACCTGTATTTCACATCGCGGCTCCCGGCCCTCGGCTCCTTCCGGGACCTCGCAGTACTCCTTTGCCAGTTCATCGGCAAGCTGCGACACGGCCTCCTGGCGCTGCTGCTTGTCGGTGATCTGTTTGGCTTCATAGAGCCGTGCCGCCGACTTCTCACGGATTTCCGCCAGCAATGCCTCATCCTTTTCGACCAGCGGAATCTCTTTTTCGACGTGTCCGACCTTGTCTCGCAACTCGTTGATCAGGTCGCACACTTCGCGGACCACACTATGAGCCTTCAGCACGGACTCGGCGATCACTTCTTCCGACAACTGCTTGGCCCCCACTTCGATCATATTGATTGCTTCATGACGACCGGCCAGGAGCAGGCTGAGGTCGCCTTCTTCGACCTGCTTGTACGTGGGATTGATGACGAATTCGCCGCCGACGCGGCCGAGCCGGCAGGCCCCCATGGGACCGAGGAACGGAATCTTACTGATCGTCAGCGCCGCACTGGCCCCGATCATGGCGGGGACGTCCGGGTCGTTCTCGCGGTCGGCGCTAAGCACCTGTGCGATGATCTGGACTTCCTGGCGATACCCATCCGGGAACAACGGCCGGATGGGCCGGTCTATCGTTCGAGCCGTGAGCGTCTCCTTCGTGCTCGGCCGACCCTCTCGCTTGATGAAGCCACCCGGGAACTTGCCCGCCGCGCTCTGCTTCTCCCGGTATTCGACACTAAGCGGGAAGAAGTCAATGAATTCACTGCGCGGCGGTGCCGTGACGGCCGTCACCAGCACGACGGTATCACCATACTGGACGAGAACCGCGCCATGTGCCTGTCTGGCGAGACGGCCGGTCTCCAGCGACAGCATCCTGCCGCCGATTTCTCGTTCTACTCTGCACACCTTGAACATAGACCACCTCTCAAATGAGCGTTACGCAACACCAGGGCATGACTTGTCCACGTACCCGCGTTGCACGGCCTTGAGGGTTACTTGCGCAAGCCAAGCCGCGAAATAACGCTCTGATACCGCTTCACATCTTTCTTGCTGACATACTTCAGCAATGCCGACCGATTGCCAACCATCTTCAGAAGCCCGCGTCTGGAGGAATGGTCCTTCGGATGGGTCTTGAGGTGGTCCGTCAATTCGTTGATTCGCTGCGTCAGCATCGCAATCTGCACCTCCGGCGAGCCGGTATCACCCGGGTGCGTCTTGTAGTCGGCGATGATCTGATCTTTTTCCTGCTTCGTTAGCATCTTCTTGTAAACCCTTTTGCTTACAGTGCTTATATCACATATCGTGTCAATTCCCAAAATGAATCGCATATTATAGACCGCCGGCGGGACCCATGCAAGAACTTTCCGACCGTGATAGCGGACAAAAAAACCGCTGTCAAATCCTCTCAGGCGCTCCTGGGAACCCGCCCGCGCCGAGCGTATTCTTCCGATACAGCGGCACCATCGGCCCTGCGAAGTCGGTCCGGGTCAGGCCCGATGAGCCTCAAGAAAGGCCTCCAGGATGTGCGCGGCCGCCACGGCATCCAGGGGCTTGCGCCGCGTGGCCTTTGGCAGGTCTATCCCGGCGAAATCCTGTTCAGCGGCGAAACTGCTCAGCCGCTCATCCTGGAAGTGGACGGGCAAACCCACGCACTTACCCAACTTATCACCAAACTGGCGGGTCGCGGCGGCCTGAGGGCCCTCCGACCCGTCCATGTTCAGGGGCAGGCCCACCACAAGGGCCCCCACCGCCTCGGCCTTGACAATACCTTGAATCTTGGCGAAGACATCCCCGCGGCCTTCCAGAACCGCCAGTGGCGAGGTGATCGTCTGGCCGCCGTCGCAGATGGCCAGCCCCACCCGCCGCTTTCCATAGTCTATGCCCAGGTATCTCACGGATATGCCCCAGTGGCCCGATTCGGCGGCCTGTTTCACAGAAACCGCTCACCGCCGCGTTCGGCGATGCGGTCCAGAAGCTCCTTGAGCCGGCCGGTGTCGTCGATATGACAGACCAGTGTCGCATCCGGGCTGTGGGCGACCAGCATGTTCTTGAGCCCGATCAGGGCGATCAGGTGCCCTTTGTCCTCGGTTGCGACAATGCTGTTCTCACAGTCCAGCAGCAGGCTCTCTCCGGCGACCACGATGTTGCCGTTCTCGTCGGATGTGACGATATCCGCCAGCGCCGCGAAAGACCCCAGGTCCAGCCAGCGACAGTCCAGTTGGATGGCGCTGACCTTGGGGGCCTTCTCCATGACTGCGTAATCGATACTTATCTTCGGGAGCCTGACAAACCACTCCTCCAACGCCGCCGCCTGATTCGGCGTATCCCAGGCGTCGCGGATTCTCTGCATGGACTCAACAGCATCGGGCAGGAACTGCTCAAGAAGACGCAGAATCGTCCCCGCCTTCCAGACGAACATGCCCGAATTCCAGAAGAAGCGACCGGTTTTGAGGTACTTCGCGGCGGTCTGGGTGTCGGGCTTCTCACGAAAAGCCCGGACTTCATAGACCTCATTCTTACAGTCCCTGTGGCGACTCGGGTTCTTACAGTCGAGATAACCCAGTTGAGTACTGGGGAAAGTAGGTTTGATGCCGAATGTAACCAGGTACTCTGGATTGGCCCTGGCGAAGATCAGGGCATCGCGGATAGCCTGTTGGAGTGTCTCGGCCGGCTCGATGACTTGGTCGGCGGTCACAACCGCCATGGCGGCGTCGCCGTCGTAGCGGTCGAGGATGGCCGCGGCCAGGCCGATCGCCCCAGCGGTATCGCGAACGGCCGGTTCGGCGATGACGTTGTTATACGGCAACTCCGGCAGGTTCTCCCGGACCAGGTCGGCATAGCCGGCATTCGTCAGGACCAGTATGTTCCGCTCGTCGAAGACCGGCAGCAGCCGCTCGACGCAGTTTCTCAGAAGGGTCTGGTCGTTCAGCAGCTTGAGGACCTGCTTGGGTCGGTCTTTACGGCTCAGCGGCCATAGGCGCTTACCGCTGCCCCCTGCCATGATCACGGCGTAGTCCATCGTAAACGACTTTCAAATCAGTACTTGCACGAAAGATGTTGTCAATCTTACCCTCTCATCCCATAGACGTAAACCCCCATTCACCGGCTCTCACCAGAATCCCCGCAGCCCCGTACATGTCATCCCGCACTCCGATGCGGGATCCAGTATAGAACCATACACACGATACGCAGGCTTCAGACTCCAGACCTCAGGATTCAGGGGGCGGGTGTCAGGCATGGAGGTTGGTTGCCTATATTGCCTGAGTTGCCTAAGTTTGGCTTTGTTTTGCATTATTGCGGTTGTCGGTGTCGGTTGGCGGCCGGGGGTTGGCGCGGCGGGATGAGCGACTTGGAAGGTGGGGCCAGACCATAGACCTGGGGTTCGGTAGGGATTTGGAGGCTGGATGCTCGGTACTGGATGCTCGATACTGGATGCTGGGGGCTGGGTGCTGGATTGGAGGCTGTCTCGCTCCATTGATGGGGTATTCTACCGCATCGGTCGGCGATTGTCAATTGGAATCCGGGTGTGGGGTGTGGGGGTGATGGTGGCTGGTCGGTGCGTCTGTCGCTTTTTGGATTCGGCGGCAGAAGTGCAAGGCTGGACTGACGCGGACCT
>DDXG01000355.1 GCA_002347125.1 Phycisphaerales bacterium UBA2266
CCAGGGGAATCGCTTGCCATTGAGACCCCCGCGCGCCGCATACTCCCACTCGGCCTCCGTCGCCAGACGCACGCCATTGGGCAAAGGATAGATGGGCTCCAGGGTCGCACTGTCGTAGCAGGGCTGCTCGCCCAACTGCTGGCTCCGCCAGTTACAGTAGGCCACAGCCCCGTACCACGATACGCTTACCATAGGATCGTTGACCATGCTGCGGCCACCCTTCGTGCGGACGGTGAAACTGCTGCCACTGTACAGAATCTGGCTGCGATACCATTCATCAGTAATCTCTGTCGTCCAGGTCCCGCAGTACAGATAGCTCGTCCCGGAACCGGCCTTGTAGACCACGCCGCCGGTGACCGTAATCAGGCCCTGGCTATTGGCGGAATTGAGGTAGTCGCAATACTGCTGGTTCGTGATCTCATACTTGCCCATGTAGAACGAATCCACCGTCACCGTATGAACGGGTAGTTCACCGTCCCACCCGTCACCGAGATTGTCACCCATCTCGAACGTGCCGCCGGGGATCAGGACCATATCATCGGGAGTGATCCCGCCGGGCCCCTTGGAGACAACAAGATTCACTGCTGATCCCGGCAGAACGGTCTGACCGGCCAATGGACTCTGGCCGAGGACACAGCCTTCGGGCACTGTGTCGCTGAATTCCTCCGAAACCGTCCCCACGACCAACCCGACTGCAATAATGGCGTCCTCGGCATCCAGTCGGGCCATGCCCACAACATCAGGGACAACCACCTCGGCCAACAAGGCCATCCGGAAGCCCATATTTCCACTGCAAAAATATGGCGTGTTGCAGTCGCGATCGGCCGTGCGGCAGGTGTACGCATCGGTATCCCAGGCCCCGCCGCGAACAACACGGTCCGTGCCATTTTCAGGCCCGGTTGGATTATGCGATGGGCTGGAGAGATACCAGGAACTCGAATACCAGTCATTGCACCACTGCCGGACGTTGCCGGCCATATCGTAGATGCCATAGTCGTTGGCGGCGAAGCTGCCGACCACGGAGGTATAGGGCGACACGCCATCGTACCAGCCTGGATGATACCCGCGCGTGGCACTTGTATCGTAGCTGTAGTCCACCCTGCTGTGGTAATTGGCCTGGTTGTGCGTTATGGTGTCGCCCCAGGGGAAGCGCTTGCCGACAAGGCCCCCGCGGGCTGAATACTCCCACTCGGCCTCTGTGGGTAGACGATAGCCCTTCCTGCTGAAATCCCACTCCCAGGTGGAAAGGTTGTAACACCGCTCGTACCCCTTCTGGTCGCTGCGCCAGTTGCAGTAGGCCGCCGCCCCGTACCAGGTTACACACACCATCGGGTCATTGACCATGCTCCGAAGACCCTTGGTCCGGACACTGAAAGAATCTCCACTGTAGAGAATCTGGCTGTCGGCATCAGACGTTGACGTGCCACAGTAGGGCCAAGCGGTTCCTGAATCGGCCTGGTAAACGACGCCATCGGCGACCGTAATCAGGCCCTGGCTCCAGGCCGAGTTGAGGTATTCACAATACTGGCGGTTCGTGATGTCATAACGGCCCATGTAGAACGAGTCGACCGTCACGGTATGGACGGGCAACTCATCGTCGCCGCCCTCACCCAGACCCCCGCCCATCTCGAACGTGCCGCCTTGCAGGGCCCCGCCCGGGACAAAGGCAAGTTCATCGTTGGGGTCCGGCGGTTCGGGCGCCTCCCAGAGCCAATCCTCGCACAACAGTGCCAAGTCCAGCATATCCACCACGCCGTCCTGGTTGATGTCTGTCGGCCGTGTCGCCGGCGCAACGGACACCAACAGACACAGCACGAATACCGTGGGAACAAGAAACGCCGCTCGCATATTCAGTCTCCTTCCATCGGTCACAATGAACACAGACAGCCCACACCGTCGGAGGACCGCTCCTCCACGGCCTGGCCCATCACTGGCAACCATTATACCATGAAGTGCCTCCGCAACCCACAAGAAAACCCGGCGAATCAATGCCGTCGTACCCCCTTGCCACCGGCGGCCGCCGTGATGCGGGAACCTAAGTATTTGCCACGTGTCGAGCCTCAAAATCGGCCCAAAACCGCAATTCAGCCCCATTCGGCTGTCCAGACTCACGGCCGTTTGTCACGGAATCCGTCCTGAATACACCGCCGCAGACAATCCCAGCGCCTAGAATAAGCCCCTGGGTTGCGGAGGGAGGGAGAGAGGAAAAGCGAGATAGCCCAGGGGCTTGCAGGCCCAATATGTCGAATCGGCCGGCCCCTGTCAAGGGCCGGACATGGCGATTTCTGTAACGTCCATCATGGCCAGGTTATCGCCCCGGCCGCCCTCTCGCAGGTCGTGATCCGCTGGCCACAGTGACGACAGCGGCGGTCATGCTGTGGGTCTTTGCAGGTCTTCTTGAGCGTAGCGTCTGCGCTGTCGCTCAGTCGTAGAAGGCCGCTTCGTAGGCGGCGTCGAAGAGGGCGACGATGCTCTGGGGGGGGATGCCGGCCTGGATGTTGTGGACGTTGTTGAAGACGTAGCCGCCGCCGGGTTTGAGGGCTGCTACATTCTTGTAGACGTGCCGGGCGATCTCGGCGGGCGCGGCAAAGGGCAGGATGTGTTGGGTGTCGATGGCGCCGCCCCAGAAGCTCAGGTGACGGCCGAAGCGGGCCTTGAGGTCGGCCGGGTCCATGTTGTCGGCGCTGATCTGGACGGGATTGAGGATGTCGATGCCGTTGTCGAGCAGGTCCGCAATGAAGGCCGTGGCCGAGCCGCAGGTGTGGTACCAGACTTTGGCGCGGGTCAGGTCCTTGATGTGCCGGACCAGGCGCTTCTGGCGGGGTTTGACCACGCGGCGGTAGAAATCGGGCGAGAACAGCGGCCCGGACTGCCCCGCAAGGTCGTCGCCGATCATCACCACATCGACAAGATCGCCGATCTCGGCGAGAAAACAGTTGTAGTAACCGAGCCAGAAGGCCAGCGTCCGGTCGAGCAGGGCCTCGCAGAAACCGGGGTTCTCGATCATGTCGATGAGCCAGCGTTCGAGGCCGCGCATATACCAGCAGATCTCGTAGACCACGCCCCCAATGCCTGTGCAGAGGGCATAGGGCGTCTCATTTCGCAATTGTAGAGCCCACTCACGCAGACCCGTAAAACGCGATGGGTCGTCGCCCTTGGGAAAGGGATAATCGGCGATGTCATCGATGGTCGCGGCGGCGAGGGGATGGTGCGAGATATCCATATAAAGCTGCTGGTCGTCGGGCATGGACCATACGACGCCGAACTCATCCCGCAGGTCGTGCCAGAGCCGGCCGTTGCGTTTGTTTTGCTCGATGCCCCCGGTGAAACTGTCGGGCCCGTGCGCGACGATGTAGCGTGTATCGACATGGAACCGCTCCAGGACCGCCTCGGAGGGTTTGGCCAGTTGCTGGACCGGGTCGAGGATGGTTATCTGTTCGCTCATGCCCAGGTAATCAAGCAGGTCGGCATACGCCCTCTTGTGGATGCCCGTCTGGAAGCCGCCGAAGTCGATTGGGACGCGGTCCGGCGGCTCGTGGTTGAGGGCCTTGATGAGCCGTTGGCGGGATGTGAGGATCTCTCGTTTTGCCATTGAGTAGTGCCTTTCCGCCGGTCAACCGGCCGGCCGCTGGGCGAGGAAGTTGCCGGCCCCGACGATGATGGTGGAGGCGACGACAATCAGGATGCCGGCGACGACGAGCCGCACGGTCCTGCGGCCGGCGCCTTTCCATTCGTTGAGCGCCAGGGCCCAGATATTGCTGAAGGCGATGATGAAAGCCATGTGAATGGTCCAGCTTGAGAAGTCGTACGTGCCCATCTTCGTTGTGCCCATGCCGTAGAACATGAACTGGAGGTACCAGGTGACGCCCGCCAGCGCGGAGAAGAGGTAGTTGGTGGGCAGCGGTGTCTTACCGTCGATGTAGTTGGCGGCCGAGCGGTTCTTGATATTGAGGATGATGCACCAGAGGGCGTTGGTCGTGAAGCCGCCCAGCAGGACCACCACCAGCACGGGGCTGTTCTGCCAGAGGGGCTTGACGGAGGCCTTCACCGCCGCTTCGGCGATGGGTTTGCCGGCCGCCAGGCCGTAGGCCATGCAACTGCTCATGACCCCGGCGAAGCCGGCCACGAGCAGACCCTTGACGAAGTCAAACTCCTTGATGGCCAGGCGTTTCTGCTCGCCGGACATCTCCCGCTCCTTGCACATCCCGGCCCAGCCGCAGACGGCAATGCCCAGCAGGCACACGAAGACACCGGCGAGGATGACCCGGCCGGAGGTCGTTGCGAGCAGGTCGGTGAACGTGCCGTCGAAGATCGGGGGTATGATGGTCCCAAAGGCCGCGCAGAACCCCAGCGCGATGGCGTACCCCAGGCTCATGCCCAGATACCGCATGGACAGGCCGAACGTCAGCCCGCCGATGCCCCAGAGCACGCCGAACAGATACGTCCAGAACAGGCACGCCGGCTCGATGTTCTTCAGCAGCGATAGAAGTCCGGGAACGGTCAGATAACCGATAACCAGCGGGGCGACGATCCATGAGAAGACGCCGCCGACGAACCAGTACGACTCCCATGCCCAGCCGCGGACCTTCTTGAAGGGAATGTAGAAACTGCCCGCGGCAAACCCCCCTACCGCGTGCAGAAATACGCCAAGTGCGATCATGGATGCCTCTGTGAAGGACGATTCCGTGATAGTGACATGTCGTTCAGGACCGCGTTTCGCCGGTTCGCGCGTCGAGGCGCCGGCGGAGGTCCTTCAACTGGCGGTCCAGGAAAAGCACGTAGCCGGATGTGCAAATCCACAGGATGGAAAATCCGAAAATCAGGTACGCCATAAGCAAGCCTCCGGTTTCAGCAGAAGTCTTCGAGTCGGGCCTTCATCTTCAGCACGTCGGTCCGCAGCCAGATCAGCAGGGCCGCCAGCAGGATGACCGCATGGATGCCCATGACGAAGGCGATCCGCTGCCAGTCGCTGCCGAAGGCGAAATTGGGACGGTGAATCTCGGGGATGAACCGGGCGCTGATATAAACCATCGGCACATCCAGAAAGGCGATGATGCCGAATACGGCGCAGACCCTCGCGCGATGGTGGTGCGAGCCGGAGACGCTCGTTCGCAGGATGAGGTACACCACGGCCAGGAACCACAGGATCGCCGAGGAGATCAGGCGGGGACTCGGAGACCACCAGGCGTCCCACTCGGCCTTCGCGAAGACCATGCCCGTCAGGTTCAGCACGGTGGCGAACAGGGCGGCGACCTCGGCCGAGGCGGCGGCCGTCAGGTCCCAGGAGGGCTTCTCCGTGACAAGGTAGCCGATGGATGTCACCAGCAGGACGGCGAAACACAGCAGCGAACAGATCGAGCTGGGCACGTGGGCGTAGAGGATGTTCCGCACGACGGAGTCCGGGTTGCCTTCGGGGCCGGCGATTCGCCCCTTTGTCAGGGCCAGGGCCGTCGAACCCGCCAGCAGGGCCAGCACCGCAATGATCAACACTCGTCGCATGTATTACTCCTTCACCGCCACGGCGAACAGCAACCAACCGGCCGTAACAAAGATCGCGTCGAAGGCCGCCAGATACCCGATCGCCGCCCGAAAGGTCCCCACGAACGCCAGCGCCCCGGACCCGGCCAATTCCTCCGGCATCGCGCCGAAGACCACCAGCAGGGCAAAGGTCGCCGGAATCATCATGGGCAGCAGCACGACCAGGACCATTATACTCAAAAGCGACCCGCGGGTCCGCGCGAACCGGACCATCGCGGAGAACAGTGTACCGACGCTGGATATGCCAACATTGCCCAGCAGCAGGATCGCTGCAAGCCGCAGCGGGCTTTGGGCGGGTTGCAGGTCGAAGGCTATCAGGACGACCGGGACAATGACGGCCGAGAAGACCGCGAGCATGATGATGTTGACCAGGAGCTTGGCCAGGTAAATCGTCCCGGCGTCGAGCGGCGCCAGCAGCAGGCCGTAGATGCAGTCATCCTGCTCTTCGGCCGCGAAGGAGCGCTCCTGCGCGAGCAGCCCGCAGAACAGCAGCGCGATCCACAGGGTCGCCGGGCCCATCAGACGCGGATCGACCGGCCCGGCCTCGCTGACGATCCGCAGGATCCAGACGATCAGCATCCCCAGCACGACCATCGTGGGCAGGACCTGCCGCGCCCGCAGCTCGGTGACGATGTCCTTGACCAGGATGGCCCGCAAGCCGCGCATATCAGTGCCGGTCCCTCGCTCGTGCGTATGAGAGATAATCCTGCGCCAGCGCGGCGGCGTCCAGTCCGGCGGTCGGCTGGTCAAAGAGGATCCGCCGGCCGTCCAGCACCAGCACCCGCGTGCAGCAGCGAAGGCCCATGCCCACGTCGTGCGTGGTCATCACCAGGGCGCCGCCGGAGGCGGTAAAGGCGGTCAGGGTCTCAACAAGTTGGGTGCAGGCCTCGCTGTCCAGACCCGTGAAGGGCTCGTCGGCCAGCAGGATTGCCGGTCCGTGCACAAGGGCCCGCGCGACGCTCAGCCGCTGCAAGAGGCCCCGCGATAATACGGCCGCGCGGTCGTAGCGAAACGCCGACAACCGAACCTGTTCAAGCAACTGCGCGACACGCGCGTCGGCGTCGGCAGCGCCGTAGAGGCGGGCGAAGAACAGAAGGTTCTCCAGCACGGTCAGGTCCGCGTAGACCATGCTCTTGTGGGAGATGACACCCACCAGGGGCCGCACCGCATCCGGGTCCCGCGACACGTCATGGCCGCCGACAAGGACCCGCCCCCCGTCGGCCCGCAGCAGGCCCGCCATGATCCGCATCAGGGTGCTCTTGCCGGCGCCGTTGACGCCGCACAGACACACCGCCTCGGCCCGCCGAATCGAGAACGTCACCTGTTCGAGGACGGGGCGGGACGCAAAGGCCTTGCGAACCGATTCAACGGCGATGATCGGGGCGTCCGTGTCCGTGGCGTCGTACATAGCCGTCTACCATACCGCCTAGGACGGCTGGGGCCTAGCGAATTTCACCAGCGACATCACCATCAGTGCGGCAAAGACCACCCCCAGTGCCACCCACTGGATCGTATACGACGTCCCGAAACGGAAGCCCTCGACGGCGAATTCGACGACGTCGCCGCCCTTGAGGTCCGAGCGTCGGTGGAACGTGATGGGTCGCCCGTCCTGGCCGTGAGGTCCGGTCTGCGGTTCGCCAAGCCCCGTGATGCTCAGGCCGCCGGTCAGTTCCGCCAGGACGATGAGGTTCGCCGTCGGATGGTGGACCGGCCGTCGGATGGGGACCGCGGGACCATTGATGTCAAGGTCGTAGGCGAAGGTGAGCTGATATTCGCCGGGGGGCATGGCCATCGTGTCGTAGAATCCGCCGTCGGTTGCGACCACCTCGCCTTCCTCCAGATAGCCGCTCGTCCGCAGGCCGTGGTAACCCGCGGGCAGCTCGACCGCCACGACGACCGGACGGCCCTGCTCATCGTAGACATCTGAACTGATGGCCCTGTCGGTCGGGTTCTTCAGGTTCATATCTTCGGTCACGCGAACGCGGGCCCCGTGAATCTTGACGAATATGTGATGGGTCCCGACAACAAGCCGCGAGCGGTCGGTCGAAACGTCATGCACGCGGACCGAGGCCGAGACATGGGGCCCGCCGCCGCTGAGCAGAACGGGCGAGCCGCCGAACATTATGTCGCCGTGTCGGGCGCGGGGCAGGGCCACGGTCCTCGGGCCGACGGGGATGTCGGGGAATACGGCGTTGCCCTGCTCATCGGCGGCCGCCTCCAGCGTCTCCCGCGGATTCATGTGTTCGTAAATGCCCACGACGACCCTGTCGCCGGAGACGGACGTTCCACCGGCGGTGGCGTTGACCACGCTCACGGTCAGCGTGACGGCCGACGGCGCGTTGGGCTCGCCCGCGGCGACGGCCGCCGAGAAGATGACCAGAATCAGAATGGTGCGGACAGCGTCTTTCAATGCGGGACCTGACTGATTTCTGTTGATGCCGACGGTTCATCCTCCTGCGCCGCCGGGGTGAGACTGCTCCGTCGCCCGTATAAAGCGGCCAGCACCAGGACCGCGCCCAGGGCCGAGATCATGCTTCCAATCCATATCCAGTTTATAAGGGGCTTGGTCAGAATGGTCATATTGATTCGCTGCGTCGCGTTGTCGACCTCCGTCAGGGCCAGGTACAGGTCCCCACCGAGGGTCCGGCGGACGTCGATTTCGCTGCTGGTGCGTTTGTCCGACGCCCCATAGAAGGCCAGGGCCGGCCGCAGTCGGCCCAGTGGGCGGTTGTCCCGGCCGATAGCGACGTTGGCCGTGACCGCCGTGAAGTTGGGGCCGTGCTCGGCTTCAAGCCCGTCGTAGGTGACGCGGTAGGAGCCGACCTCGACGGTATCGCCGGGAAGCATCGCCTTGTGCTCTTCGGTATCGTAGCCGCCCGAACCGGCGATGCCGACGAAGGCCACGACCACGCCCAGGTGCACCATGCGGGCGCCGACCCATCGCAGGGGCCACGGCCCGGCCGAGCGCCGGCGCGCGACGACATCCGCCAGGAGATTGGCCAGGGCGTAGCCGCAGACAATGAAGCAGGCCACGGCCAACCTGTGGTAGACAACCCACGCCACCACCGCCGCCACGGCTGTCAGGCCCCCCGCGATGGTTCGCGCACCGGCGCGCAGGCCGGAGCGGACCAGATACGGGCAGATGCCGATAAACAGCAGCAGCAGCAATCCGCCGGGCGCGGTGATCTTGGTGAAGTAGGCCGGCTCCAGTTGAATCTTCTGATCGGATAGCAGGCCGCTGAAGAACGGAAAGAGCGTCCCGACGAAGATAACGAACGCCAGCGCCAGCATGAGCCAGTTGTGACGGCAGACCCACCGGGTCAGGCCGCTACGGGTTGGCGCCTCCGCCGGGCCGACGCGGATGCGAACGACCGCGAGCACGCCGGCGATCAGCCAGAGGTTGGCCAGCAGCACCAGGAACAGGATGCCCAGGCCCGGCTCCGGGAAGGCGTGCACGCTGGAGACCAGGCCGTAGCGCGTCAGGAACGTGCCGAAGATGCACAGACTGAAGGTCGTCAGACTCAGGAAGATCAGCCACCGGACGATGCCACTGCCGGCGGTATATATGCGGGCGCAGTGCAGCAGCGCCGTGGCCGTCAGCCAGGGCAGCAGGGACGAATTCTCCACCGGGTCCCAGGCCCAATAGCCCCCCCACCCCAGCTCCTCGTAGGCCCACCAGGCCCCAAGGACGATGCCGACGGTCAGGAACAGCCACGCCCAGAGTATCCAGGCCGCGATCCGCTGCCTGAAGAACTCCACCGCCCGCGGCGACCGGTCGACAATGGCCACAAGCGCCCATAGAAAAGGAATGACGAACGCCGCATAGCCCACGAAAAGCGTAGGCGGGTGCAGCGCCATCGCGGGGTGCTGCAACAGGGGATTGAGGCCCGCGCCGTCGTCGGGGGTAACCATAGACAGGTCGAACGGGTGCTTGTCGAAGATCAGGACAAACAG
Organism: Phycisphaerales bacterium UBA2266; assembly: GCA_002347125.1. Taxonomy (GTDB): domain Bacteria; phylum Planctomycetota; class Phycisphaerae; order Sedimentisphaerales; family Anaerobacaceae; genus UBA2266. The sequence continues at coordinate 9,493 of DDXG01000355.1, forward strand.
GAAGTAGACACTGACGAGGTTCGCCAGGATTCTCGCCCCGGCCAGGAACGACGGTGGCTGGCCCCGATCGCGACAGAACACCCATACGATCAGGCCCACCTGCAACCACAGCCACAACAGCAGCGAGCCCGACGCCCCGGCCCACAGCGAGCTGAACTTATACGCCACAGGCAGGTCCCGGGCGGTGTGCTCGGCGACGTAAGTGACGCTGAAATCGGACTTTAGCAGCAGCGTCCACAGTGCAGCCATCGCCACGGTCAGGGCCAGAAAACCGGCGATAGTGGCGTTTCGAGCCGCGGCGGTCAACTGCGCCCGGGGCCGCAGGCCCAGCAGATCGGCGACAATGGCATAGGCGCTTAGAAACAGCGCCAGCAGTAGTGAGAAGTGCCCCAGTTCAACCATGTTCACTCGTCGTCGAGCTTGGCCTTGTACTTGGATTCGCACTGGGTCATGAGCTTCTCGGCCGCAAACCGCCCCTGTGCATCGACCCGGCCGTCCACCAGGACCTCCTTGCCCTCGGCGAAGTTGTCCGGGACCCCCCTGGCGTAGACGACGGGCAACTCGGCGTGCGAGCCGACCAGAACGAAGGACAGCTGCGCCTTCTCGAGGTCGCGCTCGACGGACCCGGGCTTGACCCTGCCGGCCAGGCGGAGCTTGAATTGCCCGACCTCGGCCTGACGGGCGGCGAACTCATCGACGGAGTAATAGTACTTCCACGACGAACGCATGGCCTCGTACATCAGATAGCCCAGCGCCAGTCCTATCACCAGCACCGCAATAGCGCCCTTGACGAGCTTGGGGTTTTTCATCGTCTGCGTGGCCCTTCGTCCCCCATACGCTGAGGCGACGGTTGAACTTGTGTTCTGGTATACCCGAAAGAGCCGCCCTTGTTCAACAATTATAGAAACCCTCTAACCACCGGCGCCCCAGCCGAAACGTCCGGCAACGCCGGGACCCTCTAGCGGCTGCCACCCTGAGCGGGGCGAAGGGTCTGGGCGTCGAAGCGGGCATCGAGTTTGAACGCCGTCTTCATGGGCAGGTTCAACACGTCGGCCGGGCCCAGGTCCAGCGCGGCGGCAATCTCCTGCAGGATTTCGGTGATTCGCTCCTGGCTGGATGCGATAAGCGTGAACCAGATGTTAAACGGGTGGTCCCGCAGGTAACTGTGCGTGACCTCCGGGTAGCGGCCGATGAACCCGGCGGCACGGTCCACCCTGTCCGCCGCCACCCGCACGGCGCATAAGGTGCTGGGAAAGCCCAACTTGCGAGAATCGAGGCTGACACCGACGCGGCGGATAACGCCGTCGTCCAGGAGCCCGCGGACCCGCTCGATAAGCAGCTCGGCCGGGATGCCCAGCCCGGCGGCGATGACCTCGTAGGGATGCTCGGCCAGGGGAAAATCGTGTTGGAGGGCGTGGAGTATCCTGCGGTCGAGATCGTCCATCTGGCTGTAAGTCCTTGTGGAGCGGGCGTTTTCGCTTGACCGGGGGCCCGGCCGGTGCTACACAGACATAACACAATGCCTTGCGGATGACAAGGGGTATTCGATGAGCAAAGCCTACGGTAAAGTCTATCTGGTCGGGGCGGGGCCCGGCGATGCGGAGTTGATCACGCTCAAGGGCTATCGGCTCATCTCGCAGGCCGACGTCGTTCTCCACGACCACCTGATGCCGCCGGAACTGCTGGACCTGGTCAAGCCCGGGGCCGAGGTGATCTCCGTCGGCAAGTTCGCCGGCCAACATACGCTGCCCCAGGACCAGATGAACCACCTGATCATCGAGAAGGCCAAAGAGGGCAAGATGGTCGTGCGGCTCAAGGGGGGCGATCCATACATATTCGGGCGCGGCGGCGAGGAGGCCCAGCGGTGCTACGATGAGGGTATCGAATTCGAGGTCGTGCCCGGTATCAGTAGTGCCATCGCGGCTGCGTGCTACGCCGGCATCCCGGCGACCCACCGGGATTACACATCGAGTGTGGCCATCGTGACCGGCCATCGCAAGGAGGATATGGAGCTTGAGATTCCCAGGGCCGGGACGGTCATCTTCCTGATGGGTGTGGCGAATCTGCCCCAGATTATCCAGGCGTTGTTGGAACAAGGCTGGGCCCCGGAGACCCCCATTGCCGCCGTGGAAAAGGGCACCTGCTATGACCAGCGCGTCGTCAAGGGCAGGCTCGCGGACTTCCTGGACGTGGCCGAGAAGGCGCAACTGCGGGCCCCGGCGGTGTTCATCGTCGGACGGGTCGTAGAACTCGATGACAAGCTGGGCTGGTTCGCCCGCAAGCCCCGGATATATCTGCCCGGAACGCACCCGCAGCGATACCAGCACCTGGGCACGATTGTCCATCGGCCGCTCATAAAGCCTGTGCCGCTAAGCGATTACAGCCAGGCCGACGGGGCACTTGGCGGGCTGGGCGAGTTCGACTGGGTGCTCTTTACCAGCACCAACGGGGTAAAGTTCTTCTTTGAGCGGCTGCACGCCATCGGTCTGGACAGCCGGGCCCTGGCCGGGTGCAAGGTCGCCGCCATCGGCCAGACGACCGCGGCGAGACTCCGCGAAGACGGGATACTCGTGGACCTTCAACCGGAGTTGGAATCCAGCGAGGGGCTCGTGGCGGAGCTGACCCGCGCGGGCGTCAAGGGGGCCAGGGTGCTGCTAGTGCGGCCCCGGACCGCTCGCAATATTATTACTGAAGGTCTGGCGGCAGAAGGTGCGTTCGTCGAGCCGGTTATCATGTATGAGAACATCGAGGTCGAGGGCCTCGATACCGACTTCAACTACATCGACTGGATACTCTTCACGAGCGGCTCGACCGTGCGGGCCTATGTCAATCGGTACGGGACGACCATCCCCGGTGCAGTGAAGGTATATTGCCTGGGCCGGCCCACGCTGGATGTCGCGACGAAACTGGGAATCGCCGCCGAGCTGCTGCCGTCATAATCCGCAAAGTTTTCCCATCTTAACAATCCGGGTAAGCGATATGTCTGCATCCAAGAACGCCAGGCTGTTCCAAAGGGCCTGTAAGGTGATTCCGGGCGGTGTCAACAGTCCGGTTCGGGCCTTCAAGGCGGTCGGGGCCGAGCCGATCTTCGTTTCACGGGCCAAGGGGGCCCATATCTGGGATGAGGACGGCCGGCGGTACATCGACTACTGCCTCAGTTGGGGGCCGATGATACTGGGCCACGCCCACCGGGAGGTACTCGCGGCGGTCAAGACGGCGATGGCGCGCGGGACCAGCTACGGAATCCCCACGGCCGCGGAAGTCGAGCTGGCGTCGATGATTACGGCGGCTATCCCGTCGGTGGAGAAGGTGCGGCTGGTCAGTTCCGGGACCGAGGCGGTGATGACGGCGGTCCGCCTGGCGCGGGGCTGCACCGGCCGCGACGAGATTGTCAAGTTCGTCGGCTGCTATCATGGGCACGTGGACCACCTGCTCGTGCAGGCCGGCTCCGGCGCAACGACGCTGGGGGCCCCCAGCAGTCCGGGCATCCCGAAGGACTTCAGCAGGCATACCCTGTTAGCGCCGTACAACGATATCAATGCTGTCAGGGCAGTCTTTGCCGAGCATGGCCGGCGGATCGCGGCCGTGATTGTCGAGCCGGTGGCCGGCAATATGGGGGTGGTGCCGCCGGACGGGCAGTTCCTGCGGACGCTGCGTCAGTTGTGTACGAAGCACGGTAGCGTTCTGATCTTCGACGAGGTGATTACGGGCTTTCGCCTGCGATACGGGAGCGTCCAGCCGCTATTCGGCGTCGAGGCGGACCTGACGTGCCTGGGCAAGATCATCGGCGGGGGCTTTCCCATCGGGGCCTGTGGTGGCCGGGCGGAGTTGATGGACCGGCTTGCTCCACAGGGGGCGGTCTACCAGGCCGGGACGCTGTCGGGCAATCCGGTGTGCGTCGCGGCCGGGATTGCGACGCTGCGGCTGCTCAAGTCGCTACGGCCGTACAAGGCGCTGGAGAAGGCGACGGGGCTACTGTGCGAGCATATCAGCGAGACCTTCCGTGCGGCGGGCGTCGAGCACACGATCAACCGCATCGGGTCGATGTTCACGCTGTTTTTCGGCGGAGGGCCCGTCACGGACTACGCCTCGGCCACCCGCTGCGACACGGCCGCCTACGCCCGGTTCTTCCGCGGGATGCTGAATGCGGGGGTGTACCTGCCGCCGTCGCAATTCGAGGCGTGCTTCCTGAGCACTGCCCATACGCAGGCGGACCTGCACAGGACGCTCGCGGCCGTGCGTAGGGCCATTGGCTGAGAGAATACGGCACGTTGTGTGCCTTGTGTTTCGTATTGCGTCCCTTCGGCTTCGCTGAGGACAGACGTGCGCATTGCGTTTGTGGAGTCGCCTTCGGCGACGACTCTGTCATGCCTGCGCAGGCAGGCATCCAGTACGACTCGCGGCCGCCGGGGACCTCCAGGCCCGCGCCGGACCCCTGCCTTCGCAGGGGTGACATCGTCACTGCCTTGCCCAACATCGGACCCCTACGGCTATTCGGGCATATCGTAGAGTTCGCCGCAGCGGGTCAGCTCTTCGATCTTCTCCTGCGTCAGGCCGATTTCGTCGTCGGCGAGGTAGCAGGCGGGGTCCGGGGCCCAGGGGTCGTTGAAATGCAGGTCCGCGCGGACACGGAGGCTGCCGCCGCAGGCCTTGAAGTACCGGCAAAGGCGGCAGCGGCCCTTGATGCGGGCCGGCCGGTTGCGAAGGCCCGCCAGCAGGGGCTCATCGTCGTTGGTCCAGATGTCACTGAAGGACTTCTCGTGGATGCTGCCGAGGGTGTAGTGGCCCCAGAACTGGTCGGGGTGGACGTCGCCGTTGAAGTCGATGCAGCCGATGCCCACGCCGCTGCTGTAGAGCCCGCCGCCATTCCAGGTCAGCAGCTTCCAGACGTCTTCGGCCCGTGCCGGGTCTTCTTCGAGGAGCCGGCGATAGAGATAGACGCCGTCGACGTGATTGTCGACGGTCAGGATGTCGGTCCTGCGGCGTTGTTGTTTGAACAGGCGGGCCTTGGCCAGGATGGTCTCGACGGCCCGGCGGCTCTGGGCGTGCGTGAGGTCCTCGGCGGCGATATCGGCGCCGCGGCCGCTGGGGACCAGGTGATAGAAGCAGACCCGCTCGATGTTCTCGCGTTCGAAGAAATCGAACAGGGCCTCGATGTCCTGGACGTTGCGTTTCGTCAGCGTCAGCCGCAGCCCGACACGAACGCCCGCCTCCCGGCAGTGGCGTATGCCACGGACGGCGCGGTCGAAGGCGCCCGGGACGCCGCGGAACGTGTCATTAACGGGGCCGATGCCGTCGAGGCTGATGCCCACGTAGGAGACGCCGATGTCCTTGATTCGCCGGGCCTTGTCCTCGTCGATGAGCGTGCCGTTGGTGCTGATGACGGCCCGCAGACCGCGGCCAACGGCGTGTTCGATCAACTCGAAGAGGTCGGGTCGCATGAGTGGTTCGCCGCCGCTGAACAGCACGGAAGGGACGCCGAAGGCGGACAGGTCATCGAGGACGGTCCTGGCGTGCTCGCCGCCGACTTCGCGGCAGGGCTTGTCCGCGCCGGAGTCGTTGTAGCAGTGGACGCACCGCAGGTTGCACCGCCGCGTGATATTCCAGACGACGATGGGGCGTCGCTCGGCGGCTGACTTGGGGACGACCTCGTGGGCCTTTTCACCGGAGCCGGGTCTGCCGTATCGCAGCCAGTCGCCGGGCGTCACTTCATCACAATAGAGCTTGCTGATGTTGATCATGGTCGGTGTTTACCTGCCTCGGTCTTATTCAATTGCCTGCGGCGGGATGTAGGCACAGAACGGCTCGGCGGCCATGTAGTCGCCGGTGGCGGCATAGGCCCGGCCGCGGCAGCCGCCGCAGACGGTGCGGTAGCCGCAGACGCCGCACTTGCCTTCGAGTCGGTTGCTGTCGCGCATGGCCGCCAGGTCCGCGTTGCCCAGCCAGATGCCCTTCAGTGGCGTGTGAAGGATGTTGCCGCATCGGATGGGCAGATAGCCGCACGGGTAGACCTCGCCTTCGTGGTTGACGAAAATGACTCCCATGCCCGCCAGGCATCCGCGGCTGGGGCCTTGATGGCCGGTCCGGCCGGGGATGTGGGGGGGGTTGGGCTGTGATATGTCGGAGGTCCGGGTCATGGGCGGGCGGCGGTGGAGACCCTGCTGACGGACGATGCGCTCGTAATGCGGGCCGCAGGTGACTTTCATCTGGATCTCGCCCCTGCCGTCGAGCAGGCATATCTCGAGCATCTTCTGTTCATACTCCTGCGGCGAGAGCATGTCCGTCTCGCCGAGGACCTGGCCGCAGCCGACGGGCACGAGCATGAAGATGTGCACGGCGACGGCGCCGAGGCGCCGGGCCAGTTCGTAGACATCCTGCAACTGATGGGCGTTGTGGCGGGTCAGGGTCATGTTGATCTGGAACGGCACGCCGGCTTGGCGCAGGTGTGCGATACCGGCCAGGGCCTGCTCGAACGAGCCTTCAAGCCTGCGCAGGCGGTTGTGGACCTCGGCCGTGGCGCCGTCGAGGCTGACCGAGCAGCGGGTAATCCCGGCGTCGGCGATCCGCCGGGCGACGTTCGCGTCCACCAGGGTGCCGTTGGTGGCCAGGGCCACGGGAATCCCGGCGCCGCGGGCGTGGGCCACCAGGTGGAAGAGGTCCTCGCGGCACAGGGGCTCGCCTCCGGAAAAGACCATAACCGGCATCGTGGGTTGTTCGGCGCCGAGGGCCGCCAGCTGGTCGATGAGCGTCATCGCCTGGGTGGTGGCGAGGTCTGTGGAGGCGGCCTCGTCGGATTCCAGCCGCCGGCAATGGGCGCACGCCAGATTGCAGCGGATGGTGCTTTCCCAGAAGAGCAATCGCAGGATGGGTTTCGTGGGGTCCATGGAGGCTATCGGGCCTTGTCCTGGTCGCGGGCATCGCTGTCGTGAGGGTCCATGCCGCCGGGGTGGTCGGCGGCTTTCGCGGCGGTGATATCGAGGGCGTGACGGACGATTTCATCGACCATCTTGGCCGCCTCGGCCGGGCCGTGCTTCTGCGCGACGATGTCCACGTTCTTGATTACGCAGTGCACGAGCTTGCCGACGATCCGATGCACCATCAGGTCCGCGGAGGCCCGGCAGTTCGCCTGGCAGCGGACGCCCGCGAAGAACCGCTGGAGTTCGTGCTCGCTGATTCGGATGAATTCGCCCTTCATGCGGCCGATCAATGGGCCGATATCGCGGGCCTTGAACCAATCCATGAAGTCCGCAGCGTTTTCGTAGATGATTTCCAGGCCGGAGGTGATGTCGTCCTCGCGGGCCTTGCGGTTCTGCTCGGCCACGCCGGACAGCTCGTCGATGCTGTATAAATAGACGTCCTCGATCTTATTGATGGCCGGGTCGAAATTGCGCGGCACCGCCACGTCGACGATCAGGAGGGTGTTGTTACGCCGCCTCCTGACTCGTTCGGCGAAATCCTTGCGGGTATAGAGGTAGTCCTGGACGGCGGCTGAGGCGATGGCGATATTCGCTTCGGACAGCTTGCCGGCGAGCGATTCCCACGGCGCGGCGGCGATGCCGTAACGCTGGGCCATGGCCCGGGCCCGCTCGAAGGTGCGGTTGACCACGGTGATGTCACGGCAGCCCAACTCCAGGAGGTGCTGGACGATCAGTTCGCCCATCTCGCCGGCCCCGATGACCAGGGTGCTTGCCTGGGAGAGGTCCTCGAAAAGCTGCATGGCCAGCTCCACCGCCACGCCGGCGACGCTGACGCGGCCGCCCGTGATGGCCGTGGTCGAATAGACCTTCTTGCCGGCGTAGAAGGCGCTGTGGAAGAGCCGGTTGAGGACCTTGCCGGTGGTCTTGGCGGCACAGGCCAGGCGGTAGCTCTCTTTGACCTGGGCAATAATCTGGGCCTCTCCGACGACCATGCTGTCGAGGCTGGAGGCGACCGTCAGGAGGTGCCGGACCGCATCCTCGTCCTCGTGGACGTAGAGAAAGTCACGGAAGGCCTGCGGGTCGATGCCGTGGTATTCGGCCAGGAATGCGACCAATTGTGCCGGCTGAACTCCGGCGGCGCGGCTGTCGGCGCAGTACAGCTCCACCCGGTTACATGTGGACAGCAGGACGAATTCGGCGTCGGCGAAGCGTTCCTTGAGCCGGCCAAGGGCACTGGACGTGGACTGAGCGTCGAAGGCCAGCTTCTCGCGGACCTCCACGGGGGCGCTCTTATGATTGAGTCCGACCAGCAGTATCTTCATTCTTGAGTCGTCAGTCGATGGCCGATAGCCGGCCGCTGTCCGGCGTGGCGGTTGCCTGGGGCGTTTGAACCTTGAACTTGTGCCGGGTGGCGCCGAGGATGGCGACGCCCAGGATGGCGAACAGGACCAGGGCAAACGCGGCCAGCGTGATGTATGCCTGCGTTCGGCCCTTGAGGAGCAGGAGCTTGTGGAGCACCTGAACGGCCGCTAGCAGCAGCCACGTGCCCAGGATGCAGAGAACCTTGGGGTCAGTCAGCCAGCCGATGATGGAGGTCCGCTGCATGTAGATCAGTCCAATGCCGCCGACGATGCCGACCGTAATGAACACAAGGGCGGACAGCAGGGCCTGTCGGACGGTCCTTTCGAGCCGCTCGATGTTAGGCATTTTGCCGAGGACCTGTGTCAGGCGTTTCTGCTTGAGGTTGTAGCCGACCCACAGGTAGAGGCCCGAAGCGGCTGCGGCAAGCACGATGGAGGCCCCGCCGAGGACCATGGCGATACCGTGGACGATGGCCCAGGGCGTGGCGGCGATCCGTTGGGGCTGGGCGGCGGGCTCGGCGACGATACCGGCGAGGGCAAAGAGGGCGAAGATGGCGCAGACCATGATGGAGGAGAACCACACCTGCTCGATGGCGGCCGTGAGGAACAGATACAGCAGGGCGAAGGCGATGGTCAGGACGATCATTGACTCGAACAGGCCGGTCAGCGGAACGGCCCCTATTGCCACGGCGCGACAGACCAGCAGAACGGTTTCCAGCGTTGCCCCCAGGGCGACCAGGGGCAGGATGAACCGGTGGGGCTTGCGGCTCTGGGACAGCAGTTGCCAGACCGCCAGAATCGTTGCGGCCAGATAGACCAGCGAGACCAGGACGAAAACGAGCAGTTCAGTACCATGCAGTTGAAGCATCGTAAGTCCTTGCAGGGACGGCGTTTAGCTACTGTGTGACGTAAGTGGGCGGGGCCTTCTTCAGTTCTCGTTCGGTTCGGAGCATTTGATAGTCGGATGCGCCGGCAACCGTGGCCATTGCCTCGACAGTCCGGCGGACTTCCTCATCGGTGCGCCCGTGGACCATCGTGTAGAGATCGTATGGCCAGTGCTCCGTTGTGGCGCGCTCGTAGGCGTGGCTGACCTGCTCGAATCCGGCAAAGAGCTGGCCTGTCTCGTGCAGTCGCTGCGGGGGGATGTTCCATACGACCATGGCCCCGGCATCGAGCCCGAGCCGGAAGTGATTGACGACCGCGCCGACTCGCCGGACGATACCATCCTGACGCCATTTCCTGAGCAGGTCGAGCAGTCCGTCGGTGGTTATCCCGGCCTGGCGGGCCATGTCCTGATAGGGAGTCAGGGTTGTGGGCATCCCGTTCTGAAGAACCTGGAGCACTCTGCGTTCGGTTTCGGTAAGGTGCATAGCGGCAATGCCCGAAGCGGCTCTTGTGGGGGCATTCACGGTCCTGTTGATACGTCGTTGGTTCTCATACGTGAAAAGAAGGGCCCAGCCGTTGCCCCCATTCTAGGCCACTTGGCGGGGTTATGCAAGACTGATTTGAGCCGAATTCACTCGCCGGGGGCCGGCAGAGGGGATTTTCGGCAGTGGAAAGTGAGTTTCGGGCGAACGAAAACCGCCCGAATTGCCGATAATAACGGTGATTGTAAGAATCCGGCGACGGCGTCGCCGTATGCACTGATTTCAGCCTAATACAACGGGGTGGAAAGCCAGGGATGGGTACATATTTACAGATTGAGAGTGTAGGTACGACGGCCAGGCAGGGCTCAGGAGCCGGGGTGGAGCCGTTTCTGCAGACGCCACGTTTTGGGGATACGAGCTTGGGACAGGTTCTCAGCGGTCGATATGCCATTATTGGTAAGGCGGGGCAGGATGCCCTGGGCATGGTCTATCTGGCGGAGGACGCCCAGTCGGGCCAAAGGGTCTGGGTTCGGGTGCTTCCGACGGCATTAGAGTCCGATAACCAAGTCATTCTGCTGCTGGAGGCGGCGGTATCGCGGCTGCGGGGGCTGGATCACCGTGGTATCGTCAGGACTATGGACTGGGTCACATGCGGGGGCCGCCGCTGCATCGTTTCAGAGGCGGTGGGGGGCCAGGCACTGGAGCAGATTCTAGAGCGGAAGGGGCAACTGACGCCGACGCAGGCGTTTCGGGTTTTTGGACAGGTGGCCGAGGCGGTTGACTATGCGCGGGGACGGGGGATTGCGCATCGAGATATTCGCCCGGAGGTGATTTTCGTCGAGCGGAGTGGTGTTAAGATAGGAAATTTCGGCATCAGCAGGCTCATCCGCGATGCGTTGGTGCGAATCACGTCACGTCAGATCGGGGGCTCGTCGCTTTATACAGCGCCGGAGCAGTTGGCGGGCAAGGATTGCGAGGTCAGCGACGTCTTCTCGCTGGCGGCGTGCATGTATCGCGGTCTGTGCGGCGAGGGTGAGCGTTGGCGGGGTTGGGTGGAGTACGAGATTCTTAAAGAGAAGCCCGGTCCGCTAAAGGCGTTGAATGAGGGGGCCAACGCGATTCTTCTGGGGGCGCTAAGCCGCAGCCCGAAGGCTCGACCCGAGAGTGCCGCTAAGCTGATCCAGGCCTTGGAGGCGGCCCAGAACGAGCCCCAAGGCGCTACAACCGGCGTCATCGGGCATGGCCGGATGTACGATGAGCTGATTGAGCGGATGCAGAAACAGACCGAAGCCGAGGCACTGGCGCGGCGTGAGGCGGAGAAGAAGGCGGCCGAGTACGCCAGGGCCAAGGCTCAGGCCGAAAAGATGGCTGCTGAGGCGGCGGCGGCGAGGATTGAGGCCGAGCAGCGGGCCGAGCGCGAGGCCGCGGCCAAGGCGCAAGCCGAGCAGCGCGCCAAGCGAGAAGAAATGGCCAAGGCCAAGGCCGAAGAGAAAGCCCGACGCGCCGCGATTGCCATGGCCGAAGCGGAAGAGCGTGCCATACGAGAAGCCCAGGGCAAGGCCGAAGCCGAGAAACTCGCCCGGCTTGAGGCCGCGGCCAAGGCGCAAGCCGAGCAGCGCGCCCGACGTGAAGAAGCCGCTCGTGCCGAGGCAGTCGAGCAGGCCCGGCGGGAGACTCAGGCCAAGGCCGAAGCCGAACAGCGGGCCGAAAGCGAGGCCAAGGCCAAAGCGGAGGTTCAGAAGGCTTTTGAGGCAGAGGCGCAGCGGCGCTGGCAAGTGGAGACGCAGTTGCGCCAGGCGGTCGCGGCCGTTGATGCCCAGGCGAAGAAGAAGTCGCAGGCCTATGAGGGGTTAATCGAACGGCAGAAGCAGCAGCTTGCGGTCGCTGAACAGGCGCGTAAGCAGGTGGAGGCGACGCTGGAACAGGAGCACAGGGCGAAACTGGCCGCCGCCGAGAATGTCAAGAAACTGGAGCAGACGGCGGCCGAGGCGCGTCGCCAAGTGGAAGCGGCCGCGGCGGTGCGGAAACAGGCCGAAGCGAGGCTGGCGGAGCTGGCCGAGAGCGGCGCGGCGGCGGCGAAGAAGGCTCAGGTTGAGGCCGAGGCGCGGGCGGCCGCAGAGAAGCAGGCGCGGGCCTATGCGGCTTCGGTAGCCGCGGCGCGGGAGCAACTCAAGGAGGAAACGGCGGCCCGCGGTCGGGCCGAGGCATCGCTGGCGGCCGAAGTGGGCAAGCATGAGCAGGTGGAGGCGGAACTTCGCAGGACCATTGAGGAGATTCGGACCCAGGCGGCCAAGACGGCTGACGATTACGCCAAAGAAATCGCCGCGACACAGAAGTGTCTGCAGGATGAGATGGCGGCGCGGCTTCGGGCGGAAGACCGGCTCCGTGTGGAGATTGAACAGCGAAGACGCGTCGAGAAGGAACTGACCGAGGCGATTGCGGAGGTCCGTTCCAGCGCGGAGCAGGAGGCGGCCGCCTTCAGCGCGGGCGTAGAGGAGACGCGCCGGCAATTGCAGCAACAGTTGGAGATGCGATCGGCCATTGAGCAGAGGTTGGAGTCTGAAGCAGCAGCGCGGCGCGACCTTGAGACAAGGCTTGCCGAGGTGCTTGAGCAGGCCAATGCACGGCTGCAAGAGAAGGACAGCGAGACGGAGCAGGTGCGGCGGGCGCTGGAGCAGCAGATCGATCAGCGGAGTCAGACGGAACAGCGGCTGCGCGCGGAGGCGCAGCAGAAGTCGGATCTGGAGAAGGAACTGGCGCGGTTGATTGAGAGCACGCGGGCCGCGGCGGCCGAGAGCGCCCGGGCGCACACGGAGGAGATTGCCGGCTTGCAGGCTCAGCTTGACGCGGAGGCCGAATCCCGACGCGAGCGGGAGCAGCGACTTCGGGACGAGGCGGAAGATCGGGTGGCTCTGCAGGCGGACATGATGCGTCAGATTGAAGAAGCGCGTGCCGTGGCGGAGGACAGGGGCCATGCCTACATGGACGAACTGTCGCAGGCGCGGGACGATCTGAAGCAGGAGAAGCGTGCACGTGCGCGTGCGGAGAAGCGGTTGGAGGCTGAGGCCAGGGCGAAGGTGGCGGCGCAGCGGCAGTCGAAGCGCCTGGCCGGCGCGGTCAAGGCGGTCAGAGGGATGACGGCCACGGCGGCGGTGGCGCTGGCGAGGACTTCACCCCGGCGACTGGCTGTGGTCGGGGCGGGTGTCGTGGTGATGGCGGTGGTGGGTGTGGCGGCGTATGTGTGCACGCGGCCGAGCGAGGATACACTTGAGGCGGACCGCTTGTGGGTGCGTGCGCAGTCACTGGCGAGCCAGCAGGAATATGAGCAGGCGATTGCGGAGGCCGACCTGGTGGTGGCGAGGTTCCCGACATTTGCGGCGGGCGAACGGGTGCAGCATTTCCGGATGCTGTGGGATGGGATGGATACGGCGCACGATCTGTGGGTCGAGGCCCAGTCGCTGGCGGAGCAGGGCCAGTATGCAAAAGCGATTGAGAAGGCCCATCGACTGATCGACGAGTATCCGGCGACGCAGTTCGCCGGGTTCGCCAAGGCCAGGCTGGCGACGTGGGGGCGGGTGGCGGCGCAGGATATGCAGAACGAAGAGACCCTGAAGACGGCTGCGCAGGCGATGGAGGCCGGGCGTTTCGAGGTCGCGCAGCAGGCCATCGACACAATCCTACAGCGCGACCCGGACCACGCCGGGGCCAAGGCTCTGCTGGAGACACTCAAGCAACGGCTGCGGACGGCGCCTCCCGTGACCGGTCGCGTCTCGGAGGCGGAAAGACTGAAGACCGACGCGACGACATTGCAGGCGGTCGGACAGGCGGCGGATGCCAACAACGTGATGGGATCAGCGGTGCTCAGCACATCGCCGGTGTTGCGGGATGATCCGGCGGTGAAGGCGCGGCTCGATCAACTCAGTCCGACGGCGCCGAAGGAGGCCCCGGCCGCGACGGTGAGCGTGGAAGAGGCCATGAGCAAGGCGGCCGCGGCGGAGGCCAACGGCGAACTGGCGGCCGCGGTGGAGTTGTACCGCCGGGCCGCGGAGGCCGGAGACCGCCGGGCCATGTACAAGCTCGCTCTGGCGTATCACAACGGGGCGGGCGTGGAGAAGAACTACCCGCATGCCCTCGCGTGGCTGCAGAAGGCGGCACAGGCGGGGGACGCCATGGCGATGATGAGCCTGGCGGCGATGTACGAGAAGGGCCTGGGGACGGCGGCCGACGCCGGCGAGGCGGTCAAGTGGTTGGAGAAGGCGGCCCAGGCGGGCAATGCGCGGGCGATGTGCCGTCTGGGCGCGATGTTCTACAAGGGCGAGGGGACGGCCAAGGACGCGGCGCAGGCGTTTGGGTGGTACCGCAAGGCGGCGGAACTGGGCGAACCGGAGGCGATGTACAACCTGGGGGCGATGTACCGAAACGGCGACGGGGTGGCGGCCAGCGAGGCCGAGGCGGTGAAGTGGTTCGACAAGGCGGCGGCCGCCGGGGACATCCAGGCCATGTACATGCTGGGGCTGGCGCATTTCGCCGGTTCGGGAGTGGCGCAGGACTATGGCAAGGCCGGGTACTGGTTCATGCGTTCGGCGCAGGGCGGGTACGCGCGGGCGATGTACAACCTGGGGCTGATCTATCAGCAGGGGCTGGGCGTGGAAAAGGACCCGGCCAAGGCGTTGGGCTGGTATCAGCAGGCGGCGCAGGGCGGCAATGCGGACGCCATGGTCAGCCTGGGCCAGGCGGTCGGCGGCGACGCGAACGAGGCATTCGCGTGGCATCTGAAGGCGGCCGAGGCCGGCCATCCGGACGGCTGCTATTACGTGGGCCAGGCGTACCAGGAGGGCAAGGGTGTGGCCAAGGACTCCAGGAAGGCGGTGGAGTGGTTCACGGCCGGTGCGAAGGCGGGCTCGGCGAAGGCGATGTTCAGCCTCGGCTGGGCGTACTACGCGGGGCAGGGGGTCACGCCGGACTATGCGGAGGCGCAGAAGTGGCTGTTGAAGGCGGCCGAGGGACGCGAGCCGGCGGCCATGTTCACGCTGGGCCAGATGTACGAGGTCGGCCACGGTGTGGGCAAGGACATGACGACGGCGGTGGACTGGTATCGTAAGGCGGCCAGGCTCGATCACCAGCCGGCCAAGCGGGCGCTGGTGCGATTGAATGAAGTATGGTAGGACAGTAGCAGGCGTCAAATAGCAAATAGCATGAATACAAAGCAAGCTGCAAAACGGGGGTGGCGGGTCTGGGTCGGGGGAATAGCCTTTGTCTGTTGACGGCGCGTGTCGGGCGGTTAGAATGCGCCTGTGTTGGACGAGCTGTATCGTCTGGTGTCTATGCGCTGGAGGCTTATATGAATCGAGCGGCGGCGATGGTTGTGTTGGTGATGTGCATCGGGTCGGCGGCGGTTGGGACGCCGCGGAATCCGGATACGGACTGGTTTCGGGATGCCGGGTATGGGGTGTTCGCGCATTTCCTGTGGGATGTGCAGTGCGTGGGCGACCGGCCGAATACACAGGGAAAGGCGGGAACGACGTCGTGGGATGCGTGCGTGGCGGCCTTTGACGTCGAGCGGTTCGCCGAGCAGATGAAACAGGCGCAGGCCGGGTATGTGATCTTCACGATGATGCAGCGGACGCGGTACCTCATCGCGCCGAACGCGACATACGACCGGCTGACGGGGTATCCGCCGGGCCAGGCCTGCTCGACACGGGACCTGGTGGAGGACCTCTATCAGGCGCTCAAGAAGCGGGGGATCCCGCTGATGCTCTACTGGACGGGGGATGGGCCGCGGCAGGATGAGCAGGCGGCCAGGGGGATGGGCGGCTGGGATGGGAAGGTCTCGGATGTGTACGTGCAGAACTGGGCGTTTGTGGCGGCCGAGTACAGCAAACGCTACGGCAAGAAGGTCCGCGGCTGGTGGGTGGACGGCTGCTACGAGTATATCGGGTATAATGAGAAGCGATGGGGGATACTGGCGGCCGGACTGAAGGCGGGCAACCCTCGTGCGATTATCGCGTTGAACAATCCGTCGCTGCGCACGGCCGGCTCGAGCAGCGATCACGATGACTTCACGACGGGGGAGGTCAATGCGTTTACGGATGTGCCACAGGACCGCTGGCGCGACGGCAAGCAGTTTCACGTGCTGTCGTTTCTGGGGGACCAGTGGTGCGGGTTCGGCTGCCGGTATGACCTGGCGTACATGACGGACTACGTGGCCAGGGTTATGGCGGCCGAGGGGGTCGTCTCCATCGACGTGGGATTATATCGCGATGGGTCGATTGACGCCGGCCAGCTCGAGCTGCTGCGGCAACTGCGACCGGCCGTGATGCAGCGACTGGCGGAGAAGTAGGTTCGTATTGTGTACTCTGTATTGCACATTGCGCACTGCGTATCGCGCGTTGCGGCGTAGTCGGCTCGTTCAGTCCTTTGCGCTGTCGTCGGCGGTCGGCACGTATTTGCGGGGCGCGCTACAGTGCTCCAGGGTCTTTCTGACCTGCCACCGGACAAAGTGAGGCGCACCGAGGAGCAGGTAGGCGCTCAGACCTCCGAGGACAATCCATCGGGGCATATATGGCCAAAGCGGATTGGGCCCATAGAAGCTGGAGTCCGATGTCTTTATGCAGACCCACGATGTCAGCGATTGGACTATGTGGGACAACAGATCGTGGAGAAAGAGTACTCCGATGCCGACCGCCGCGAGTCGAAATGCGAACGCGAGCAGGTCCACGTCCTTGTCCGTGTGTTTGGGCGGCCCGGCGAGTTTGGCGATAATCCGGTCTCCCGCAACGCAAAAAAGGCACAATACGCCGGCAGCGTATGCGACCGAGAACACACTGCCAAATACAAAGGTCCACAACAAGTTGGCGTCCGCATGGTCTTGCGGGAAGAGAAGCTGCAGGAGCGTATAAAAGAGCGTGAATCCGGCAGTGATCATGATGTAAAGCCCCAGGCCCACGGCAACGATCTTCGTCATTTTCTGCGATTCGTTCATTGGCATATTCCTTCATCCTTCGTGCCGTTACTCAAGCTGGAGACTTGACTTGGGCGTTTGCCTGGCTCACGTATACTCGGCTCAGCCACACCACAAAACGAGGGGCTCCACATAACAGATACAGGCCGATGGCGATAGTCACCGCATCGCGAATCAACGTCAACCATTCGTACCACGGCAAATGGAACATATCATCGACGTATCGGTAGAGAAGCATATCGATAAGCACCCGCGGAGCGGTGACAAGTTGCCGCGCGGCCGCTATCAGAGAATCGATCTCGCTTGTGATGAACCTCAACCCGAAGTACATCAACACCAAGCGATGGCCGCCTACGACCCACTTATCATGGACTTTCTGGGAATTGCCGTCCCGTCGCAACAGTGCATCCATCCTTGGGCCTGCTATACAGAGCAGTGCGTAGAACATGACCGGCCATATCGCAAGAAGGCAGGCCGTCAGCAAGACAGTCTGCATGGGCGGGAGACTTGCGGATCCGCTTCTGATGGTATGGATCAGAATATGCACCCCATCGAGAAACCCGGACACGACGCACATGAGCAGGTACGTGACGACCAGCCTCGCAATCAGTTGCATTCTCGTCATCGCTTGGTTCCCCACTGAACCGCACGGATAGCACCCGCGCACAATAACGGTCCAACAATACCTCGGGATCGGGTGGAGTGCAAGCCCCGTGCGAAACAAGACAGGCTGAATTCTGTCCTTGGTTTTATTGGAGCGGGGGCGGGGCGACGGCGAGACCCTGGAGCTGGGCGGGCAGGTCCTGTTCTTCGTAGGTTCCGAAGAAGGGGACATTGGAGTCCAGCCACAGATACAGGATACGGCGCTGCTCGTCGGGCAAGTCCACGTAGGCGCGGTGAGCCTCGGCGGCCAGGATGCCCGTCAGTGGGCTGATGTCGGCGCCGAGCTTGCCGGGCCGGGTGATAGTGTCGCCCGGCGCGAGCAGGTACGGGGCCAGGTTGTTGTAGGAGCGGGTGAAGCGATCCTCCGGTTCGCCGGCGAGCACCAGCGGGCTCTTGTCCGTGCCGGTCGAGCCGTCGTGGCAGCGGACGCAGTGGGCGTTGAGGATGGGCTGGATGAGGCGCGGGTAGCAGAAAGGCAGGGTCCCATCGGGACCGGGCTCGATGACGGACGGTTCGCGGCGGGCGGCGGCCGGGCGCCGGGTCGCGGGAGTCAGGGCGGGCGGTTCGTGGCAGCCGACACAGCTTCTGCGCTCGCCCGGCTGCAGGTAGACGACGGTGCGCATGCCCTGGACGGC
>DDXG01000153.1 GCA_002347125.1 Phycisphaerales bacterium UBA2266
TCTGGTAGCAGTTGCGCGGGTTGACCATGATGGCCTGGTTGAGGTCGTCGATCGTGAAATACGTGCGAATCTCCCGCCGCGGATAGCAGTCCGTCCCATAGGACAAGGCAAAAAGCTGCAATTGCCGGCCCGCCACCAGGTCCTCTATCACATGCCCGCCGCCATAGCGAAACTCCCCCGGATGATACATGTTCGCCGGGTCGCCGTGGCGAAGCTCCGTCGCCCCCACGTAGACATCCACGGCGGCGATGCCCGTGTAGACGCGAACGTCCTCGACCCAGGCCTCGCTCATGCGGATCTTCGGCTTGGAATGCCCGAAGTTCAGAAAGCACCCGCTCGAACACATCGGCCCGAACGTCGCCGTCGTCACAACGTCCACCTCCTCGGCCGCGGCCGCCAGGCCCTTCTTGTCCACGTAATCCATGATCTCGTCGGCCGTCAGCACCACCGCCTTGCCCGATGAAATCCGTTCGTTGATCTGTTCGTAGGTCTTCATACCGACATCCAGTAAAGCACGGGTTCAGTAGAATCGTAGCAGCCGTTCTGGGCCCCCCGCCTACAACCGCAACAACGGCGCAGTGCGCCTCTACGGCCTGTCGCTCTCAAACATATAGCCCCCCGCTCGATCCTGTCAATTCCTAATTCCCGAATCTCCATGGAACCGTCGCGGGTATAGCCTCAGTGTCGCAGAAAGCGGTCGGGATTGTTTTCCGGTGACCGGTCTTCGGATCCCCCCGAACGCAGGAGTCCACGCCGGTGTAGACACCTGAGGACGGCTCTGCGCGCCCGGTGGAACGGCCCCGCGATGATCCGATGTACCCGAATCAGCCGACTCATACGCAACAATTCCAGTTCCTCGCCCCGCACCAAATCCAGCCGAAGCCGCACTTTGTGCTTGTATAAGTGGAACAGGTCCTCTCGCTGGAGCATTCGCAAGAACCACCCGGACAGTGCCGGGATACCAAGCGCATACTTGCCCACGTGCATCGAGATCTGAAAATCGATAAGGTACGGCCTTCCATCGGTTCCACAGAGGATGTTCCCCCGCTTGTTCATATCCATGTAGGCCATTCGCCGCTTGTGAATCTGTCTGATCAGCTCCACCAGTTCGTCGAAGAACTGCTGGCTAAGCCGAGCCCCTTCATCCAAGGAGCGACCTTGAATATACCGGTAGAAGAACCCTGTCGTTTCGAATCGGCCCAGGACATGGGGCACATTGGCAATCCCTTCAAGCCGTCGCAGATTGTTCATCTCCCGCCGTCGGAGCCATCGGCCGATCCAGCGCATCGGCAACACCACGAACTTCTGTTGCCGGTACAGTTTCAGCACGATCCGCCCTCGCTCGGCCCCCTTATCTTCGTCCCGCGATGCCACAGGCCTGTACAGACTTGTGGCCGCCCAGAAATCATGTTTCATCACATGCTCCAACCGGTACATACCATCGCCTGTGGAGACTTCCTCCGAGGGATTCGCCCGTCCCAGCGCGTACATGTCTGCACCAAGGGTCTTCAGCAT
Organism: Phycisphaerales bacterium UBA2266; assembly: GCA_002347125.1. GTDB lineage: Bacteria > Planctomycetota > Phycisphaerae > Sedimentisphaerales > Anaerobacaceae > UBA2266. The sequence continues at coordinate 1,516 of DDXG01000153.1, forward strand.
CACGCCGACTCCCCGTCCATGCAGCCTGCACGGGAGCCGGTGTCATCCACCAAGCAGCCCTTGAAATTGCTCCGGCTGGATCCTTCCATATGTCCTACTCCACGGGTCGTTTGTCATCAAGCATCCGGCGGACGCATTCGCACACCGGAGTCCAGCCATAGGATTCCGATGGCGACGCCGTACCGGTCGTTCTATGCGCCCTTCGACCATTTCATTTTCCCACAACAAAGGCATACCTCCTGTCAAGCGATGATATGCGCCTCAGAGTCTATCCTGCCGCGAGGCGTTTCTCAATCCCATTGCTGTCATGGGGATCCGCTGTGTTTGGCTTTGCGACTGGCCGGACGGTTTGCTAAACTACTCGACGACCTGATACAAGAGACCGTACACAGAAGGAGCGGCCTATGAAGCGTCAATCTCATTGCTATCGGATTGCGACAATCATTGTGGCGACGGCCGCTACGTGCCTGTCTGCCTCACAGGGCGTCTTCAACGTCCGCGATTACGGCGCCGTCGGCGATGGCAAGACCGCCGACACGGCCGCCATCCGCAAGGCCGTGGCCGCCTGCGCCGAGGCCGGGGGTGGGCAGGTGCGTTTCACGCCCGGCCGGTACCTTACTGGAACCGTCCACCTCAAGGACAACATCACCCTCTATCTGGACGCTGGCGCCAGGCTCATCGGCACGCCCGACCTCGATGCCTACGACTACTTCACGCCCCCCTCCAATGCCCCGGAGGCCCGCTTCGGCAAATGGCATAGCGCCCTGATCCTCGGCATCGACGTGAACAACGTCGCCATCGCCGGCCCCGGCGTCATCGACGGGAACAAGGTCTTCAACCCCCGCGGCGAAGAGAAGATGCGCGGCCCCCACACCGTCATCCTCGGCAACAGCCGCAACATCGTCATCCGCGACGTAACCATCGTTGATTCCGCCAATTACGCCGTCATGATCGAGTTCTCCAGTAACGTCGAGGTCCGCAATATCAAGGCCACGGGCGGCTGGGATGGCGTCCATTTCCGCGGGTGGAGTGACAACCCCTGCCGCAATCTCTCGATCCTCGGCTGCCGGTTCTACACCGGCGACGACTGCATCGCCGGTCGCTACGCCGAGGGCCTGCTCATCAAGGATTGCGTCATCAACTCCTCCTGCAACGGCATCCGCATCATCGGCCCGGTCAAGGATATGATTGTTGAGGACTGTCTGTTCTATGGTCCGGACCTGCACCCCCACCGCACATCCAACCGCCACAACATGCTCAGCGGCATCATCCTTCAGCCCGGCGGCTGGGACGCCTGCGAGGGGCCTCTGGAAGACGTCTTGATTTCAGGCATCACCATGCGGAACGTCGCCTCCCCCGTGACCGTCCTTCTCAAGCGCCCCGGCAACACGGTGGACAACATCACCATCGCCAATCTGACCGCCACGGGCGTCTATCGGGCGGCCACCTCAGTCGAGAGTTGGACCGACACCCCCTGCGGCCGCGTCGTCCTGCGTGATGCAAGCATCGAGTACACCGGCGGCGGAACGGCCGACCAGGCCCGGCAACCCGCCCGTGAGCCCGGCGTCGATTGTCGCTCCTTGCCCGTCTGGGGCCTCTATGCAAGGAATGCCCGCGACGTGGTCGTACAGAATGTCCGCCTCTACACGGCCGGCAAGGACCTGCGTCCCGCCGTCGCCGCTGAGAACGTGGAGAATCTGACCCTCGACGCCGTGCGATTCCCAGACGCTCCGGATGCCGTCAGACTTGAAGACGTCAGGAACATCGACGCCCGTGATACGGCCAATGTTGCGCCGCGCCAAGCCAAGAAGCAATAGCCCCGGCCCGCCCCTGCCGGGAGAACGCTCATACCCACATCCCGACCAATGCCATACGCTATCTGAATCCCAAACCCCGTATCCGGATCCAGGCTCCCACCCATGTATCGGGCCGTTATCAACATGGCCGGACCTGTCAAACGTGCCAAAGTCCTCAATCGCTCTACGGTTCTGCGCCGGAACGGCCGCAGCATCGACCTGGCCGTCAACGACATCCACGAGGTGCTGATCGTTGAATATTGAGCCCGCATTAGAGATTTCTTAGAATTCTGTTTTCTTTCTGTCAATTCGCGCTGGCGGCGGGCCGGCGTTTCTTGTAACATAACGGCCCGTGGAAGGTCTAACGGATCGGCGTGTCGCCTCAGCATCGCCAGATATCACCGGCGATGTAATGCTTGTGTAGTAAAGGATTTGCGCTCAAGGACCCCAAGAGTGAATATGACCAGAGCATTGAGAACACTGGCCGCACTGGCTGTCATGGGAGCGTTGGGTTGGTTCTGTTTTCATGCCGCCGCCGGACAAAGTGGTTCACCCGATCAACTTGTGCCGGCCCCGTCCGCCAAAACGTCCGCATGGCTGACGCCCAAGAAGATCGCCGACTTCATGGAGCGTCTGGAGGAGCAGGACAAGGACGAGGCCGCCGAAATGCGCGACCTGCTCCAGGAGAACCCGTCGGCATTCGAGTGCCGACTGCGCGAGATCGAGCGTAAATGGTTCCGGCACGACATCCGCAATATGGCCTTTGGCGCGGCCGGCGGTCTGGGGCTGTTCCTCTACGGTATGGGCCTGATGTCCGACGGCCTCAAGAAGGTCGCCGGCCAGAAGCTCAAGAAGCTTCTGGGTTCCCTGACGAGGAACCGCATCGCCGCTATCCTCGTCGGTGCCGGCGTCACAGCGCTGATCCAATCCAGTTCCGCCACGACCGTCATGACCATCGGCTTTGTCAACGCGGGGTTGCTGACGCTCAAACAGGCCCTGTGTGTCATTCTTGGCGCTAATGTCGGGACCACGTTCACCGCGTGGGTTGTCTCGTTCTTCGGCATGTTCAAGATCAGCATCTACATCCTGCCCATCGTCGGGCTTGGATTCCTGCTCAGCGTCGGCGGGCGGACCGCCAGAACCCGAAATCTCGGCCAGATCATGCTCGGTTTCGGCATACTGTTTCTCGGCATCGACTTCATGGAGGAGGGCTTCAAGCCGATGCGGGATTACTCCGACGTACAGGCTGCCTTGATCTGGGTCGGGACGCATCGCATCCTGGCCGTAGTGGCCGGCACCGTCATCACCATGCTCGTCCAGAGCAGTTCGGCCTCGATCGCTATGATCCAGACCCTTGCCTTTGCCGGGGCCTTCGGCGACAACTGGCACCAGGTGCTCGGGGCGAGCATTCCCCTGCTTCTGGGAACGAACATCGGCACGACCATCACGGCGCAATTGGCCGCCCTGCGGACCAGCCGCAACGCCAAGCGAACCGCCTGGGGCCACACCATCTTCAATGCCATCGGCGTCGTCTACTTGATGCCCTTCGTCTGGGTGGGGATTTACGCCTATGTCGTGAAATGGATTGTGCATATCCTGACGCCCCTGGAACTCACGCAGGCCACCATCATGATGCACATCGCCGTGGCCCACACCGTGTTCAACCTCGTCAACACCGCCGTCTTTCTGCCGATGATCAACGCGCTCGAGGCCATCCTGCTCAAGATACTGCCCGTCACAAAGCAGGAAGCCGCCCGCCGGCCGGTGACCCTCGAAGAGCACCTTCTGGATACCCCCCCCATCGCCCTCGAACAGTCCGAGCGGGAAATGGTCCGGATGGCGCGGGCCGCCCGCAGGGCGGTCGAGGCGGCCGTCGACGGCATCCTGAGCGACGACCGCAAGAAGCTCGATTCCGTCAGAGAACTCGAAGACTTCACGGACGAATTCCAGCTCGAAATCACGTCCTACCTCACCGCCCTGTCCAAGCGTCAGCTCTCCGACGAAGTCTCCACCAAGCTGCCGGTGCTCCTGCATATCGTCAACGACCTTGAACGCATCGGCGATCATGCCGTCAACATCGCCCAGATCGGCGCCCGCAAGATCGAACAGAACCTCGCGTTCAGCGAATTCGCCGTGGGCGAGGCCCAGTCGCTGCGCACGGAGGTCTTGGAGATGTTCGACGAGGCCATCGCTTCTCTGGCCGAGAACGACCCCGTGAAGGCCAAGGCGGCCCTCGCCCATGAGAACAACCTGAACCGCATGCAGATCGACTTCCGCCGCAGCCACGTCCAGCGCATGAGCGACGGCGTCTCCTCCGCCCAGAAGGGCCTGATCTTCATCGACCTGGTGGACAACGTCGAGAAGATCGGCGACCACCTGACCAACATCGTCCAGGCTGTTGCCGGTGGCCTGAACTGGGAAGGCGCCGAACCTCGATTCATACCCGTTGATTAACGCCCGCTCCCTGACGGCAAGCCGTACTTCCCGGTCTCCGCAATCCGGCGGGCGGTGAGCCCGCAATCGCCGCCAGCGGCGCGTCATCACCTGGAGGCTCAAGTAAGATAGCACACCACTTGCCGGTATCGGTCCATCCCTTCAGGTTAATTTTACGTTAGAGTATTGTTAGATTTGTGTTAATTCGCACTGGTGCTTGCATACCACTTTCGATAAGATGACACCCTGAGACAACAACAGCCCCAACAAGGACAGCAGAAGTGAATATGACCAGAGTACTGAAAACGCTGGCCACGCTGGCCGTCATGGGAGCAATGGGTTGGTTCTGCTTTTGCGCCGCCGCACGCAGCGGTTCGCCTGATCAGCTTGCCCCGGCCCCGCCGGCCGGCACGTCCGCGTGGCTGACGGCCAGGAAGATCGCTGATTTCATGGAGCGGCTTGAGGAGAAGGAAGAGGACGAAGTCGCCGAGATGCGCGACCTGCTCCAGGAGAACCC
>DDXG01000150.1 GCA_002347125.1 Phycisphaerales bacterium UBA2266
GTGTAGCCCACCAGCGAAATCTTGAACATCCCCTCGCGTCCGTCGATCTCCCGGATTCGCCGCCGGTCGATAGCGGCCAGTTCCCGCCGCAGTTCGATCAGCCGCTTGCCGACGAGACGGCGGTCGATCTCGAGCTGCTTCTCACCCGGGCCCCTGGTGCCGATAGCGCCCACCGCCCCGGCCGTGGTGCCGCCGCCGGCCCCGGCCACCGTGTCCAGGTGCCCCCACATCCGCGTCAGACGTGGATACGTGTACTCCAACTGAGCCAGCTCCACCTGCAAGCGGGCCTGTCGCGTCCGGGCCCGCGTGGCGAAGATGTCCAGGATCAACTCACTGCGATCGAGCACCTTGGCCCCCAGGGCCTTCTCCAGTTCACGTATCTGAGCGGGCGACAGGTCGTTGTCGAAGATGACCACATCGACGTTGAAGCGCTTCACCCGCTCAGCCAGTTCCTCGACCTTGCCCTTGCCGATATACGTCTTGGGTCTAATCTGCGCTATCTTCTGCTGAAAACGGTCCGCTACAACCGCCCCGGCACTCTCGGCCAGGGCCGTCAACTCCGCCAGATTATCCCCATCGCTGCGTCGTTTCAGGATTGCGGCCACCAGGGCCGCCCGTTCCTTTCGGACCTTCAGTGTTTCGCGGAACTTCTCCAAGTCGTGTTGCACCTTCAAATAGGGTATTGCTCAATTGTACTGAAAATGGCTCGCGGCGATTTCGTAAAAACGTGCGTTGGGGCCTGTAAATCGCATTGGGACCCCAGTTTATAGGACCTTGACCGCGTTTTTCAGCACTGCCAGGCCATATTTTAACATTTTTTTCTTGAAAAACCTTAGGACCGCTCACATACTAACAGATTCCATTATTCGCACCGTAGCGGCCGGCAGAACCGGCTGTGCCAGTTCGTTTGTGAAAGGATACCGGGTTTATGTTGAAGGTCAAGGCAAGAGCAGGTGAGTCGGTTCAGCAGATGATTCGTCGTTTCAAGAAGCTGTGCGAGAAGGAAGGTCTCATCCGGGATATGAAGAGGAACAGCTACTACGAGAAGCCATCTGAGAAGAACCGCCGCCGCATGCGCAAGGCCCAGCGGATGAACAGCTTCTGACCCCGGTATCGGCTGGTTTTATTAGGATTCAGACTCATGCACACGCCCCTCATTCGGGGGGCGTTTCTCTTGCGCCCGGCGCCTCCTCGACACACTTCGCAACCGCAAAGTGAAAACCGCAAACCCGAAGCCATAACCCAAAACCGAGAACCGGGCCTTGGCCGGGGCGCGGGGGGGGGTGCGGTCTTGCGCTTTGGTTCTGCGCTTTGCGTTTGACGTCTCTCGTTTCCCCAAGTCGCAATGGGTCAGCCGGAAAAAATGTGCCGGACCCCTTAGGTTACTGCCTTGACAGGGGCATCGGGGGATTTGACAATAGAGGTTTACGCCTGTGCGGATCGCCCGCGGATGTGCGTTTTTCTGGCCCGCAGGCCGGAAATATCCGCCTGCCGTCTGACGTCTGTATCTGAGACCGCCATGCGACGGGCCACCGTCCGGCGGATCGCACGGCCTGTCAACATATCGATGGATGGAGTATTTCGCCGCTTGTAAGGAGAACAGCATGGGTAGCCTCGTTACCACACGCCGCGGTTTCCTGCAACAGGGCCTGTACATGGGCGCCACAGCCGCGGCCTGGGGACCGCTGGCCCGTCTGGCCGCACTGGCCGCCCCCGGCGACGGCATGAAGCTGGGCTTCGTTACCTACCTATGGGGTCAGGACTGGCCCCTGCCGGAACTGATCGCCAATCTCGAAAAGACCCGCATCCTCGGCGTGGAACTCCGCGTTGACCACGCCCACGCAGTCAGCAACAAGCTCACCGCCGCCCAGCGGGCCGAGGTCAAGAAGCGATTCGCCGATAGTCCTGTGGAATTCCTGGGAATGGGCACCAATTTCGACTTCCACCACACTGATCCAGAGAGGGTCAAGGCCAACGTCGAAGGCGCCAAGGCCTACATAAAGCTGGGCCACGATTGCGGCGGCTCCGGTATCAAGGTCAAGCCGAACGACCTGCCCAAGGGCGTGCCCGTCGAGAAGACGACCGAGCAGATCGGCCGCAGCCTCAACGAGCTTGGCCAATACGCCGCCGACCTGGGCCAGAAGGTCCGGCTGGAGGTCCACGGCGGCTGTTCCCACCTGCCCGTCATCAAGCAGATTATGGATGTCGCCACGCATCCCAGCGTCGGCGTCTGCTGGAACTGCAACGGCCAGGACCTGGAGGGCGAGGGCCTGGTCTACAACTTCAACCTCGTCAAGGACCGTTTCGGCGATACCCAGCATGTCCGCGAGCTGGACGACAAGACCTACCCGTATCAGGACCTGATGAACCTGTTCGTGGCGATGGACTACAAGGGCTGGATTCTCCTGGAGTGCCGCACCAAGCCCGAAGACCGCATCGCCGCCCTGCACAACCAGCGGGAGGTCTTCGCGGGGTTGATTGCCAACGCGCGCGCCGCGATGCCCGCCTCCGGCGGCGCCGTCAAGATCAGCGAGACCGGCAAGACGCTCCGCGTCGATCTGGGCGGCGAGCTGTTCACCGAGTACAACTACCAGGACGTTCCCCGTCCGTTCTTCTATCCGGTGATCGGGGCCACCGGCGACGGCGTGACCCGCGACTGGCCCATGAAGGACATCAACCCGGCCGACGCCAGGGACCACGTCCACCACAAGGGCCTGTGGTTCACGCACGGCAGCATCAACGGCCACGACTTCTGGGCCGAAGGGGGCCGCAGCGGCAAGATTGTCCATGACAAGTTTCTTGAGGTCGCCGGCGGCGACACCGGCGTCATCAAGACGTCCAACAAGTACGTCGCCAGGGATGGGACGGTTGTATGCACCGACACCCGTGTGAATCGTTTCGGCGCCTGCGGCGACGGCAAGTTCGTGGATTTTGAAGTCACCATCCATGCCTCGCACGGCAAGGTCGTTCTGGGCGACACGAAGGAGGGCTCCATGTCCATTCGGCTGGCCCCGACCATGCAGGTTGAGGGCAAGGACGCCCAGGGCCGCATCGTGAACAGCAACGGCCTGAGGGATGGGTCCACCTGGGGCAAACGCGCCGAATGGGTCGACTACTTCGGGCCGGTCAACGGCAAGGTTACAGGCGTGGCCGTCTTTGACCATCCCGCGAACGCGAAACACCCGACTTGGTGGCACGTCCGCACCTATGGTCTGTTCGCCGCCAATCCCTTCGGCGTCCACGACTTCGAGAACAAACCCGCCGGAACCGGCGACATCACCATCGAAGCAGGGGGCAGCCTCACGTGGAAGTGGCGGTTTTACTTCCATGCCGGCGACCCGAAGCAGGGCAAGGTGGCCGAGGAGTATGCCCGATTCACCGCCGCCCGCTGAGGAGCGGGTGATGCGCAGCCAAGACACAATCGTGACCTGTAGATAACAAGAAAGGATCCACCATGGAGAATCTGACTCGCCGAAGTTTTATGAAGACGGCCGCCGCGGCCGGTGCCGCGATGGCGGCCTATGGCCCGGCCACCGGCGTCCTCGGCGCCAATGAGCAACTGCGCATCGCCGTCATCGGCGTCGGTGGACAGGGTAGCGGCCACATGCGCTATTTCCACGGCGCCGAAGGCGCCAAGCTCGTCGCCATCTGCGACGCCGACCGTTCCCAACTCGAGAAACGAGCCGCCGACTTCGAGAAGCAGAACGGCTACAAGCTCAAGACCTTCACCGATATGCGCGAGCTGTTCGACGACAAGGAGATCGACGCCGTTACGACCGCCACGCCGAACTTCTGGCATTCGCTGACGACCATCTGGGCCTGCCAGGCCGGCAAGGACATGTACTGCGAAAAACCCGTCAGCCACAACATCTGGGAAGGGCGCAAGATGGTCGAGGCCGCCCGCAAGTACGACCGTATCGTCCAGACCGGAACGCAGAAGCGGTCGTCCGAGGCCCATCCGGCGGCGTTTGCGTGGCTGCGGGAGGGCAACCTCGGGGCCATCAAGTGCGTCCGTTCGCTCTGTTACAAGGGACGGTACGAGGGCACCAACGGGATCGTCGATCCGACCAACGGGCCCGTTCCGGTTCCGGCGTCGGTGGACTACAACCTCTGGTGCGGACCGGCCGACATGCTGCCTCTGATGCGCAAGGACCTGCACTACAAGTGGCACTGGATGTGGAACACGGGCAACGGCGACCTCGGCAACCAGGGCATCCATGAGATGGATCTGGGCCGCTGGGCCCTCGGCGATCCGAAGCTGGCGCCTCGCGTGATGAGCTTCGGCGGGCGTTTCCGTGTCAATGACGCCGGCGAAACCCCCAACACCCAAATCGTGTTCTTCGATTACAAGCCCGTTCCGCTGATTTTCGAGGTCCGCGGTCTGCCTCGGAAGATCGGCGACAAGTCGATGGACGGCTGGGCCCGCACGGGCACGGGCGTCGGCATGGTGGTGCAGTGCGAGGGTGGCTACTGGGCCGCGGGCGACGGCGGCGGGTACGTCTGGAACAACGACAACACGCGGACCGACAAGCGGTTCGCCGGCGGCGGCGGCAGCGGCCACCACGAGAACTTCCTCCAGGCCGTCAAGAAGCACGATGTCAAGCACCTCAACGCCGACATCGAAAAGGGCCACTACTCCAGCGCCCTGTGCCACATGGGCAATGTCTCCTACCGGCTCGGCAAGAAGATGTCCGTCGAGGAGGCCCGCAAGACCCTCGACAACGAACACGTCCTCGATTCGTTCGACCGGATGATTGAGCACCTGAAGGTCAACGAAGTGGACCTGGAGAAAGAGCCCATCACGATGGGTCCGATGCTGAGCTTCGACCCGGAGACCGAGGTGTTTGTCGGCGATATGGCCGACATGGCCAATATGTACCTGAAGCGCAACTACCGCGAGCCCTTCGTTGTTCCGAATGAAGTCTGATTTCGTTTTGCATCGTGGGTATTGCGTCGGGGTGGTCCCGAAGCCGGTTCGGGAAAGGCAAGGGCCGGATTGATCCAGCCCTTCGCTGCGCGAAAGGCTGCCACCCAGCTTGTTCGTCGTGCAAATCTGACCATGAAGTTCGCGTTCTGCAATGAGATGTTTGGGAATCGGCCGGTGGCGGAAATCTGCGACGCCGCCGGCCGATTCGGCTATCACGGCCTGGAAATTGCGCCCTTTACGCTGCGGAAGAACGCGGCCGATATCTCCGCGGCGCAGCGCAGGGACGTGCGCACCGCGGTCGAAGACCACGGTCTTGAGGTCGTCGGCCTTCACTGGCTGTTCGCCGGGCCCGATGGCCTGCACATGACAACACCTGACAGTGCCGTCTGGTCGAGGACGCGCGATTACCTGCACGTGCTGATCGACCTCTGCGCAGACTTGGGCGGCAAGGTCATGGTCCTGGGTTCGCCCAAGCAGCGGAGTCTCCTGCCCGGCCAGACCTTCGAAGGGGCTTGGAAGCGGGCGGCCGATATGCTGGCTTCGGTGATGGACCACGCCGCCGACGCGGACGCCACCATCTGCCTGGAGCCACTGAGCCCCGTCGAGACCGATTTCATCAATACCGTGGCCCAGGGGATGGAGATGGTCCGCCAGATTGACCATCCGAACCTCCGCATCCACCTGGATGTCAAGGCGATGAGTTCCGAAGGCGGCCCGGTCGCCGACGTCATCCGCTCGGTCGTGGCTGCCGACGTGGGGCACTTCCACGTCAACGACCCGAACCTCTACGGTCCCGGTATGGGCGAGGTCGATTACGCCCCTATCGTGCAGGCCCTCAAGGACATCGGCTACGACGGCTGGCTCAGCGTCGAACCCTTCAAATACGACCCCGACCCCGAGACCATCGCCCGAAAAAGCATCGAATACCTCAAGCGCTTCTTCTGAATTTGCGGGGTGTGCAACCTGTTGCATACACGCCGGGGTGGCGGCCTTTGCCGAAGGCAAGGGCCGGAGGCAAGGGCCGGAGGCAACCGGCCCTTCGCTTCGCGAAAGGCCGCCACCCGTCGAGGTGATTAGGGGGGTGCGGCGGAGAGCCCGTTACTTGACCTCGAAGAACTTCTCCTTCTTCACCCCGCAGATCGGACAGGTATCGCGGACGTTGCCGATGAAGGTGTTGCCACAGACGCTGCACACGTGTACGGCCTGCGCCGGCACGTCTTTGCCCGCCTCCACGGCCTTGAGCGCGTCGATGTACATCTTCGCGTGAATCCGTTCGACGGCCATGGCATACTGGAACGAGGTCAGGGCCGCCTTGTTGCCTTCGGCCTTGGCCTGCTCGACGAACTGGGGATACATCTTCTGATATTCGAAGCTCTCGCCCTCGACGGCCGCTTCGAGGTTCTCCTTCGTGCCCTTTATGCCCCCCATGACCCGCAGATGGGCATGGGCATGGACCGTCTCGGCCTCGGCGGCCGCCCGAAAGAGCCTTGCCACCCCAGGCATACCATCGGCCTCGGCCTTTTTCGCAAACGCCAGGTACTTCCGGTTCGCCTGACTCTCACCGGCAAACGCCGCCGCCAGATTCTCACTCGTAGCCATCATTAAAGCCTTTCAGAATAATCAGTTACAATCCAACCACGCCTGGCAATCGATACCATCTCAGTATAGGTCTGATTTTACCCGACTCTGGCGACACTGTATAGTCTCGCGCGACTATCCCGGCGGTCTGAGGGGCGGCGCATGGTATAATAGTATTTTTGGGGACTGTCGGCCGATGGGGCCCGCCCCTGATAGATGAAGGAGGTGGATTGTGCCAAGGGCAATTCGGATACATCTGCTTTCGACAGCGGCGATTCTCGTGCTGGGCGTGGGTCTGACCCATGCAGTCTGCCCCCTTGGCGACATCGACGGCGACTGCGATGTCGATGCTCTCGATCTGCGGGCCTTTGCCGCACCCATCTGCCCGGCTGTACGATTTGACTGCTGAAAACGCCATCCGATTGCCGATAGCAATACTGAGAACGCCGTTCTCATAATCGGTTTCGAGTCGCGTAAGTCCTCGTAAGTCCTTTTGTCAGCGTTGCTTGCAGTCGAGAATGACAACCTGGTCGCCCGGTGTCTGGGCATGGTGGTCGTCATCCTGATGGCGCTGGGGACGGTGTTTGTCTTCTCCGCCAGCGCCACCCTCGGAACGCAACTGGACCTGGAACACTTCTACGACCTGGCCAGCCTGCGGCGTATTCTGTTCTTCCCCTTCGCCTGTTCGGTCCTGTACCTGGCGTCGTGCATTGATTACCGCCGATTCAGCATGGACAAGGGTGTCCTGCGTTCGCCGACGACCTGGCTGCTCGCCGCCGCAGTGGTCATGTTGATGATCGTGCTGCTGCCCAGTTTCGGGGCGGAGGTCAACCAGGCCCGCCGATGGTTCCGTATCCAGGCGGGCCCGGCCACCATCAGCTTCCAGCCATCGGAGCTGGCCAAGTGGTGCGTTATCTTCTTTGTTGCGGGCATCTGTGCCCGCCTGGGCGAGGATATCCGGTTCTTCCGCAAACGTTTTGTGCCGGTTTGCGGGGTCGTCGCCGTCCCCGTAGCCCTGGTCCTCGTCGAAGACATGGGCACGGCGGCGTTCATCTCACTGGTGGTCTTCTTCATGCTCGTGATTGCCGGAGCGCGTCTCTGGCACCTCCTGCTGCCCGTACCATTGGGGCTGCTGGCCTTCGCCTTCGTCCTGATCAAATCGCCCTGGCGGCTTCAGCGGATCGCGGCCTTCCTGCACCCGGAAGACTGGTCCGACTCGGCCGCCTATCAGGCTACCCAGTCGCTGGTGGCGCTGAGTTCCGGCGGGCTGATGGGCAAGGGGCTCGGCCGGGGCATCTGCAAGTACGGCCACCTACCGGAAGACACCACCGACTTCATCTTCGCCATTATCGGCGAGGAGCTGGGCTTTACGGGCACGGCCGTCGTCATCCTGCTGTTCATCGCCTTCCTGGTCCTTGGGATCACCGTCGTCCGCCGCTGTCGCGACCCCTTTGGCCAACTGTTGGCGGCGGGGATCACACTCGCCGTGGCCATCCAGGCCGCCCTGAACATCGGCGTCGTTACCGTGGTCCTGCCCACCAAGGGCATTCCCCTGCCGTTCGTCAGTTCCGGCGGCACCAGTATGCTCCTGTCGGCGGCCGCCGTCGGCATCCTGCTCAATATCGCCAAGCAGTCCCCGCCCGTCGAGCGCAAGAGCCGCCGCTGATTCGATCCGCTGGGGCGCTGCCAGAGTTGGGGTGCGCTGTTACTGTGGGCCGGGAGTCGATTGCGGGCCAATCTTCTCGACCGGTATGGCCTTGAAGCCGATCTTCCATGCCGGTGAGTTCGGCTTGAGGCGATAGTCACCCGCAGACGGATCGACGAATCCCGGATCACCGTCGATGAGGTTCTCTCCCCATGTGACCCACTCGGGCTTGACCGATTGCAGGTCGAGCCATCGCCCGCGATAGGAGACGTTCTTCTCGACGACATTGCCCAGCGGCACGGCCGGGTCGCCATCGAGAATCTCGGCCAATTTGGGATAGCGAGTCGAGTAGGGGGGCTTGTCGTAGTTGACGGCGTAGAGCTTCTTGTAGATGCCCCAGGAGCCATCCTTGGCGGCGTAGGCCTTGGCCCAGCCCATGGCCCGCGCGTCGATGTGGACCGATGGGGCGCAATCGACGAAGATGTTGTTCTCCACGATAATGTCGCGGCCGCCGCCGATGAAAGCCGCGCGGCTGGCGCGTACGAAGATGTTACCGTAGATGGTCGTACCTGATGCGCAGTCGTCCAGGTATACCGACATGGCCCCGTGCGTGTAGGGCCCGTGGATGTCGTGGAAGTAGTTGTGCCGCACGACAGTGCCTCGCGTGGTCCAGTCGCGGCCGGTGTAGAAGGCCCCGACGTCGCCGGTCTCCCGGCAGACATCGTGGACCTCGTTGAATTCAAGCAAATGGTCGTTGCCGCCAAACAGGATGGCGGTGTGCGGGGCGTCGTGGATGTGGTTGTGCGCGGCGCGGTTGCCGACGCCCTGGACGCTGATGGCGGGCCGGTAGGTGCGGCACCAGCGGCTGTAGTCGTAGATGTGGTTATCGACGGCGTAATGGCCGGCGCCGGTCAGCGTGGTTCGGTCCCCGCCGGACAGGGTGATCGCGCCGTCGGCGGTGTTGTAGATCAGGCAGGCGGCCACGCCGTTGGCCTGGCCGCCGGAGATCGCCACAGCGGCGTTGCCCGTGTTGCGAATCGTACAGTGGCGCACGACGTTGCCCTTGCCCTTCTTTATCTCAATCGCCGTTCCCCTCGTACACTCCAGGAACAGGTTGCTCAACGTCACATTCTCGGTGTCGTCGAGCGTAATCAGAGGTTCCTCCAGCACCGACAGGCACAGGCGGGCCTTATCGAGCGGGCTGGGACTGTAGCAGTAGAGCGTCCCCGCCTGGCGGTCGATGTAGTACTCACCGGGGGCATCGAGTTCCTCCAGCAGGTTCAGTGCGTAGAATCGCCGGCCCTTCGTGTAGCCGTAGACCCCGTGCGGCTCAGCGGTCGTAATCAGGCCCTTGTCCGGGTCAACGGCGGCGACACGGACAAAGGAATCGGCCCAATCCTGCGTCCAATAGCCATGCAGCCACAACTCGGCCGCGGCGGTCCATCGCTTGAGGCGGTCGCTGTCACAGGTGAACTGGCCCCCATCCTGGCCCTCGGGGACGGTGGCGATGGTCAGCCAGCCCTCGTCGGGATAACGGGCAAGCTGCATGGGCCGATCATCCAGGAACAACTCCATGTGGGATGTGTACGTGGGCCGGCCGAATCCTCGCGGGCGCAGCCGGCCGTAATCCGTGATACCCAGGGTCTTGAGGTCCAGACACAGCACCTTATCGCGGACGGCCGGGTCGATGTTCAGCAGAGTCTTCGCATCCGTGACGGGGCCCAGACCCGTGATGGACCGGCCGCCCAGCAGAACCGCCTGCTCACCTTTGGCCCCTTCGATGGTGATTGACGCACCGCCGGCGGCATCAGCCCTCGTGAGGCGAATACCCGCGGCCAGTTCGTAGACCCCGGCCCGCAGCGTGATGACGACAGTGCCGCCCCGGGCGTCGGTGGGCAGCGCCCGTACTGCCTCAACGGCCCTGCCCAATGTGGCGAAGGGACCATCGCTGCGATCGGCGTTGGCCGCCGCCGGACATCCGGACCATGTGTCGTCGCCGTCCGGCGCGACGTAGAATTGAGCGCCGCCGCAGATCGACGGCGTCAGAATTGTCGCCAGGGCGGCGATTGTGCGTATGATACGATTCATAGGCGCCTCCGTTGGGGGGGCTACCCCCAGGTCTTGCCGTCAGTCTTTTTTTAGAAGGTCGCCCAGACGGTGATCTTCTTGCCGGCCTCCTTGCCTTGTTCGAGGAGTTCCTGACCCTTCTCGGTCAGGGTGTCCTTCCATCCGCTCAGGTCGCTCAGCGACTGCTACATATTGCCGATGATGTGGTCAGGGAGAATCCCGGAGGCCTGCTCGGCCACGCCTTTGGCGATCGCGGCGAGGATCTGGGCGGTCAGTCCGGCCGTATCGATGGCCTTGTCGCTCCCGACGTCCTTCATGCGAATCGGCGGCAGCGAAAGACTGACCGCGTCCCTCTTGACCAGCAGGCCGCTGAACCTGATTTCGACGGTGATGTCCGTCATCGCGAGGTTGTCGATGTGCAGTTTCTTGCCCGACGGCTCCGACGGCTTGGTCCCGTCGGACCTGGGCAGGCCCTTGAGGACCGTCTGGAGGTTATTGTTGACCAGGCCCTTCTGCTCAACGACCACGTGGGCGCCCTTGAGCTGAATGTCCCTGATGTTGACCACGTCCTTCAGCAGCGATCCGATTTCGAGCTGTATGCGGCCCTCCTCGAGCGTCAGCAGGTGCTCGGCCTCAAAGCCGGCCGGATTGTCCACGGCCAGCCCCGTCATCCCCGCCGAGCCGGACATGAGGGCCAGGCCGAGGTGGTCGATGACCACACCGACCTTCAGGGCACGGGTGGCGCCGGCCTCGATGCCACGGCGGACGAGCCCGTCGACCACTACACTGCCGCCCAACACGACCACCACGACGGCAATGACCGCGATAACGGCCAACGTCCGAACCTTCTTGAACAGCTTGAACATGATAGGGCCCCCCAATAACGGCCTTGAGTAAAATGATCTAACCTTTTCTCGAATCAGACCTGCTCCCGGACAATCCGGGCGCCGATGGGATTCAGTTTCTCTTCGATACGCTCATAGCCGCGGTCGATGTGGTAGACACGGTTGATGGTGGTGACGCCTTCGGCCGCCATCGCCGCGATCACCAGGGCGGCCGACGCCCGCAGGTCCGAGGCCATCACCGGCGCCGCACGCAGCCGGTCTACGCCCGTGACGATAACGGTGTGGCCTTCCTTGCGGAGGTTGGCCGCCATACGATTCAATTCCGCCACGTGCATGAAACGGTCGGGGAAGATCTTCTCGATGACCACGCTCATGCCGCGGCCCAGGGCCAGCAGGGCCATGAACTGCGCCTGAAGGTCCGTGGGAAAGCCCGGATACGGCTGTGTCGTGATGTCGGTCGGCAGGATCGGGCCCTTGTGCACGACGACACAGCCGCCGTTGGCGGTCTCGACCGTCACCCCGATGTTGCGGAGCTTGTCCACAACCGCCATCAGGTGGCCCAGAGACACGTTCTCGAGAGTGACGCAACCCTGTGTAGCGGCCGCGGCCGCCATGAGCGTGCCCGCCTCGATGCGGTCTGGGATCACCTCGAACTCCGCGGGATGCAGCTCGGCCACACCCTCGATGGTCAGCCGGGGCGAGCCAATCCCCTTGATGCGGGCCCCCATCGCCACCAGGCACTCGGCCAGGTTGGTGACTTCCGGTTCGCACGCCGCCGACTCGATGACGGTGGTCCCCCTGGCCAGCGTCGCCGCCATCAGGATGTTCGCCGTACCCAACACCGTCGAGCCAAAGGGACCTCCGAGGAATATCTCGGCCCCTTTGAGGCCCTTGGGCGCTTCGGCGACGACATACCCGTTCTCCAGCCGGATCTCAGCGCCCAGTTCATGGAGGCCGCGCAGGTGGATGTCGATGGGTCGAAACCCGATGGAACAGCCGCCCGGCATCGAGACCTGGGCCCGGCGGCAGCGGGCCAGCAGGGGACCCAGTATGCAGATGCCCGCCCGCATCTTGCGGACAATGTCGTAGTCGCCCACGGGATTATCCACAACCGTCGAGTCAATGGTCAGTGTGCCGTCGTCCCCACGGGCGACAGCGCAGCCCAGATCGCTCAGCAATTCGCCGCACACGGTGATGTCCGACAACTGCGGCACGTGACGCAGCGTGCTCTTGCCCGGGGCCAGCAGCGTGGCCGCCATGATGGGCAGGGCGGCGTTCTTGGAGCCGTTGACGCGGAGGGTTCCCGCCAGGCGGGTCGGTCCTTCGATCTGGAATACGTCCATGCTCTATTTTCCTTGAAAAGACACCGCCGCGCCGCCATACTCGGCGGACCATCGGCGGACCTTGGATAGTCTAACGCCGAATGGGCAACGATGCAAGAGCCGATGCGGCGACTGACCGACAACGGGCGGGGGCGACTTAGGCTACAGGCGTGTGCACGATGAGTGAAGCCGAAGCGGTTGAGACGACCACGCAGGGCCTGCACTGGATGCACGGGGTGTATCTGGCGGGTCTGGTGCTGATGGGGGTCTGGGTGCTTCGGACCGGTTGGGGGCGCCGGGCCCTGGCCGGCGCGAGGCGCCGACGCAACGTCCTGCCGCCACCGGCGCTAATGGCCGTGATGCTGGGCTGGCTGGTGGGCACCAGCGGGGCCGCGGCCGCGGCTGACTGGCTGTTCGCCGGGGCCGCCCCGTGGCGGCTGGCCCTCTACCGCAACGTGGCCTATCTGGTCGTGGCGGGCATCATCAGCGCGGCGGCGATCATTCTGGCGTGGCGCTACTTCGGCAGGAGGCTGCGGGGTTTGGGACTGAATGGGCGGACGGTCCACCGCGACGCCGCGGCCGCGGCCGTATACCTGCTGGCCATCTGGCCGCTGCTGTCGGTCTCGGTGATTCTGACGCCGGGATTGGGCCGGCTTATCGAGGGTCCGGACTTCAAGATGCCGCAGCATGAGCAGCTTGAACTGCTCGAAAGCCATCCGGTGGCTGCGTTACAGGTATCTATCCTGCTGGTCGCGGCGGTGGCGGCGCCGGTACTTGAGGAATTGCTGTTCCGCGGGCTGTTCCAGACCATGCTGCGGGAGCGGATGCGTAACGCCTGGGCCGCGATCTTCCTGACGGCCGGTGTGTTCGCCGTGGTGCATCCGGACGTGGCCCATTGGCCGACGCTCTTCATTCTCGGCGTGTGCTTGGGCTATGCCTATGAGAAGAGCGGGTCGCTGCTGCGACCTATCTTCATTCATGCTCTGTTTAACGGGATTTCGGTGGTGTCGGTGTTGGTGGCGGCTTGATACTGGATACTGGATGCTGGATCGAATGCGGGGCCAGGTCCTTCCATTGGCTCAGGATGGCAGACAGATGGCTCGACATGACACGGCTTATCGCAAGGGGATCGGTTATGGGTCGCAAGTTGACGTTCGTGGTGCTTTGCGGGATTGTGATGTATCTGGCGGTGGACGGCCGGGCTGGAGGGCAGGCCGGGCGTGGGGGGATGCGGGGGGTGGATTCGACAGGGCTTGTGCCGTTGTGCGACATGGGAGCGGACCAGATGTACAAGGGGCAGGATGGGGGATTGTACGGCGGAGGGCAGAATGGGCCGCCGGCCGGTCACGCCGCGGCGGCGAGGAAGGAACTGGAGGCGATTCGGCCGCTCGATGGGGAGGGCAGGCCTTCGGACGAGGGCAAGATCGTGCTGATGTCGATTGGGATGTCGAACACGCGGCAGGAGTTCGAGCCGTTCAAGGAGCTGGCGAGGAAGGACCCGAAGCGGTCGGCGGATGTGGTGGTGGTCAACGCGGCGATTGGGGGGATGGACGTGGTCGCCTGGGCCCAGAGCCGACGGACCGAATGGGGTACGCCCTGGGAGGGGGCCGAGCGGCGGCTCAAGGAGGCGGGCGTGACGGTCAATCAGGTGCAGGTGATATGGCTCAAGCAGGCGAAGATCAATCCGGCGGCATCGGGTGAATTCCCGGCACATGCGTGGGAATTGGCTGATGGAATGCTGACCATCCTGCAGATGGCGAAACAGCGGTATCCAAACCTGCGGATTGCGTATCTGTCCAGCCGCATCTACGCGGGCTATGCCGCAACACCGCTCAATCCCGAGCCCTATGCTTATGAGAGTGCGTTTTCGGTTCGGCGGCTGATCGTGCAGCAGATGGGCGGGGATGAGCGGCTCAACTGGGATTCGGCGAAGGGGCCGGTCAAGTCGCCGCTGCTATTGTGGGGGCCGTATCTGTGGGCCGATGGGGTCAAGGGACGCAAGTGCGACGACCTGGTGTGGCTGCGGGAGGACCTGGCGCGGGATGGGACCCATCCGAGCCCCGACAGCGGCGCGGCGAAGGTGGCCAAGATGCTGCTGGAGTTCTTCCGGACGGATTCGCTGGCTCGGAGTTGGTATCTGCCGGATGGCGCTTCAACTAGGTGACAGTTTTAGCCACAGATTACACAGATTTCACAGATTCACTCGGTACTCAGAATGGGTCTATCGCTTTTCGGGCAACAGCATGAAGGAGTGCTCGGTATGGGCAAGAACAGTACTTGCCCGGCCTGCGGACTCTCGGTTTGGATTCTATGAGGAGCCGGCGGCTATGATCGTGCTTTATTGTGACTTGCTGGGGTTACTCGTGAGTGTTCTCGCTCTAATCGCGCTGTCTGCCGATGTGGGACCGTCGCGAGGTTGGACTGCAGGAGCACTCAATGTCGGACTTGTCCTGGTCTTTGCGGCAAGGCTGTGTGTCAGCCGTGAGTATCGCAGGGCTCATCGGATAGGGGCATCTCTTGATAAACGAGTCATGGCGCTATCGCCCCGTTGGCTGAGACTGACCGTTGGTGCTGTCGTGGCCGGCGGGGTGGTCATATTCATCATGGCCCTTCGCCACATATACTCCGTGCCATCGGCTCGCATAACGATGGAGGAATACGACGCTGTACGTCGCGAGCTGTTCTTCTTCGTGTTCTCACTTCAAATCGTGTGCTATGCTGCTGAGGCAGCTTTGAGCTATCTGGAGATATACTTCGGACCTCGCCATGTTGGGGACGGATTGTGAGCATGGCGGTGACGACATATAATTGTCCCGCGAAACCTCCCCCGTCTAAGCTGGCCGGGCGGTCGTACTACAGAAGGCGGCGGAATACTACTGCATTGAATTGTCTACAATTGGGGTTGTATATGAGGCACAGGGTCGGTGTACTGGTTCCCGCAGTGGTCCTTGGAGTGTGCGGGAGCATACGGGCGGTGGCAGAGCCGCTTGAACTGAGGTACGAGCAGATCACCTTTGGGGACAAGCACCATTTCTTCGGGTACATCGGCCAGAGCCTGACGATTCCCTGGAACGCCGACGAGAGGTACATCGTGGCGCTGGAGAGCGATTTTCACGACCGGATGCCAGGGCCGGACGATGCGGCGCGGGTGATCCTCATCGACAGGCGGAATAACAACAGAATCGAGTATCTCGATGAGACGCGCGGGTGGAACATCCAACAGGGGACGATGTTCTACTGGAACCCGGAGGCTCCTGAGACCCAGTTTCTGTTTAACGACCGCGATTCACAGGGAAGGGTGTTCACCGTTCTGTACGATATCGGGCAGCGCAAGAGGGTGCGGGAGTACAAGTTCGCGGATACGCCCATCGGCAACGGCGGCGTGGCGCCGGGGGGCGGGTGGTTTCTGGGCATCAACTATGCGCGGATGGCGAGGCTGCGGCCGGTGACCGGTTATGCGGGGGCTTATGACTGGACGGCCGGCCAGCCGGCCCCCGACGACGACGGGGTGTTCCTCGTGGATATGCACACGGGGGACAAGAGACTGCTGGTGTCATTTGCCCGGCTGGCGGAGTATTTGAAGAACAAGGAGGCGGCGTTCTATATCAACCATACGCTCTGGAACCGGCACAGCGAGCGGATCTACTTCTACGCGCGGGGACGGGTCGGCGAGGATGTGATGAAGGTGAATCAGCCGTTTTCCATGCTGAAGGACGGCAGCGAGCTTACGCATCACGACCTGATCGGCGGCCATCCCGAATGGGGGCTGGGTGATACTGTCATCGGCGCACAGGGCCGCCGGCAGGTGCTCTATGACGTGGTCAAGCGGGAGATTGTCGGGGAGATTGGCGATGCGACCATCTGGGGCAATGCGGGCGGCGATATTTCCCTTTCGCCGAACGCAAAGATGTTTGTCAACGGCCGGGGCGGAAACACCTATTGCGTCTACCGCATGAGCGACGGCGAGTACGTCGTCTCACGCAAGTTCAATCGCGGCAAGTACGTCAGCGGCGACCTGAGGATTGACCCGGCGCCCTGTTGGAACCGCAGCAGCAACGCCATCCTGATTTCCGAGTGGGCCGATGGGGCCAGACAGATGTTCATCATTCACGTGGCGGGGGCGCCGGTGGGTCCTGAAGAGTGATCCGCGTGGGCAAGAATCCCGATGT
>DDXG01000319.1:0-6160 GCA_002347125.1 Phycisphaerales bacterium UBA2266
GCTCATAGGATCTCCGGCGTCGATACAGGGACTGGTCACCTCGTCGATGACCCAGGATTGCGTTGCGCGATCCCACCGCCCTGCCTGGCTCTTGAGGTGGTAGTCGCCCTCGACCCAGTCGATATTGATATACGGGTTCACATGGTTGAAATCGGGCGCGCCGGCCCAATACCCCAATTGTGCAAAACAGGGATCAGCGCCGGTATTGCCCGTCCCACCGTACTTGCCCGTCCAGCCCTGGATGCAACTGTGGTCGACGAAGAGGTTGTCGGCAGAGGCTACTTGAGCTTGTTCGGTGGTCGTGTTGACTTCGCTGTCGATGTTTCCCCAGAGGATACAGTTGCTGATCGTCATACCCTCATACCCGCTGGCGTCATCATCGTGGTCTATGGCGCCACGTTCGGGCGCTGCGTTGCCATAGAATGTGCAGTTATATATCCTCATATTGCCTCGCGAGTGAGCAATGGCGCCACCTGTGCCCCATCCCACGGCATTTCCGGTGAAGAGGCAATTAACCAGAGTGGAATCACCTTGATGGACGCGGATTGCGCCGCCGCGGCCTTTGGCAAAGTTGCCAGTGAAAATGCAATTGACTATCCTAGTATAGAATATCTGAACTGCTCCGGCGTGGCTATGACTCCAGTTTCCTGTGAAGGCGCACTTGGTTATTGTACCGGACCAAGTGGATAGCGCGCCGCCGCTACCGCGGGCGGAGTTTGCGATGAAGACACAGTTAGTCACCGTCGGTTCGCCGAAGTAGTCCCAGTATATGGCGCCTCCGTTGTATGCATGATTCGATGTGAACGTGCAGTTGCTTACCGTCGGGCTGGCGTGACGACTGTACAGGCCCCCGCCGTCGCGCACATCGGAGCCTGCTGCGTCACGAGAGTACGTGCAGCCACCCGTGATGGTAAAGCCGTCCAACACGGCTGAAGAGTCGGTGTGGTCGGCGGTGACTATGTGATAGCAGTTCTCGTCAATGCCGAATACCTGAGGCCATTGATCACTGTCTAGGGCAATGTAGTCGTCGCCGTTATAGTCACCGTTGAAAACAGTCTTGTACAGACTGATGTCGCGGGCATTGGGGTCTGGTCCACCTAACCCGTGGTAGCCGCCCATGAGCGCGACGCCATCCGTAAGTTGGAATGTTGCTTCTCGATCCCCGGTTCCCTCAGGGTGCGCTGAGTCGCTGTGCGGTGTGTAGATACCCTGGGCGACTCGGATTTCCACGGGCTTGGGGGCGGTGTTGGCGTCGGCGAGGGCGTCCTGGAGGTACTTGTAGGCGGTGGGCCAGCTTCGGCCGTCGCCGGGGGCTGGGGCGTTGGCGTCNNACCACGAGAACACGGGCAGGATGCCCGTGCTACGGTTGACACTGCTACTCATCCAAGGGGCGCGGGGAATTATATCCGATCTGAGGGCTCAGAGCAAGGGAAAAGTGAAAAAAAGTGAGTTGTAGGGTGTGCCCCGATGTACATCGGGGTTGCACACGCGGATTATCTCGCACAATCGCATATCCGACGCAACAGCGTGGGCAAGAACGGCCCTTGCCCACTCTACCGCTTTTCCGCATTCACCGCCCAGACCACGGACACCGACGGACGATGGACGCGGTCTCGTCGTTCGTATTTCGTCCGTCGTCCATCGTCCTTCATCCCTCGGCGTGGGCGTGGGCGACGGCGGCGTTGGTGATCCGTCCATCCTTCACGTTCACGGCGGCCGCGTGGCCCGGCGAGACGGCCGCGAATTCATCGATGCCGAGCGACGCCAGTTGCCGCACGTAGGGACCGGTCGCGTTGCACAGGGCGTGGGTGCTCGTGCGGCTGACGGCGCCGGGGATGTTCGTGACGCAATAATGAACGATGCCGTCGACGATGTAGGTGGGCACGCTGTGAGTGGTCGGCCGTGAGGTCTCCGCGCAGCCGCCCTGGTCGATGGAGACATCCACGAACACCGAGCCGTCCTTCATTTCCCTCAGCAGGGACCGGGTAATCAGGTGTGGAGCGCGTCCTCCGGGGATCAGGACGGCCCCGATGACCAGGTCGGCGTTGCGGGCGTAGTCCCGGACGGCGTGCGGGTCGCAGTAGATGGTCGTGACATTGGCGGGCATGATCTCATCGAGGTAGCGCAGGCGGTCGAGGCTGATGTCCATGAGAGTGACATTGGCCGCCAGTCCCGCGGCCATCCGTGCGGCGCTGGCCCCGACCGTGCCGCCGCCGAGGATCAACACGTTGGCCGGGGCGACGCCGGGCACGCCGCCGAGCAGGATGCCCTTGCCCTTCTGCGGCTTTTCGAGGTACTTGGCGCCTTCCTGAATGGACATGCGCCCGGCGATCTCGCTCATGGGCGTCAGCAGCGGCAGCCGCCCCTTGGCGTCGGCCAGCGTCTCATAGGCCACGGCCGTGATGCCCGATTGCAGACACGCCTCCGTCAGCTCGCGCGACGCGGCGAAGTGAAAATAGCAGAAGACCATCTGACCCGGACGCAGCCTGCCGATCTCCTCCGGCTGGGGCTCCTTGACCTTCACGACCATCTCGGCGCGGGCGTAGACCTCGGCCGATGAATCGACGATCGCTGCCCCGGCCTCGACGTATGCCGCATCCTCAAAACCGCTGGCCCGGCCCGCGTCGGCCTCCACCAGAACCGTATGTCCATCCTGCGCCAGCAGATGCGCGCCCACGGGCATCAGGCCCACCCGGTATTCATCCGCTTTAATCTCTTTGGGTACGCCGATAATCATAGTCGTATTCCGTAGCTTGTCGTTCGTATTTCGTATCGCGTCGGGCTGGTCCCGAAGCTGGTTCGGGAAAGGCAGGGGCCGATTGGACCGTCCCTTCGCTTCGCGAAAGGCCGCCACCCCCAAGGGTCGGTTGGGGCCCCAGGTGGCGGCGTTTTACTTATCGTCCTTAATGCCCAGATCGTCTCTGGTCAGAATGCTCTCGAACCTATAGCCGGCGGCGGCGATGTTCTCGGCGGCGCCCTGCTTGCGGTCGATGACGCAGACGATGCGATCGACGCGGGCCCCGGCCTCGGTGATGATCTTCGCCGCTTCGAGCACCTGGCCGCCCGTGGTGGCGATGTCCTCCACCAGCAGCACGACATCGCCGGCCTTGAGCACCCCCTCGACCATCTTGCCCGTGCCGTAGCCCTTCTTGCTGTTGCGGATGATGACCCAGTTCTTGCCGGTGGCCATCGCGGCCGAAGCCGCCAGCGCCACCCCGCCCAGTTCCGCCCCGGCAATCAGGTTGACATCGGCGGCCATGTGCCGGGCGAACTCCTCCCCGAGCGCCTTGAGAATATCGGGGCAAGTCTCGAACAGATACTTGTCCAGGTAATAGCGGCTCTTCTTGCCGCTGCGGAGGATGAACTCGCCCTCAAGATAGGCGGTCTCTTTGATGCGCTTGATCAGTTCTTCGCGTGTCATGGTCGTTTCCTGTGAGTAACCCCCTCAAGACGACAAGTGTCATTCCCAGCGAAGCGAAGAATCCGGGCCGCGAGCTTGTAACCACTCTGATGGGGGGAGCCAGATGCTTCGCTTCGCTCAGCATGACAAACGAGACTCCGGTCTCGAGGTGCTTTCCTAGACGTTCAGTTCCACTTTTCGGTTCAGTTGCTTTCGATACTTCCGGCGGATGGGCGTCACGACGTCGGCGATGAACTCGCGGACCTGCTCGGGCGCCCGGCCGATGTAGGCCCTGGGGTCGAGAACCGCCCTGAAGTCGACGGCGGCAAGGGCCGGGTCGGCCTTGAGGCGGTCGATGAGATCGTTGGCCCGGCCGTGGTTCTTGACCTGGTCGGCGGCCGCGTGCGAGTGCCGACGAATCGCCTCGTGCAGCGACTGGCGGTTGCCCCCGGCCTTGACCGCGGCCATCAGGATGTTCTCCGTGGCCATGAATGGCAGTTCCATGCGGATATGGGCGTCGATAACCCTGGGATACACCACCAGCCCGCCGACGACGTTCGTCAGTATCTCCAGTATGCCGTCGACCGCCAGAAAGGCCTCCGGAATCACGATGCGCTTGTTGGACGAATCGTCGAGGGTCCGTTCGAGCCACTGCTCGGACGCCGTCATCAGCGGGCTCGTCGCCAGACTCAGCACGAACCGGCTAAGCCCCGTAACGCGCTCGCACCGCATGGGGTTTCGCTTATACGCCATCGCCGACGAGCCGACCTGGGACTTCTCGAACGGCTCCTCCAGCTCCTTGAGGTTCGCCAACAGACGTATATCGTTGCACAGCTTGTGCGCCGACTGCGCGATCGAGGCCAGTGCCCCGACGACCAGGGCATCGGTCTTGCGCGGGTAGGTCTGGCCCGTCACCGGACAGATCCGCTTGAAGCCGAACGCCCCCGACACCATCCGGTCGAGCCGCTTGACCTTGTTATGGTCGCCTTCGAACAATTCCAGGAACGATGCCTGCGTGCCCGTCGTGCCCTTGACCCCACGGAATTCGAGCGTCTCAAGCCGGTGCTCGACCTCCCGCAGGTCCATCACGAACTCGTAACACCACAGCGCCGCCCGTTTGCCGACGGTCGTCAACTGCGCCGGCTGGAAATGCGTGAAGCCCAGTGTGGGGCGGGCGCGGTGCTTATCGGCGAACGCCGCCAGCAGATGAATCACGCCCGCCAGCTTGGTGGCGATGAGGGTCAGGGCGTCCTGCATGATCAGCAGGTCGGCGTTGTCCCCGACATAGCAACTGGTGGCCCCCAAGTGGATGATCGGCGCCGCCTTCGGCGCGGCGTCCCCGAAGGTATAGACATGGGCCATGACATCGTGGCGGAACTGCTTCTCATAGCGGGCCGCCTTGTTAAAGTCGATGTCGTCGAGGTGCTGGGCCATCTGTCTAATCTGGGCATCGGTGATGTCCAGGCCCAGCTTCTGCTCGGCCCGCGCCAGCTCCAGCCAGAGCCGCCGCCACGTGCTGAACTTCTTCTGTGCCCCGAACAACTCCGCCATCTCCTTCGAGGCGTTTCGTTCGACCAACGGCGATGTGTACACATTTCGTTCGTTTGCCATGTGCGTCTTCTATCGGTTGTCAGACGGTCAGTTTTGCGTTTCGTTCGCGGATCAGTGCTTCGATGCGTTGGACTTCATCGTCGGCGAGCCTCCAGCCGGAAGCCCCGACGGTCTCTTCGATCTGGCCGGGTCGGCGGGCCCCGACGATAGCGGCCGTCACCTCCGGCCGTCGCAGCGTCCAGGCCACCGCCAGTTGAGCGAGGCTCTTGCCGCTGCCCTGGGCGATGGGGCGCAGCCTCTCGACCATCTCCAGCGTGGCGCTGAAGGCCGGCTCCTGAAAGTCGGCGCTTCGCAGACGGTGGTCATCCGGCGCAAGCCCTGCCAGACGCTGCCGATTGAACGCCCCCGTCAGAAGGCCCCTCTGCATCGGGCTGTACACAACCACGCCCAGTTGATTGGCCGCGCAGTAGGCCAGAGTCTCGGCCTCGACCTCGCGGTGGACCATGCTGTAGGGCGGCTGGAGGCTGACGGGCCTGTGGCGGCCGCTACCCGTGGCAAGGGCATCCCGCCCGCGATAAGAACCCGCCAGCGAACGCGCCTCCACGATATGCCGCATCTGGGTCACGTTGAAATTACAGACGCCGATGTGGCGGACCTTGCCCTTGTCAAGGCACTCGATCATGGCCTCCCACGCCTGGTCCACGTCCTCGGCCGGCACGGGCCAGTGCATCTGGTAGAGATCGATGGTCTCGACATTCAGCCGCCGCAGGCTGTCGTCGCACTCCTCCAGGACGCTCTGCTTCTTGAGACAACTGATCTTACGGCCGGCATCGTCCCAGAGTATGCCGCACTTGGTGGCGATGAACGGCCGGGCCCCCGTCTGTTTCAGGGCCCTGGCGATCAGTTCCTCCGAATGGCCCAGACCATAGGCCGGGGCCGTATCGATCCAGTTGATGCCCAATTCCAACGCCCTGACGATGGCGGCGACGGCCTCGGCATCATCCTGCGGACCCCATCCGAACTCCCACGGTCCGCCCATGGCCCATGTGCCCAAGCCAACCGTGGTCAGTTCAATGCCCGTGTTGCCGAGTCTGCGTTTCTCCATCGTGATGCCGTCCGTTCAGTCCGTTGGTCGGCCGCCCGGTGTGGCGGCGCCCGGCCAGTATAGAGCCGCCCAGGCCGTCCATCAAATGATTTCGCCCGCCCCGG
>DDXG01000319.1:6240-8212 GCA_002347125.1 Phycisphaerales bacterium UBA2266
TTCGAGGTATCCGCAACGGACCTGGCCGACAAGATCCACGGCGGGCTCATCGGCCAGTTACTCGGCAACCTCAACGGCCTGCCCCACGAGAACAAATACTACGAGGAACCGGGCAACGTCGCCGGATACGTACCCGCCCTGCCCGACGGCGCCCGCACCGACGACGACACGGACATCGAGTGGGTCTACATCGTCGCCATGCAAAGGCAGCGCAAACTGCTGCTCGGCGGCGAGGAGATCGCCGCCCTGTGGCGGCAATATATCAACAGCCACATCTGGTGCGCCAATCTCTACGCCCGGCGGCTGATGGATATCGGCATCGAACCGCCCCTGACCGGGGCCTTGCCGGTCAACCCCTGGTCCAGCTTCAATATATCGGGCCAGTTCGTGTCGGAGTGTTTTGGTCTGATTGCCCCGGCCATGCCGCGCACCGCCGCCAAAGTCGCCCTCAACTACACGCATGTATCCATCGACGGCGAACCGGCCCAGGCCACGCAGTTGTTCACGACGATGATCGCCACCGCCTTCGTAACCGACGACATCGACGAGATCATCGACGCCGGCGTCGCCGCGCTCGACCCGGCAAGTGATCTGGTGTGCATCGTCGCCGATGTGCGGCACTGGTGGAAGCAGCACCCCACGGATTGGCGCATGCTGCGGCAACTGCTCCGCGACAAATACATGGTCCACGACAGCCGTATGCGCAACCAGAACGGGTACGAACTATGCACCGGCTCGACCATCGCGGCGCTGCTGTACGGGCACGGCGACCTCGTGGCGACACTGACGACGGCGTTCAATTTCGGCTGGGACGCCGACAACAACGCCGCCACGGCCGGGACAATCATCGGCGTCATGCGGGGCTATGAGTGGATCGCCAAACAGGGCTGGACAATCAAAGACGTCTACCGCAACACCACCCGCGCCGGGATGCCCACCGACGAGACCATTACGAAGTTCGCCCGTCGCCTGACCGCCGTCGCCGAGATCGCCATCATCGAAAACGGCGGCCGCAGCCTTAACGTCGATGGCAAGGCCGTCTATCGCATCCGTCGCCAGAGCCCCGAGAATGTCGAGCCGCTGACGGATGCACTTGTCAGCCAACGCCGGCTCCGCAGACGGTTGGGAAGGGAGATCGCCGCTGACCTCGAATCCAGGATGGACCCGCGCCGCCGGGCCAGGGCCGCCTATTTGGCCCTATGCCTGGGCATGGCCGACTCGTTGCAGCAGAGGGATTCGGCCCTCTGGGCCACGGCCGTCGCCGAACTGCGCAAGGAGACCGCCCTGCTGGACGTGCTCTACAACCAATCGCCCGGCATCGCCGGCGACAAACTCCGCGCAGCCGCCACCGCCGCGGGCCTCCCACGCCCGGAATAGCCCATTCCCCCCATGGCGAGGACATCCCCCGTGGCGAGCGCATCCCCCGTACCACGGGCATCCTGCCCGTGATAAACAGCCCCGCCGCCGCAGGCGACTCAACCACGCAATGCGCAAGACGAAACACCCTTGACAATCGCCCCCCTCTACTGTACAATATGCCCCCAGTAGAGGGAGCCAGCCCCAAATCCAGTATCCAGCATCCAGCATCAAGCATCCGGCGACCCCAATCCCCCGGCCGACCGGAAAAGGCAAGGAAATGAAAGACAAACCCAATTCCGTACCACGGCCGTCCCCGTACCACGGGCATCCTGCCCGTGGGAAAACAAACCCAAACTTGGGCGACGTAGGCAACCCAGGCAATATGCCCCCCCAGCCTCCCGCAGGCATCATGGCCAGACGAACATCATCCCCCGTAGCACGGGCATCCTGCCCGTGGGAAAACAAACCCAAACTTGGGCAAGTCAGGCAATCCAGGCAATCTGACCCCCATGCTCCCGCAGGCATCACCGCTAACCGAACCTCAGCCCCCCGTACCACAGGCATCCTGCCCGTGTACCGTGGCGAGGGCATCTCCCGTGTCGAGGGCATCTTG
>DDXG01000320.1 GCA_002347125.1 Phycisphaerales bacterium UBA2266
GAAGAAGCTTCAGGGCCTCAGGGGCGCTCGCGGAAAGGCCCAGAAGGTCGCGGCAGAACAGGAATTGGACGATCTCGGTCCCGTCTTGCGCACGTGACTGATCGTGGTCTGCGGAGGTTGCTGGAGGCCTCGTAGACCCGCCACCCATGATTGAAGCAACCACTCGCGCCGCCCATCACGCTCTTGAGCTATGCGGCATCTGTGTCCTATATGCCGTACTGGCACATCGCAATGTAAGTCTGGGTAAGATGGCTGGGAGGGATAAGGCAGGCAAAACGGCATCTTGGGAGTAATAGCACATGTTATCGGTCGTTACCCAGCCCGTACCCACAGTATCCACGCCGAAAACGGCATGAACCGGCCCGATCCGGTCGTCCTATTAACCATGTGGCACATTCATAATTTCTTTGAACAAAAGGATTTAATGTGCTATAATAACATTGGTATCAGGCTTGATAATTCAAGGACAAGTCAGCATGGCAAAGGTGACACTGCCTCCGGTTGAGCAACTCCGCGGGCGAACTCTCGGCAGGATCCTGATTAAGATGGGGGTTCTAAGCCGTGAGCAGGTACACGAGTGCATGAAGATTCAGGCCCAGCGCCAAGGCAAATCGAAGATCGGCGAAATACTGAGAGAGATGTCGCTGGTTGATGAAGCTCATCTCCAGATGGCCTTGGCGGCACAGCGTGGGATGGAGTACATGAATGTGGATGGGATGGAGGTACCGCCGGGAGTCATTGACAAGGTCCCGTCCCAGATGGCCAAGACGTATCATATCGTGCCGGTGGAGTACCACGAGGGACGTAATGAACTGACGGTGGTGATGGACAGCCCGGAGAACTTCCGGGCGACGGATGATCTGGCGACGCTAATGGGGTTCAAGGTGTTGGCGAGGATCACGGACCCGGAGGGGCTGGAGCGTCTGCTGAACATGTACTATCAGGAGACGCAACAGGACGACAACATCACGGAGTTGATCGGCGAGATTCAGGGAGACAGTTTTCTGCAGGAGTTCGAAGGGCGCAACGCCAGTATCGACCTGGATGAACTGAAGGAGCTGTCCGAATCGAACCCGGTCAAGAAGCTGCTGAACCTGGTTCTGCTGCAGGCGATCCGGGATAAGGCATCCGACATTCACTTCGAGCCGTTTGAAAACGAGTACAAGATGCGTTACCGCATCGACGGCGTGCTCTACGAGATGATTCCGCCGCCGAAGTACATCGCGGCCGCTTTGAGTTCGCGTATCAAGGTTATGGCCAACCTGGACATCGCGGAGCGCAGGCTGCCGCAGGACGGCCGTATTTCGTTGACGGTCCAGGGCAACCCGGTGGACCTCCGTGTCAGTGTGCTGCCGACGATGTTCGGCGAGAGCGTGGTGCTTCGTGTTCTGGACCGGTCCCAGGTCATGTTTGATCTGGAGAAGCTGGGAATGCGGCAGCACGACCTCAAGCAGGTGCGGCAGCTCATCCGCAAACCCAACGGTATTGTAATCGTCACGGGGCCGACCGGTTGCGGCAAGACGACGACGCTGTATTCGGCGTTGAACGAACTGAACGATATCGAGACGAAGATTATCACGACCGAGGACCCGGTGGAGTACGACCTGGACGGGCTCGTGCAGGTTCAAATGAAGCCGGAGATCGGGTTGACGTTTGCCCGGTGCCTTCGGTCGATTCTGCGTCAGGACCCGGATATCATTCTGGTCGGCGAGATTCGAGACCTCGAGACCGCTGAGATTGCGGCGCAGGCGTCTCTGACGGGCCACCTGGTATTCACCACGCTTCACACGAACGACGCTCCGAGTTCAATCGCACGTCTCCTGGACCTCGGTGTCGAGCCGTTCTTGGTAACGGCGACGGTGGAAGGAATCGTGGCGCAGCGGCTGGTTCGGCGAATCTGCCAGAGCTGCAGAACTCAATACGATCCGGACGAGGGCCAGCTCTCGGAGCTGGGCCTGACGGACGAGGATATAAGGGGCAAGAAGTTCTGCTATGGGCGAGGGTGCAGCAAGTGCAATAACACGGGCTACAAGGGCCGCGTGGGTCTATTCGAGATCATGACGTTCAACGATGAGATTCGCAATCTGGTGATGGGGCACGCTTCGACGAATGTGTTGCGGGCGGCGGCGCAGAAGAACGGCATGATTCTGCTGAGAGACAACGGCCTGGCGGCGATCTACGACGGCGTGACGACCATTGACGAGGTGGTGAAGGAAACACTTATGGAAGCTTGATCCCGGCAACGACCGCCGCAGGACGAAGACCACGGGGCAATGATGGAAGGCAGCATCACACAAGGCTCGGCGCCAAGATTCCGCTTTGTACGGCGGGGTATGGCAGAGCGGGGTTTCATAGGCAAAGGAGGTAAGTAAGATGCCACTGTTCCAATATCAGGCGCTGGATGCTCAGGGTGTGGAGATCAAGGATGAGATCGAAGCCCTCAGCCAGAAGGAGGCCATCAGCAAGATACGGAACATGGGGTATTTTCCCACGAAAGTCGCGGCCAAGAGCGGCAAGAAGGCGGCGGCAAAGGCTGGCGGCGCGGTGGCCGGGCCACGGCGACGCCGGTCAACGGGCAAGGTCAAGGTCAAGCTGGTGACGGAGTTCGCCCGTCAGCTTTCAACGCTGCAGGACGCCGGTCTGCCGATTCTTCGGTCGTTGCGAATCCTCGAGGAACAGGCGAAGAAGGGCAACATGAAGCGGGTGATCGGCTATGTAGCCGACGACATCGAGGGCGGTTCGACGCTGTCGGAGGCCATGGCGAGGCACCCGCGGGCGTTCGACCGGTTGTTCGTAAGCATGGTTGCCGCCGGCGAGACCGGCGGTGTGCTGGACCTCATTCTGGCGCGTATCGCGGACTTCATGGAGAAGGCCCAGAAGCTCAAGGCACGGGTCAAGAGCGCTATGGTATACCCCATCACGGTCATGTGCGTGGCGTTTCTGATCCTGTTGGGATTGATGAAATACGTGATTCCGCAGTTCAAGGACGTGCTGGCGGAAATGGTCGGCGGCGAGTTGAATATGGTAACGCAGACGGTGCTGGGGATCAGCGGTTGGATCGCCTACAACTACGGCTGGGCGTGGCTGATCGGGGTGCCTATCGCCTTTATTATGATGACGCGGATGGCGAGAAAGACGCGGCCGGGGCGGCTGGTCCTGGACCACGTCCGGCTGCGGCTGCCCATCGTGGGCCAGTTGACCAGCAAGATCTCGGTAACGCGGTGGACGCGAACACTCGGCACGCTCATCAGCGCCGGCGTTCCGATTCTGGATGCGCTGAACGTATCCCGTGAAACAGCCGGCAACGAGGTCCACGCGAACATGCTGGCCGATGTTCACAACTCCATCCGCCAGGGCGACACCTTCGCCGGTCCGCTGCGAAACAGCAAGACGGTGGACCTGATCGTCTCGAACATGGTGGCCGTCGGCGAGGAGACCGGTGATCTGGACAAGATGCTCCTGAAGGTGGCGGACAACTACGACGAGCAGGTCGACGTGCTCGTCGGGTCGCTGATGTCGCTGCTGGAGCCGATCATGATTATCGTACTGGGCGGCATCGTGCTGGTCATCGTGCTGGCGGTGTTCCTGCCCATGATTCAGGTTATTACCAGTCTGAGTGCCGCCTCCTAGGAGGCGGGTGTATCCCGAGAGACAACCCATTGCTTGTAAGGAGTAGTAAGGATGAAACGAACCCAAAGACAATCCAAGAGAAGGGCGGCGTTCACGATTATCGAACTGCTGACCGTGATGAGCATCATCGTGATTCTCATCGGTCTGCTCGTGCCGGCGCTGAACATGGTCCGACGCTTCGCCCAGGGCGTCAGACAGCACGCGCAGCTCCACAGCATCGACGCGGCATTGGAACTGTTCAACAACGAGTTCGACGGCTACCCGGACTCCAGCGCACTGGACCCAGACCGCGAAAGTTACTGCGGCGCCATGAAGCTCTGCGAGGCGATGTTGGGCCAGGACATGCTCGGTTTTCACAAGAATTCGGTCTTCAGAAGCAACGGCATGGATGCACAGAACGTTCGTATCTACGGACTGACACCGGCGGATGGCCAGTTGTACGATGACAGCCTCAAGGCACGGAAGGGGCCGTACCTGCCCCTGGACAACGCAGACGTGTACGAGTTGAGCGACATCTATCCGGCGGCGGACATCAGCGGTGGTGGTTTCACCACGGATCCGGACGGGCGTTACCCGCGGGTCCTCTGCGATGTATACACGCGAACGCTGCCGACTGGAAAGAAAACCGGTATGCCGGTCCTCTACTACAAGGCGGACACCTCAAAGAACAGGCACGAGGCGACGTTGGCGGCCCCCGCACCCGACGTCGATAGCGTCAACATCTATAACTACTGGGACAACCACCTGCTCATCAACATGGGCAAGCCCTGGGTCACCGGCGGCGCCGGAACAACGGCGAAGGATCACAAGATGAAAGACCCCGTTGTGTTTTATGCCGAGACACAGAGCGAAAAAGTGGCAACACCAATGCCGCGCCGGCCGGACACGTATATCCTGATCTCCGCCGGGTTTGACGGCGAGTACGGCACCAGTGACGACATCTGTAATTACCAGAAGAAATAGTCGTGTAGCCGGGCAGCATGGGCTTGTTGATGATAACCGGTGTTCTTGATATTTGGAGACGTTGGTGATGAGAGCCTGGTGGATATTTGGAGTAATGCTCGTGGCCTTGTTCGGTTCATACGCACGGGGGGCCGGGTGCGACGTCGTCAACGGCGGTTTCGATGACGATGGGTATATCTCGGACCTTGCCGTCAAAGACCCCAATGGGTGGACGGCGGTTGTGCCCAAGCCCCAGTTCAGCGCCTACGTGTACAATGATTGGCCCACGAACGGCTTTTACAGTTTGACAATGCTATCTGGGCTGGGCAGGAACTTTGTGGCGGGCGATATGGTCACAGTCAGCCAGAACGTCGACCTTTCGGGAGCTGACTCGCTCGGATTCGACCTCAAACTGGAGACCGACCTGCTGACGGCCTGGAATCCAACGGTGGCGTCGGCGGTCGTAATGATCGACGGGGATGTGGTCTGGGACTCAAACGGCCTCGGGACGGACGTTCGCGGGGAATACCGCAATCGGGCATACGCCGTGGAGGATAAGTACAAGACGGCGGGCATGCACATGCTGAGTCTCGGTCTGCGCATCAATGTGACGGCCCGGGTGTGGGAATCGTACGTCGCCTATTTCGATCGGATCACGCTGAGCTGCTACTGCAACGGCGGCGGGCTGCTGGCGGGCGATTTCAACCGTGATTGCGTGGTGGATGTCAATGATCTGGCCTCGCTGGCGGCCGCGTACCTGCAGGAGGCGGATGCCGGCGACGTTCACAATCTATGGACCGGCGACGACGTTGCGGGCGACGGCGGCATGGTGAGCCTGTACGACCTGGCGGTGCTGCTGGGCGACTGGGACGGCGGGTTCGACGTCCTGGCGCTGGTGGCGGCCGCCTGGCTGGGGGAGGTGGAGCCGGCCGATCCGGCGAACCTGTTCGCCGGCGATGATGTTCAACCGACGGCCACTATCAACTTCATGGATTTTGCGCTGATGGCGGACAACTGGCTGCAGAGCAGTTGGCTCGAAGAACCGACGCCCTGAATCAGGATAGCATCGATAATGACTGTTGAACCACCGATTGACACAGGTTAGCACGGATTTCGCCACAGGTTTCACAGATTACACAGATTGGGGACGACCGTGAACAAGGCAAGACAGACAGGTTTCACGACGATCGAGCTGGTGACGGTGCTGGCGATCATCGCCATGCTGGTGGCGATCCTGCTGCCGGCGGTGACGGCCGTCAGGAGCATGGCCGTGCAGGCCAAACAGCAGGCCCAGTTCACGGCCATCGGGGCGGCGCTGACGGCCTTCCGCAATGACTACGGCGATTATCCGCCGTCGACGGGTTTCGTCTACGGCCCCGGCTACACGGACTACTGCGGGGCGCAGAAGCTCTGCGAGGCCCTGCTGGGCTGGGACCTCATGGGCTTCCACCCGGACTCGGAGTTCCGCTCCGACGGACACACAGCGGGGGGACGCTTCATCTACGATCCGGGTGATGCGGTTGAGATGGCCAGGCGAAAGGACCGCTATCTGGAGTTGGACAACGTTACGGCCTTCCGACTGGGAAACGCGCCCGGGCAGGCACTCTACAACAACATAGATCGACTCCGGGATAATATCAATCCGGATACGTTTGTGCTCTGTGACGTCTTCGCTATTAAGCGAATCACCATGCCTAACGGCGCCGCCGTCAAGGCGGGCTCGCCCATTCTGTATTACCGGGCGAACAGAAGTGCGCAGGGTCTCATGCGGCCCGACCCTGATATATACGACTACAGAGATAACCTCATATTGGTAACGCTCGGGCGGATCACCGACGGGCAAAAGCCCCTGCCGAACCAGACACTGGAGGGACGTCAGAACTTCTGCGAGAAGATCACGGACTGGAAGTTGCCAACCGTCAATCGGGCAGACTCGACCACCTGGTATCCGCATCGGCCGGACTCTTACATCCTGATCAGCGCGGGGCCCGACGGACTCTATGGGACGGCCGACGACATTACGAACTTCGACAATTGAATAGCGTTTCAGCACAAGAATTGTCTGTCATGCTGAGCAAGGCGATTTGACTTGTCATGCTGAGCGAAGCGAAGCATCTGGTTTGCCGACGGGATGCTGTCCGTATGGGTGGACGAGATCCTTCGCTTCGCTCAGGATGA
>DDXG01000101.1:0-470 GCA_002347125.1 Phycisphaerales bacterium UBA2266
GAGATGAACTACTGGCCGGCCGAGCTGACGAACCTCGGCGAGTGCGTCGAGCCGCTCGTGGCGATGGTGATGGACCTGACCGACACAGGCGCGCGGACGGCCAAGACCATGTACAACGCCGGCGGCTGGGTCACCCATCACAATACGGACCTGTGGCGGGCCTCCGCGCCCATCGATGGCCCCCACTGGGGTATGTGGCCGACGGGTGGGGCCTGGTTGGTCCTGCACTTGTGGGACCACTATGATTACTCGCGTGACAAGGAGTATCTGGCCAGGGTCTATCCGGCCATGAAGGGGGCCGCGGAGTTCTTCTTCGACACCCTGGTCGAGGAGCCCACGGGCAAATGGCTTGTGACCTGCCCCTCTTTGTCGCCGGAAAACGGCCACCCGTTCGGCACCAGCATCTGTGCGGGACCCACGATGGATATGCAGATACTCCGCGACCTGTTCACCAACTGCATCCATGCGGC
>DDXG01000101.1:555-26730 GCA_002347125.1 Phycisphaerales bacterium UBA2266
CGGGTTGCATCCGAGCGATCAGATTCACGTGCGGACCACGCCCGATCTGGCAGCTGCGGCGCGCAAGAGCCTGGAGGTCCGCGGCGACGAAGCCACGGGTTGGGGCATCGGCTGGCGACTGAATCTCTGGGCTCGCCTGCACGACGGCGAACACGCCTACAAGATTCTCACGATGCTCCTGCGGCCGGAGCGAACCTACCCGAATATGTTCGACGCCCATCCGCCGTTTCAGATCGACGGCAACTTCGGGGGCACTTCCGGCATCGCGGAGATGCTCCTTCAGAGCTGCGCCGGCGAGATCGAGTTGCTGCCCGCCTTGCCACAAGCCTGGCCGAGTGGTTCGGTCAAGGGTCTTCGCGCCCGCGGCGGTTTCGAGCTGGACATCCAGTGGAAGGACGGCAAACTCGTGAATGTAACCGTGCGCTGCCTCGCGGGTGGGTCCTGCCGACTTCGCTACGGCGCCGTCACACGAGACTTAACCCTGGCGGAGGGCCGGACTGCTCAATGGGATGGAGTCCAATAGCGGCGGTTCCTTTTTCGAGGTGTGGCATGGTCAAAACAGGTCGATCCATCTTTCTTATCCTTCTGGTTGCCGGTGTTTCTCCCGCTGTGCATGCGGAAAAAGCAACCGTCACGATTCAGGCTTGCGGGCCGGGTAAACCGATCAGCCCCGATCTGGTCGGCATCTTCTTTGAAGACCTGAACTACGCCGCCGACGGAGGGCTTTACGCCGAGCTCGTCCAGAATCGTTCCTTCGAATACAGCCCGACCGAGCAGCCGGACTGGCATCCGCTCAAGTTTTGGGATCTCCAGAGACGTGGCGGCGGCGACGGCTCCATCACGGTCGCCGAAATGCGGCCCATCCACGAGAATAACCCGCACTATGCTCTGCTGACGGTGCGCAGAGCCGGAGAGGGCGTGGGCATCGCCAACGGCGGCTTTGACGGCATCCCGCTCACGGCCGGCGAGACCTACGAGGCCTCGTTCTGGGCCTACCAGGCTTTCATGGGACAGATGTGGGGGCGGGGCGACAACAGCAAACCGATGCCCGTCAGCTTGCGCCTGGAGGCCAGGGATGGCGAAGTGCTTGCGGAGGCCGCAATGGAGGTCTTGGGCCGCCAGTGGCGGAAGGTGAGCGCGCGACTGACTCCGACCCGCACGGTCCACGACGCACGCCTGGCATTGCTGGCCCACGAGCAGGGCGGGCTTTGTATCGACATGGTATCGCTGTTCCCGGAGAAGACCTTCCGCAACCGCCCGAACGGACTGCGCGCCGATCTGGCGCAGGCGCTGGCCGACCTGAACCCCAAGTTCGTCCGCTTCCCCGGCGGCTGTCTGGTTCACGCCGGCAGCATCCGGCGCTACTACAACTGGAAGGATACGATCGGTCCGGTGGAACACCGACGGGCCCGCCCAAATCACGCCTGGGGCTATCATCAGACGATGGGGCTCGGCTATTTCGAGTA
This sequence comes from Phycisphaerales bacterium UBA2266, assembly GCA_002347125.1. Classification (GTDB taxonomy): domain Bacteria; phylum Planctomycetota; class Phycisphaerae; order Sedimentisphaerales; family Anaerobacaceae; genus UBA2266. The sequence goes on from DDXG01000101.1 coordinate 2,022, forward strand.
TTTCCAGTTCTGCGAGGACATCGGCGCCAAGCCGCTTCCCATTGTGGGCGCCGGTGTGTCTTGCCAGCACGCCGGCCATTCGCCCGGCCGCGGGCAGGAAGGTCTGCCCCTGGAGGAAATGCCGGCGTACATCCAGGATGTCCTGGATCTGATCGAATGGGCCAACGGCCCGGCCACCTCGAAGTGGGGCGCCAGGCGCGCCGCGGCCGGCCATCCGGAGCCGTTTGGCCTGAAGTACCTGGGTGTCGGCAACGAGGAGGCCGTGACGCCCATCTTCAAGGAACGCTTCCAGATGATTTATGAGGCGCTCAAGGGAAAGCATCCCGAGATCGTCGTGATCGGCACCTCCGGTCCTTTCGCAGGCGGCGAGGATTTCGACAACGGCTGGGCGTTTGCGAGGGAGATCGATCTAGCCATGGTGGACGAGCACTACTACGTCTCGCCCCAATGGTTCTGGGATAACCTGTCACGTTACGACAAGTACGATCGCAACAGCGCCAAAGTCTACGTCGGCGAATATGCCGCCCACGATCGCGACCGACGCCGCAACACCCTGCGCTCGGCCATTGCGGAGGCCGCCGGGCTCACCGGCTTTGAACGCAACGGTGACATCGTTCAATTGGCTTCTTACGCCCCGTTGCTAGCCCGGCGGGGTCACACGCAATGGCACCCCGACATGATCTACTTTACGGCTACGGAGGTATTCGTCTCCGCCAATTACTTCGTACACCAGCTTTTCAGTGCGAACAGCGGAGACATATATCTGGAGACCGTGCTCAGTGCAGCTCCCGGACCGCGTAAACTCGCCGCTTCATCGGTGCGCGATTCCAAGTCCGGCCATCTCATCATCAAGATCGTCAACGGCGAAGATGCTCCCATTCCGCTGACGGTTACACTCGCCGGTTTGGCGGCCGCAGATATTCAGTCGACCCGAACGGTGCTTACCGGTTCGGATGCCGACGCGTTTAACGAGGATGGCCGGCCGCCTGCGGTAAAGCCGATCTCGGACGATATGACGCTCAAGCCGACGTTCGATTACGAGGCGCCGGCCAATTCGCTTGCCGTGTTCCGAATTCGACACTAATCTTTCACACAGGAGTATTGACATGCAGTATTCTCGATTCCGCCCTGGATTTGCGAGTCTGGCCGTGCTGACCATTGGTGTTATCGCCGCGCCGCCTTTGCTCCCGGCTCTTGCCGGAATCCCCACCGACGCGGCCAGACACTGGACCGCCGACAACGGCAACGGCACGTACTCCAATCCCTTGTTCTATGAGGAGTTCGAGGACCCCGACATCATCCGCGTCGGCGACACGTACTACCTTGCCGGCACGACGATGCACATGAACCCGGCCGTTCAGTTGATGCAGTCCAAGGACCTCTGCAATTGGGAACTCGCCGGCTACTGCATGGACCGGCTCGACCTCGGCCCGGCCTTTCGTCTTGAAGGCGGGAACATCTACGGCCAGGGCATCTGGGCCCCGTGCATCCGTTACCACAACGGCACGTTTTACGTCTTCACCAATGTCAACGGCGCCGGTCTGCAGGTCTTCCGCTCCAAGTCGATACACGGCCCCTGGGAGCGCAACCAACTGCCCGGACGGCACGATCTGTCGGTCCTGTTCGACGACGACGGCAAGGTCTACATTATCTCCGGCAACAGGGCGCCCTATCCCATCGAGGAACTCGCCCCGGACCTGCGGTCTTTCGTCGCCGACGCCCCCAAGCGGGCGTTGCCTGAGCGAATGGGCGAAGGCCACCACCTCTATAAGATCAACGGCAAGTATTACGACATCTCGGCCATCCCCGGAGCGACGACGGATCAGATGGTTGCCCGGGCCGACTCCATCGACGGTCCCTGGACGGTCGAGCGCATGGTCCAGGGCGAATCGCTGGGTGTGACCGCCGCGACGCCGGCCCGCGCCGGCGCCAGTGATCGCGGCCTGACCCTGCACCAGGGCGGCATGGTCGATACCTCCTCCGGCCAGTGGTGGAGCATTATCATGTCCGACCACGGCAGTGCCGGGCGAATGGTGGCTCTGGTCCCGATCACCTGGGACAACGGCTTTCCTCTTATTGGTCTGCCGGGCAACCTGCGCAAGGCGCCCAACACCTGGATCAAACCCGACACCGGCCACACCCAGGATCCCAAGCCCGCCTTCGTTCATAACGACAACTTCGACGGCGGCAAGCTCAATCCGCACTGGCAGTGGAATCACGTGCCCGACGACAGCAAGTGGTCCATCACGGAGAAGCCCGGGGTGCTTCGCCTCCATTCGCTGCCGGCCGACGACTTCTTCAGTGCCCGCAACAGCTTATGCCAGCGGCCGCCCGGACCCGAGTCTATTATGACGGTCGAGCTGGATACGTCGGGCATGGTCGCCGGAGACACGGCGGGCCTGGCGCTGCTGAGTTCGCCCTATGCCTGGATCGGCGTGGTGAAATCCGCCGAGGGCGCGACGCTGCAGATGTACAGCAGCCCCGGTCGTGGCCGCGGAGTCGGGCGCCAGGGGGCCGCTGCCGCACCGGCCAGTCCACCTGCCGTGAGCCAGACCACGCCGCCCCAGCGCCTCTGGCTGCGCGTTGCCTGCAACTTCGATACCGACCAGGCCGTCTTCAGTTGGAGTGCCGATGGCAGGGATTTCACGCCTCTGCGTCCTCCTTTCACCATGACCTTCCAGTTGACGACCTTCCAGGGCGTCCGCCCGGCGCTGTTCCACTACAACACATCCGGCCGGCCCGGGGGCTATGCCGACTTTGACAACTACACCACCGAGGAGCCGCGGGCCAGAGGCATCGAACGCGAGATTCCCCTTGGCAAGACCATCACCTTGACCAGTGGCGCCGACGGCACTGTCCTGGCCGTTGATACACAGAACATGACGCTCGTAAACGTAGCGGCCGATGCACCCGGCGTGGACGCCCAAAGCGTCCGATTCCAGGTCATCGACCTGGGCAAGGGCCGCGTGGCGCTGAAGGCCGCCAACGGCCGATTCGTATCCGTCGCCGGTGAGGCTGTCTTACTGAACGACCTGACCGGAGAGGCACCCAGCGATGCGGAATCCTTCCAATGGGTCAATCTCATGCGCGGCGATACCATGCTGATGTCGTTGACCAATCATCGCTACCTGGCCACCAAGCCCAATGATCCCGGCCCGGTGAGCGTTTCCGCAACCGGACCCAATCCGGCCCGCAAGGGCGGCGCCGAGTTCAAATGGGAGGTTGCCTCGCAGCCCGCTGCCGACTGGAAGAACCAGGCCAACGAACGAATTGCCCGTCTGCGTCAACGCCAAGTGCGACTTCGCGTAGTGGATGAGCAGGGCGCACCGGCCGCGGGCGTATCGGTGAGCATCCGCCAGGTCCGTCAGGCCTTCCCATTCGGGTCCGCCATGACTCCGGCCCTGCTGCGCAACGAAACGTATGCGGAGTTCTTCAAGGCCCACTTCAACTGGGCGGTCTTCGGAAACGAGTCGAAGTGGTATTCCAACGAACGTGTCCAGGGCCAGGAGGACTACCGTAGCGCCGACGCGATGCTCTCCTGGTGCCAGGCCAACCATATCCCCGTGCGCGGGCATTGCATCTTCTGGGAGCCGGAGAAATGGCAGCCCAGGTGGGTCAGAAGCCTGTCGGGCGAGTCGCTGCGTCAGGCGGTGGAGCGCCGCATGGAAAGCGCGGTGACCCATTTTCGCGGGCGGTTTGTCCATTGGGATGTGGACAATGAAATGCTCCACGGGTCGTTCTTCAAGGATGGGCTGGGTGAGGCGATCTGGCCCTGGATGTTCAAACGGGCCCGCGAATTGGACCCGAACGTGAAGCTCTTTGTGAATGAATTCAACATCCTCTCCGTGGACCAGAATTTCGAGCAGGTGGAAACGGACCAGTACGTTGCCTCCATCCGTCGCCTGATCGAGCAGGGAGCGCCGATTCATGGCGTAGGGATTCAGGGGCACATCTGGCGCGAAGACATCCTGGCCAATCCGGGCGTCCTGAAGGAGCGGCTGGACAAGGTGGCCGCCCTGGGGCTGCCCATCTGGATCACCGAGTTCGACGTGGCCGACGATGATGAAACAAGCTGCGCCGACAAGCTGGAGTTGGTCTATCGCACCGCCTACAGCCACCCGGCGGTCGAAGGAATCATGATGTGGGTCTTCTGGGCAGGCGATTCCTGGCGCGGTCCTAACGCGGGCCTGGCACATCGGGATTGGACGCTCAACGAAGCGGGCAAACGCTACGAAGCCCTGATGGATGAATGGTCCACCGAAGTATCCGGCACAACCGGCGCCGACGGCCTGCTGTCATTCAGTGGTTTCCACGGCGATTACCAGGCCACGGCCAATGGAAGGACCGCAACCTTTTCGCTCGAAAGCGGCGAAGGGCCCCAGGAGGCGACGGTCCAACTGAGCAGTAGCTCCGCCACGGCCCCGGCAGCCGAGTCATCAACCGCCACCGCCGAGGCGGCGGAACTGGGATTCACACCACCGCTGAAGTGGAAATCCACAGGCGTGCTTGTAAGCCCGATATCCGACGAGACGCACCAGATCGTTTCAGTCAAAGACCCGACTATCGTCCGCTACAACGGTCTGTGGCATATCTATGCGACCGCCTACTCCAATTCCGCCAGAACCTGGAGCATGGTATACCTGAACTTCAAGGAGTTCTCTGATGCTCCGAAGGCGAAGTTGCACTACATTGATGTGAACCCGAGTCTAAAAGGATATCACTGCGCGCCGCATTTGTTCTATTTCCGCCCGCACAAGAAGTGGTATCTGGTCTTTCAGTCGCAGCAGCCGCAGTATTGCACCACCGACGACATCTCCAGACCGGAGACTTGGACAGCCCCGCAGAACTTCTTCGAAAGGCTGCCTGCGGGTACTCCGCGGCTTCCGATCGACTATCATATTATCTGCGATGACACGCACGCCTACCTTTTCTTCACCGGCGATGACGGTTGCTTCTACCGCAGCCGCACCAGGATCGAGGACTTTCCCAGGGGCATGGGCGATGTCGAGATCGCCATTCAGGATAATCGAAACAGCCTTTTCGAAGGGAGTATGACCTACAGAATCAAGGGGACGGATACCTATCTGACCATCATCGAGGCCTTGAGCCCGGCAAGATACTACCGCGCCTGGATCTCCAAAGATCTCAACGGCCGATGGACACCCCTGCCGGGAGCCGACTCATGGGAGACGCCCTTCGCGGGCATCAACAGCGTCACCTTCGAAGAGGGTGTGGCGCCGTGGACGCGGGACATCAGCCACGGAGAGCTGATTCGCGATGGATATGACGAAAGGATGGTCCTCGATCCCGACAACCTGCGGTTCCTCTACCAGGGTCGCGATCCGGCGGTGAACACCCGTTACGACCAGTTGCCGTATCGGCTGGCCCTTCTGAGATTGGACCGTTCGGACAGGTAGCGATGCGTGCCGCGTGACGGCCTGTTTCGCACGGACGGCAGCAGAACAGGGTCCCCGCGTTCTCAGCAATCTGCGCGGGAGGAGTCCGGATGTGCGGCCGGGTATGCTTGTGGTAGAATCTCCATCAGGCTCGACATGTTCGAACGACCGTCTTCTGGTATGACTGGAGGTAATGGTATAATGCGTGCAGGCGTGTTTCGAATCATCCTCGTCTTCTGTTGCTTGATGTCTCTTGGAATGGCCGCCGGCTTTGCCGGCGATCTTGCCACGGACGGGAAGGAGGAGCGGCCGTCTTTCTTCTTCCGCTATTCCGAACAACCCTTTGAGAGGCTCCAACCCGCCTGGTCGATCACTGAGACATGCCGGCAACTCGACGACAAACGCCTTCAACGGACCATTGCATACCGCGATCCCAACGGTCCGTTATCGGTGCGGTGCGACATCATTGATTATCCCTCTCTCTCGGCACGGGAATGGGTGATCTGGTTTGAGAACTGCGGCGTGGACGATACGGCCATCATCGATCAGATCCAGAGTCTGAGTACCATCCTGCCAGGCTCACCGCAGGACCCTTTCCTTCTGCATTATGCGCTGTCCTTCTATCGACAGCCTGTGAAGCGTCAGGAGAAGTAGCAGACGGATTTCCGGGCGATCACGTCGCCGACAATCTGAAGCTGCCCGTCCACGTCATAGACCTGAACCACTTCGCGGTACTTGTCCGCCTCGGGCGCGACCGTCGTCAGCATGTTCGGCCTTTGATTCAGCAGGTTCGTGTTCAGAACGGCGCCCTCTCTCATAGGGAACAGGGCCACATAGAAGATGTCGGCCTCAACGAGGTCCTGGAAGAAGTGCGTGCCGAAGGACAACTCGGGCATCAGGCCGCCGCTTGGGTGCGCCATTTCCACAAGCACGGCGGCATTACTGATCTCGTGAAACCCGACAGGAACACCCAAACTCGGGGTGGAAGTGCCCCATCGGCCCGGTCCTAGGAAGATCGTCGCATGGACACGTTTGTCCCGGACCAGATGGTTCAGCTTGCCGACAAGCCGGGCAATATCGTATTTCTCCGTAATGGCCAGTCTCGTGTAGTGTTCGGGATCAATGTAGACTACTCTGGTCAGCTTCCGGGCGATGGAGCCACCCATGAAGCAACCGTGGGTCTCAAAGAGGATGTTCGCAGAGTCGATATCCGCCATTATATCGGCGTGAGGTTGATGCCCTCCGGTCTGCAGAGGTCTGCACTGGAGCAAGTTGATCATCATGCGGCCGTTCTCGGTGAAATTGGCGGTGAACTCAATATCCACCGGATAATCATAGGCCTTCTCCAGGGCCAGGAGCATCTTGCGCATGTCGGCGACGAAAGAAGTCTCCGAGAGAAGCCGCTCAAAGGTGAGCAGCCGGTATTCTCCGGCACGTCCGCTCTGTTCTTGCACACGAGCGTTCAACTGGGTGTCCCGAACGGCAACATAATCGAGTCCGCCATCCACCCCTTCCGCCACCAACTCGTGGAACAGCATCGTGCGCAAGTCATTCTCACGGGTGTCGAGCAGATCGACGCGATGCTGAGAGTACTTCCTGACATCGTCCATGTCCGCCAGAGGTCGAGCCAAGGGCGCATCGAGCGCAATGATCCGCGGATAATCGTCCTCCACTCGATTCACGGCGCGCGTGCCGAGGCCGAACACCAGCCGCAGCATCCCGGCTCGGGGGTCCATCTTGGGGTTCCAGACGAACGCATTATACGACATCCCGACACCGGCAAGATCGGGGAAGAAGTAGCCGCCGCTACGGTGCGAACCGGAGACCCGCTGAACGAGCAGGGCCATCTGTTCGTCCTCCTGGTCCAGTCCCCGCTGAAGCCGATAGGCAAGCGCATCCTCGCTCATCATACTGGCATAGACCTTGCGAACCGCCTCCTCAAATCGGTGATACCGCTTGTCGGGGTCGCCCTGATTCACGCAGAAGAAACTCTGGTACTTGCCCGCGAATGCGTTGCCGTAGGCGTCTTCCAGAAGACTGCTGGACCGCACGATGATGGGGGATTGTCCGAAGTAATCGATCATCTCGTGGAACTGGTCTCGCACCTGATCGGGGAACTTCCCGGTGAGCAGTTTCTCCCTGAGTTCGGCGGCGATTCTGAAATAGTTCTCCTTCGACTTCTGGTCGACGCGAAGAGTCCACCAGCCGTTCTCCACCAGATAGGTGTAGAAGACGTCCGAGCCCACATAGAATGAATCATGGGGTTCGAGACGATGGCGCAAATCCAGCGTGTCGTCGTCCGAGATGATTCTGTTGGCCATCAGCATACCGACGGCCTTGCCGCCGATGTAGCCCGTTCCGATCATTCGCCTGCGAATGCTCAAGAGATCGTCGAGGGTGAGCCTTTCACGGGCGAGCGACAGTATCCGGTCCTCACGGCCGATCATCATCCGGCACAACTGCTCGACGGCTCGCTGCTTGTCCTCGGCCGACGCCTCCGCCGTCGCCGCGAGGTCTTCGGCATTGAGGAAGACCCGGTCCCAATAGTCCAGCGACCTCTGTGCCGGTTCGAGTCCCTTCTGCGAGAAGTATGAAATCGCCCTGGCGACCTCCGCGCTGGTGGTAATCGGGACAAAAGTATCGCCCTTGCGCATATGCGGAAGGAACATCGTCGGAGAGTACCGTTGCCACACCTTCAGCGGGTGAATGTAGAAGTGGTCTTCAGGGCGGTAGAGGTCCAACAAGAGCTGAGTGGTCTCGCGAATACGGGCGATGGTTCTGTAGGAGTGCCTGTTGCGCAGCAGGCAGAAATAGGCGATCGTGTCGAGTTCAAAGAGGTACGGACACGTAATCCGGAAGAAGTTGCCGATCATCAGGTCGGTCGCCCAGACGCTCAGCAGGTTCGAGAGGCAGTCAAAAACGTAGCATGCCTCCAGGCCCGAGTCGGCGATGATGTTATGGACCTGGGACGAGAAAGTCTCGAAGCCGGCGGTTGCATCCAGACGGTGGATCGTGACATCGGGGCCAGGCTCGACGAGGGGGGCATGGTCCGCGAATCTCACGTAGATAAGCCTGCGGCCATTCTGACGCGCCCTGATGACATAAGGGTCCACGAATTCGCGGAAGTGCTCAACACGGTCCACCTGCCACACGACATTGTCGCCCTTCTCAAGCCCTCCGAGAATCGCATCCAGACCTTCAAGACCCGTGCTCGCCCAAGCCGTCATGGCGAATATCTCCAAAACGAGAAGAAACCCCCGACCAAACATCTCCTACGTAGCGTCATAACCGGTGTTCCTACGAGCCATGAAAGCGATGCTACCATAACGGAGGGCTGCATTTCAACATCTCCGTCTGTTCCCGGGAGGCGATCGACGCCACCCCCTTGAGATGTGCCCTGTCAAGTTGGCTCGCCCGGGCGTGGCCATAAGCAAATCACATGCGAGCATAAGGCAATCTTATCCATGCTATTAGCAGGATGCGGGATTCGGCGGCGAGACCCGGTGATAGAATAATCCTTAGTCGGAATCTACGGCGTTCTTTGGACCTGGTGCCGGTGGTGTTTATTTACGGGTTCTTACAGGTCCGAAACAGGTGGCACTGTTCGCGTAGACTCTTCGAAGAAGGGGATGGCGGTGCGCCCGGGCTCACGAAGGCCCGGGTCGCGGGCCATCGCCGAGTCCCAGTGCGCGATAACTGCGCTTACGGCAAAGAAGGTGTGCGGAAAATGAATGACAGAACCGCAAGGGTCTATGTGTTCCATTGCACAAACAGTTTCGGCCGCGACGAGCTTGTCCGTTGCTGCGACGCGGCCGCGGGGGTGCGGATCAAGGCTATCGCGCTGCCCTGTTCAGGCAAGGTTGATATCCCGTACCTCGTCAAGGCGTTCGAAGCCGGCGCCGACGGTGTGGTGGTGATCGGGTGTGAGAAGGGCCAATGCCGGCATTTGGAAGGTTTCATACGCGCCGGCAAACGAACCGAGGCCGTCGACGGGCTGCTCCAGGAGATCGGCCTCGGCGCCGGCAGGGTCGAGTTCATCAACCCCAACGGCAACGGTATCGAAGGCGTGATCACCCGGGTCGGGCAGTTCGGCCGCAGAATCAGGCAGATGCCCGCCCCCGTTCGCATCGCCGCCCCGGCAACTGATTAGCAAGTGTTTCGTGATGGCTGGAGAATCCATCGGATGAAATCGAACAGCGGTCTTGCACAGAAACTCAACGGCGATCAATTTATCGTCACCGCCGAATACCTGCCCGGCGCAACGACCCAGACGTCGGAGGCCGCTGGCGTCGTGGAGGAATTCGGCGACAGAGTGGCCGCCATCAACGTCGCCGATAACCCCTACGGCGTTGCCATGTCGAGCCTGGCCGGCGCCTTGGCCGTTGCCGGGGCCGGCGGCGAGCCCATCTACCAGATCGTTACCCGCGACCGCAACCGCATCGCCATTCAGTCGGATTTGCTCGGCGCCGCCGCCCTGGGAATCGGCAATGTTCTATGCCTGAGCGGGTACCATCAGGTTCTGACCGACTGCCCCGAGTCCGCCAATGTGTATGACATCGACTCAATCCAGCTTCTCTCGCTTGTCAACCGCATGACCGAGAAAGGAGAACTGCTGGACGGCAAGGCCATCGAGGGCGAGTTTGGGATGCTCGCGGGCGCGGCCGCCAATCCGGGCTTGCAGCCGATGGAGCTCAACATGATCCGCCTGGCCAAGAAGGTCCAGGCCGGTGCGAAGTTCATTCAGACGCAGGCGACCTTCGACACCGACGCCTTCGCCCAATGGCTGGAAGCCGCCGCAAGAGAGGCACTCACCGACAGAACAGCGATCCTCGCCGGTGTCCTGGTGCTCAGCAGCGCCGAGGAGGCGGAGAGGCTCCGCGACAGGTTCACCGACTTCGCCATCGGTGATGATATGGTCGACCGCCTTAAGCAGGCCGGGGACGTGGAGGCCCAGGCCCGTGAGGGTGGCGCCATCTGTGCCGATGTCATCAAGCGGCTCATGCCCATGAAGGGAGTGCGGGGGGTGCACCTGATGGCCGGCGGAAACGTGACGCTCCTGAACGACATACTTGCCGCGGCCGGACTCTAACATCTTAAGGTCAATACCGTGCCTGACAAATACCACATCCAGACCCGCCCCGTGACCCCCAGACGGCCGCGAATCGGCAAGTTTGGCATTGTCGACTGGCGCGAGGACTGCTGCCGATGCCACCATTGTGTGAAGAATGCCTGTGTGTACGACCGCTATCGCCAGGAGGCCGAGTACATCCGCCATCTCCGCCGCGTGGATGCCCTGTTTTTCGACTGCATGGGGTGCTTCTGCTGCGTGCAGGAATGCACGAAGGGGCTTCTGTGCATGGGCATCAACCCTGTCTATGAAGGGCTTGGCAACTGCTACTGGACGCCGGATATCATACGGACGACGTGGGCCCAGGCCGAGACGGCGAAGATCCCCGTCTCGGGCGCGGGGTACAGGGGGCCTTTCTCAGGGCCGGGTTTCGACGGCATGTGGACGGATATGTCCGAGATCGTGCGGCCGACGCGGGACGGCATCCACGGACGCGAGTACATCAGCACGGCCGTGGACATCGGGCGCAAACCGGGCTTCCTGGGCTTCGATCAGACCGGCCTGAAGACCTCGATGCCTCCGCTGGTGATGATCCAGATGCCTTTGATCATCGATCTTCAACCGGCACAGTTCAGCCTGCCGGACCTCAGACCGTTGACCTGCGAGACCGCGAGGCGCACGGACACTCTTGTTGTGGCGGACGCAACCGATTGGGCCGTCTGGAACGAGAACGCCGGCGGCAGGTTGACGCACGTGGTGTTTCACATCGGCGACGGCGCGACCTTGCCGGAGCACGTGCTGCGCGAGGTCCGTCTGGTTGAAGTCTCCGACGGCCCGGACGTGGCCGAGCGTATCGCGGCGATAAAGAAGGTCAATCCTGATCTGGTGGTCTGCGTGCGCGTGGTGCTGGATGGCGACGGATGCAGGCGGGCGGTGGAACTGGCCCAAACGGACGTCGTGGACGTGCTGCATATTCGGGCGGACCTCAACGGCAACGAGATTGGAGTCGAGAGGCCCCGGTTCCTCAAGGAAATGATCCGGGAGGTGCATACGGCGCTGATCGACAGCGGCCGACGGGATGAAATCACGCTGATCGCCGGGGGCGGAATTGCGCTGCCGGAGCACATGGCCAAAGCGATCATCTGCGGGGCGGACCTGGTCAGCGTGGAATTGCCCCTGATGGTCGGACTGGAGTGCCACCTGTGCGACAGTTGCCGGCCGGGGCTGCCGTGCCCCGCTGAACTGGAGGAGATCGACCCCGCCTACGGCGTCGGGCGCATGACCAATCTGATTGCCGCCTGGCACGACCAGTTGATCGAGGTGATGGGGGCGATGGGGATGCGGGAGGTGCGGCGGCTGCGTGGGGACGTGGGGCGGTGCATGTTCTTTGAGCAACTCGAGGAGGAAACCTTTGGCAAGCTATTCGGCAGGCGAAAAAATGCTTGAGCAACTCCTACCGGCCAAGACGCTCGCCACGCGTGTCGAGCAGGTGAAGGTCTCCCGCGAGGTCAAACCCGCTGCGCCGCGGTATCGCAACGAAGTGGCCATGTATATCGTGGATCGGACGCACGAGTGCATCAGTTGCGGCCGGTGCGCGCAGGTGTGCCCGCAGGGGGTGCACGTGATGAAGGCCGGTTACAGGCACCAGGCCGAGCCGAGGCACTACCTGTGTCTGGGCGAGGCGTGCAAGGGAACCGACCACTACTGTGTGGACGTTTGCCCCACCGGAGCGTTGAAGATCGGCGAGAACCCGATGCTCAGGGCGCTGGGGGATCCGCGGTGGACGGCCCAGATGATACTGGCGACGTGGAAGATGGCGGAGACGGGCCATGCGCCCGACCCGCGGTTCGGGTATCGGTGGGAGACGGGCGACAGCGGCGGCGGGTTCGACCGTCTGCGGTTCAAGTTCCCGGACAGGCCGCCGGCGGACGTCAATAAGGACGAGATCGACACGGGGATCGAGCTGAATCGGCGTAATGACGGGCGGCCGTGCATTCGGATCGATGTGCCGTGGTACGGCGGGGGTATGTCGTTCGGGTCGGTCAGCAATGTGACGCAACTTTCCAAGGCGCGTGCGTGCGTGGCATGGAATACATTCACGTGCACCGGGGAGGGGGGGTACATGGAGCGGATGCGGCCGTACGACGACCACGTCATCACGCAGGTCGCCACCGGTCTGTTCGGGGTGCGGGAGGAGACGATTCAGCGTGTTCCGATTGTGGAGTTCAAATACGCTCAGGGGGCCAAGCCCGGTCTGGGCGGGCATCTGCTGGGCGACAAGAATACCATCTATGTGTCGCGGATGCGGGAGGCGGTGCAGGGGATATCGCTGTTCAGTCCGTTTCCTTTCCACAGCGTGTACTCCATCGAGGACCACATGAAGCACCTCGACTGGATCAAGCACGTCAACCGCCGGGCGCTGCTCTCGACCAAGGTCTCGACGCCGACGGATGTGGACATGGTGGCGGTGGGCAGCCAGGCGGCCGGGACGCATATTGTGCACATCGACGGTGGATACGGCGGGACGGGGGCGGCGCCGGATATCGCCAAGAAGAACATCGCCATGCCGATCGAATACGCCATTACGAAGGTGCACGCTTTTCTTGAGGCCGAGGGCGTGCGGGATACGGTGACGCTGATCGCCAGCGGGGGCATTCGCAATCCGCACGACATTGCCAAGGCGATTGCGCTGGGGGCCGACGGCGTCGTCGTCGGGACCGGCGAACTGGTAGCGCTGGGGTGCGTTCGCTGTACGCGCTGCGAGAGCGGGAGGGGCTGTCCGCGTGGCATCGCCACGACCGACGCGGAACTGAGTTCGAAGATGACGATCCCGTGGGGCACGCAGCGGCTGGTGAATCTGTACAACGCTTGGCGCGAGGTGCTCGTGGATATCCTGTGGCGGCTCGGATTGAAGAGCGTCGGACAGTTGCGGGGTCGGACGGACCTCCTGATGCACCTGGATTATACGGATGATGCGGAGCGATGCGAATGAACCGGTATATGATTGACAAGCTGGGGCGCAGCAGGCAGCGGCTGGTGGCGGGGCCGGATGCGTCGAAGGCGGTCCGCAAGGGCGAGGAGGAAGGCGGCTGCGGGGTCGTGGGCTTCTGCTGCAGCGAACCGGTGGCCGGCCGCCACATCCACGAGCCTTCTCGGCAGATGCACAATCGGGGCAACGGCAAGGGCGGCGGGATTGCGGCCGTTGGATTCGTGCCCGAAGAGCTGGGCGTGACGCGCGACGTGCTCGACGACTGTTATATGCTTCATGTGGCGATGCTTGATCCGGAGGTGCGGGTGGACGTCGAGTCGGGCTTCATCGCGCCCCATTTCGACGTGGCGGCCTCGGCGAAACTGGAGACGGTTGACGACTGGACAGAGGTGCCGGGGCTCGAAGTCAGGCCGCCGGATGTCCATCGTTACTTCGTCCGGGTCAAGCCCGACGTGCTCGATACGTTCATCCGGGCCGCCGAACTTGAGACGCTGGACCGGCGGGCCGCCGAGGAGGAATTCATCTGTCAGAACAGCTTCAGGCTCAATCAGGAATACTACGCGTCGCTGGGCGAGAAGCGGGCGTTCGTGATGAGTCACGGACGTAACATCATGATCCTGAAGGTGGTGGGGTATGCCGAGGCGGTTACGCGGTACTACAAGATAGAGGACCTGCGGGCCCACGTATGGATCGCCCACCAGCGGTATCCCACCAAGGGCCGGGTGTGGCATCCGGCGGGGGCGCACCCGTTTGCGGCCATCAATATGGCCCTGGTGCACAACGGGGATTTTGCGAATTACCATTCCGTCAGCGAGTATCTCAAGCAGCGAAACATCTATCCGCAATTCCTGACCGACACCGAGGTGTCGGCGTTGTTGTTCGACCTGCTGGATCGCACATACGGCTATCCGCTGGAATACATCATCGAGGCGCTGGCCCCGACGACCGAGCGGGATTTTGACCGGTTGAGCCCCCAGAAGCAGCGGATTTACCGGGCCATCCAGGCGACGCATATTCACGGCTCGCCGGATGGGCCGTGGTTTTTCATTATCGCCCGCAACGTGCCGACGCAGGACACGCTCCAACTGCTGGGCATCACGGATACGGCGATGCTGCGGCCGCAGGTGTTCGCGTTCACCGATGGCCAGGTGCAGGTGGGACTGATTGCATCCGAGAAGCAGGCCATCGACGCGACGCTGCTGAGCCTGTCGAAGGATGACCCGCGCATCTGCCCGGTAGCGGATCGCTACTGGAACGCACGGGGCGGCAGCCACACGGACGGCGGTTCGTTTCGCTTCGACGTTTGCAGGGGCGATGACGGGCGGATGCGGATTACCTGCTGCGACAAGTTCGGGCGTGCGGTCGTAATGCCCAGTGGGGCGGAACCGTGTGATTTCACAGCCGGGGTCTCGGCGGCGGATATGGCGCCGGGTGTCACCGGACAGATCGAGAAGCATATTGCATCCGGTAAGGCCGTGCCACTGTACGAGTCCATGCGGGACGGCATCAAAGGCGGGTCATTTGGGCATGTGCAAGGCGCGCTGGAGTGCATTGTCAAGCATGGGGCTGATCCGGCGAATACGGGCGTGGTGATCGAGGTCCTGACGCTGTTGAATGACCGGAGGTATTCAACGGGCAAAAAGAAACGCAGCCACATTCTGCACCTGGTGCAAGAGGCGATCGGGGCGGTCTTTCGGTCCGCGCCCGGACTGGAGACGGGAGGATCGGCCCGGGGGGCCTACCGGCTCATCGGATGGGACAGCCGTTCGACGCTGCGCGAGCCTCGTGGCGAGGAGACGACGCTGATTATCGACGCGTGCGGGTTTCCTCCCGAAGGCGGCGCGTGCGACGCAATCCTGCTGGTCGACGCCTACATGAAGGGCTGGAAGCACTTCATTGTCTTCAATTGCCGCGGACAGAGGTACGTCGGCTGCGGGCTTGGGCCCGAGACCGACGATGTGACCATCGATGTCTATGGCAGCAACGGGGACTATCTGGCTTCGGGGATTGACGGACTGACGATTCGCGTGCACGGCAACACGCAGGACCAGTTGGCGCAGATCATCAAACGCGGCAAGCTCGTTATCTACGGCGACACGGGGCAGACCTTCATGTACGGGGCGAAGGGCGGCGAGGTGTACGTCCTGGGCAACGCGGCGGGGCGGCCGATGATCAATTCGGTTGGCCGGCCGAAGGTTGTCATTAACGGGACCTGCCTGGACTTCCTGGCGGAGTCCTTCATGGCGGGCGACCCGCTGGCCGGCGGGGGTTTCGCCATTGTCAATGGGGTGGCATTCGACGACGACGGGCGGATCGAGCCATTGGCCGAGCCCTACCCCGGCAGCAACCTGTTCTCGCTGGCGTCAGGCGGGGCCATCTACATCCGCGACCCTTACCGCAACGTGGATGAGCAGCAGCTCAACGGCGGCGAGTTCGCCGATCTGACGGATGCGGACTGGGAGTTGATTGCACCGTACCTGGACGAGAATGAACGTCTGTTCGGGATTCAGGTCCAGGACCTCCTGACGGTGGACGGCAAGGTCCTTGAACCGGGGCAGGTTTATCGAAAAGTCCGCCCGGCGCAGGTTGCAGCGCTTTCCAACAAGCAGGGTGCGGCCGCCGATGACGCCGTGGCGGCGGCCGTGGGCGCGGGGGGTCAATAGGATGTCAACGCCGTGATCGGCACATGCGAGTACATGTTATGGCGATAGTGATCAAGAAAGGCAGGTCGGCTGAGCCGCTTATCCGCGAGGTGGAGCGGCTGGCCGGTACGGATTTGAACGTCTGCTACCAGTGCAAGAAATGCACGGGGGGTTGTCCGGTTGGCAGGATGGCCCGGCGAGGCCCGGCGGAGGTCATGCGGCGGCTGCACCTGGGGGCCGGCAGGGAACTGCTGGACAGCGACATCATCTGGATGTGCGTGTCGTGCGAAACGTGCTCGGCGCGGTGTCCGATGGGGATTGACATTGCCGCCGTGATGGACGCCCTGCGACGGCTTGCGCGGGAGAGCGGCGCCGCTGGGGGATGCCGCGACGCTCCGCTGTTCAACAAGGCGTTTCTCAAGAGCGTCGAGCGATTCGGACGGACGTATGACCTGGCCATGGTGGCGGCGTACAAGGTCGGATCGCGGAAGTTCATGGCGGACGTGGACCGGTTTGGCGAGATGCTCAGGAAGCGCAAAATCGCCGTTTTGCCGCCGAGGGGCGCGGATAAGAAGACGGTCCAGCGCATCTTCCGCAAGGCCGGGCAGCAGGGAGGTGAGAAATGAAGTATGCGTATTTTCCGGGCTGTTCGGCCGAGTCCACGGCCCGCGATATGCACATCTCGGCGATGCGGGTGGCCGATGTGCTGGGGCTTGAGTTGATTGAGCCGCGGGGCTGGACCTGCTGCGGGGCGACGGCCGGCCACCAGACGGACCGCACGCTGGCCGTGGCATTGTCGGCCGCCAGCCTGGTCAAGGCCAAGGACATGGGCCTGGACATGGTTGTCAACTGTGCGGCGTGCTACAACCGGATGAAAGTCGCCAACCACGAGATTGTCACCGACGGGCGGATCCGCGAGCAGATCGCCGACGCCGTGGGACGTGATTACGATGGGTCGGTTCGGGTCAAGCACTTTGTCGAGGTGTTGCTGCATGACGTCGGCCTGGACGCCCTGCGCGATGCGATCCAGAGGAGGCTTTGCGGCCTGAAGGTGGCCTGCTATTACGGTTGTCTGCTTGTGCGGCCGGCGGACGTGACCGGCTTCGACGATCCCGAGAATCCAACGTCGCTGGACAGCCTTGTGACGGTGATGGGCGGCGAGGCGCTCGATTGGCCCTACAAGGTCGAGTGCTGCGGCGGCGGGCTGGCCATGTCGCGCACCGATATCGTGGTCCGACTGACCGAGAGCGTGCTGGCGATGGCGGCGGAGGCCGGCGCGGACTGTATCGCGACGAGCTGCCCCATGTGTCAGATCAACCTGGATATGCGGCAGAAGGACATCGCCCGGCGGACGGGCCGGGCCTTCAATATGCCCATCGTCTACGTTACTCAGTTGCTGGGACTGTGTCTGGGCGTGGAGGCGTCGAGACTGGGGTTCGAGAAACTGATGGTTTGTCCGCGGAACGTTTTGGCGGCCGTGGGCGAGTCCGGCCGGCACGGTCGGGCCGGCGCATCGATGACATGAGTTCATTATGATAAGAGACAACAGGAAAAAGGTCGGAGCCGTGCTGGTTCAGGGGGCCGGTATCGCGGGTGTACAGGCGGCGCTCGACTTGGCGAATTCGGGACTGAAGGTGTACCTGCTCGAGCGGTCGGACGCCATCGGGGGAATGATGGCCCGTCTGGACAAGACGTTTCCCACGGGCGACTGCGCCACGTGTATCGTGTCGCCCAAACTCGTGGAATGCGCCCGCAACCTGAACGTGGAGATACTGACTCTTTCGGAACTGGTCGATCTTGAGGGCGAGCCGGGCAGGTTCAAGGCAAGGGTAAGAAAGCGCCCGCGATACATCGATGAGGATAAGTGCACGGCCTGCGGCGACTGCACGCGGGCGTGTCCGGTGGATATCCCGGACCGGTTCAACCGTGAACTGGGCAAGCGCAAGGCGGCGGCCAAGGCGCATCCCCAGGCGATTCCCAACGTCTACGGCATCAGCAAGCTGGGTCATGCCCCGTGCAAGGTGGCGTGCCCGGCGAACATCAACGTGCAGGGCTACGTTCAGCTTATCAAGAAGAAGGAATACCTCAAGGCGGTGGAGCTGATCCGTCAGCGTAATCCGCTGTCCGCCATCTGCGGGCGGGTCTGCACGCATCCGTGCGAGACGGCCTGCACCCGCGCCAAGGCCGATGAGGCCGTTGCCATTCGGCAACTCAAGCGTTTTGCGTCCGACCGGGAGATGGAGATGGTCCGATCCGGCGAACTGCAAATGCCGCCGGAGCAGACGCCGGCGGCCGAAGCGAAGCGCGTGGCCGTCATTGGAGCGGGACCGGCGGGGCTGACGGCGGCCGACGATCTGGCGAAGGCGGGTTTTGCGCCGACCGTGTACGAGGCGAGCAGCGCGGCCGGCGGGATGCTGCGATGGGGCATTCCTGAGTATCGGTTGCCCGCGAACGTGCTGGACTACGAGGTCGAGCTTATCCGCCGCCATGGTGTGGTGTTCCGTTACGGCTGCACGGTCGGGCGTGACGTTACCATGGACCAATTGCGAAAAGACCATGATGCCGTGTTCATCGCCGTCGGCGTGCAGAAGGGCCGAAGCCTGGGGGTACAGGGCCGGGACCTGCCGGGCGTCGTTCAGGGCATCGATTTCCTGCGTCAGGCGGCAGGCGAGGGCGGCTCGGCGGCGGTCGAAGGGCGCGTGGTCGTCATCGGGGGCGGGAACGTGGCCGTTGATGTGGCCCGGACGGCGCTGCGGCTTGGAGCCGCCGGCGTCGAGATGGTGGCGCTGGAGCAGCGGCGTCAGATGCCCGCCTACGACGAGGAGATCGAGGCGACGGTGGCCGAGGGCATCGTTATTCACAACGGTTGGGGACCCGCGGCGATACTCGGCAACGGCCGCGTGGCGGGTATCGAACTGAAACGATGTACGAGCGTGTTCGGATACGACGGGCGATTCAACCCCGTGTTCGCCGAGCAGGACCGCAAGACCCTGGCGGCCGACCGGATTATCGTGGCCATCGGACAAGCCGGCGACGAGGAGTTGTTCGGACACATCGGCGTCGAGACCGACCGCGGTCGACTTGTCGCCGATCCCGTTACGCTGGAGACCTCCATGAAGGGTGTTTTCGCCGGAGGCGATGTGGTGTCGGGTCCGGCGGCGGTCATTGATGCCGTGGCCGCGGGCAAGCGGGCCGCCGAGTCCATCGGACGCTATCTGAGAAACGAGGATAGGCGAACCGGCCGGTTCGAGGAAAGCATCAGGCCCGTGGCCGACGACATGTTGCCCCGCATGAAAGACGTGGCCAAGGCCCCTCGCAGCCAATGCGCGGAACTGGCCGTTGACAAGAGGCGGGACAATTTCGATGAAGTCGAACTGTCGTTGAGCGAGGAAGCAGCGCTGGCCGAGGCCGAACGGTGCCTCAACTGCGCATTGTGCTCGGAATGCAATGAGTGTGCCTTGGCCTGTGTGCACAAGGCCATCGATCACGGAATGAAGGAAGAGACCGTCGAACTTGACGTCGGCGCGGTCATCTTGGCGCCGGGGTTCGATGAATTCGCCGCGGAGGCCAAGGGGGAATACGGCTTCGGTCGCTACGCCAATGTCATGACGAGCGTGCAGTTCGAGCGGATGCTGTCGGCGGCCGGGCCGTTTGAAGGACACGTCGTGCGGCTTTCGGACGGGCGGCCGGCGCGCCGGATAGCGTGGATACAGTGCGTGGGGTCGCGGGACTCCAGGTGCGGCAACGACTACTGTTCAAGCGTATGCTGCATGGCGACCACGAAGCAGGCTATGGTGGCGCTGGACCACTCGCCCGATCTGGAAGCGACGATCTTCTACATGGACATTCGGGCCCACGGCAAGGATTTCGACGCGTACTATGAACGGGCCCGGGCCCATCCGAGCATCCACTATCTCAAGGCCATGCCGTCGCGGATCATCGAGCTGCCCGCCGGCAGGGACCTTCGGATACGTTACCTTGACGGGTCCGGTGGGATGGCCGAGCAGGAGTTCGACCTTGTCGTTCTGAGCGTCGGGATGGAGCCGAGTGCGTCTGTTGTCCGGCAGGCGGGCCGACTGGGGGTCGAACTCGACGACTACGGCTTCTGCCGCAGCGACCGGTTGCGGCCGCTGGAGACATCGCGGCCCGGCGTCTTCGCCGCCGGAGCCTTCCAGGAGCCCAAGGACATCCCGGAGACCGTTACGCAGGCCGGCGGCGCGGCGGCAATGGCCATGGAGTTGCTGGCCGACGCCCGTGGGACGCTCGTGACGAAGAAGAGCTATCCGCCGGAACGCGACATCACCGACGAGGCGCCGCGAATAGGCGTCTTTGTGTGCCATTGCGGCATCAACATCGCTTCCGTCGTCGACGTGGAACGCGTCGCCGAGGCCGTCAGGGATGAACCCGACGTCATTATGACGACCCACACCCTGTTCACCTGTGCCGACAGCAGCCTTTCGACCATGCGGGACCTGATTGCCGAACACCGCCTCAATCGCATCGTCGTGGCGTCCTGCACGCCGCGGACGCACGAGCCCATTTTCCGCGATACGCTCCGCGAGGCGGGGCTCAACCCGTACCTGTTTGAACTGGCCAATATCCGAGACCAATGTTCCTGGGTCCATTCCAGGGAGCCCGACGCCGCGACGCAGAAGGCCGTCGAACTGGTCCGCATGTCGATCGCACGGGCGCGCGGGCTTCGTCCGCTGGAGGGTTCCGTACTGGCCGTCGACCCAAAGGCGATTGTCATCGGCGGCGGACTGGCCGGCATGACGGCCGCGATGTCTCTGGCCGAGCAGGGCTTCACGGTCAACCTGATCGAACGGGCCGCCGAGCCGGGCGGACATCTGTCCGAGATACACCGCACGCTTGAGCATGACGACATCAGCGGTTTCGTCGCGGACCTTAAGGCGGCCGTCCGGGACCACCGGAACATCAGGATGCATCTGAACACCCGCGTTGCGGACGTCAAGGGGCACATCGGCAAGTTCCACGTGACCCTCGAAGGCAACGGCCGAAGGGCCGAGATCACCGGCGGGGCGATTATCGTCGCCACCGGGGCGGCCGGGGCCGAAACAACGCAATACCTGTACGGACAGAACAGCAACGTCATGACGCAGAACGAGCTTGAGAAGGCGTTGCACGACGGCGCGTTCGACGCGAAGGGGGCCAACGTCGTTATGATCCAGTGCGTTAGTTCGCGGAACGACGAGCGACCGTATTGCAGCCGGATATGCTGTTCGGCGGCGATCAAGAACGCCCTGGGCGTCAAGCGGACGAATCCGGACGCCAATGTGTATGTGCTGTACAGGGATATTCGCACCTACGGCATGCGGGAACTCTACTACAAAAAGGCGCGGGAGGCGGGCGTCGTCTTTCTACGATATGACCGGGACGCCCCGCCGGTCGTTTCGCAGAACGACGCCCTGGTCGTGAAACTCGATAGTCCGGACCTTCCTGAATCCGTCGAGATCGAGACCGACAAGCTGATCCTCAGCACCGGGATTGTGGCCGAGGCCGACAACAAGCGGGTCTCGGACATGCTGAAGGTGCCGCTCAACGGCGACGGATTCTTCCTCGAAGCCCATGTGAAGCTGCGTCCCGTGGATTTCGCCACCGAGGGCGTCTTCCTGTGCGGTCTCGCGCACAGCCCCAAGGCTATGGATGAGAACATCTCTCAGGCCCGTGCGGCGGCGGCCCGCGCGGCGACGGTGCTCTCGAAGAAGCAGTTGGACGTCAGTGCGCAGGTCTCGTTCGTCAGGCAGGACAAGTGCATTTCCTGCATGACGTGCGTCCGCACCTGTCCCTACGGCGCGCCCTTCTGTAACGACGACGGCAAAGGTCAGATCGAAGCGGCCAAGTGCATGGGCTGCGGTATCTGCGCGTCGGAGTGTCCGGCGCGGGCGATCCAACTTCGCCACTTTGAGACAGACCGTTTTGAGGCGATGATCGATCAACTCGTCGCCGCCGTGGCCCAGGATGAGCGTGCACAAGAAAGGGGACAACACACATGATGCCGGAGATCTTCGAACCGAAAGTCGTGGCCTTCTGTTGCCACTATTGTGCATACGCCGCCGCCGATCTGGCCGGCTCGATGCGCACACAGTACCCGTCCAACGTGCGAATCATCCGCACGCCCTGCACAGGCCGTCTGGAAGTGCCGTACTTTCTGAAAGCTTTCGAGCGGGGCGCCGATGGGGTCCTTGTGGCTGGATGCCTCGAAGGCGGCTGCCACTTCTCCGAAGGCAACCTGTTCGCCAAGAAACGTGTTCTGGCTGCATCCGACCTGCTTGGCGAAATCGGCATCGAGCCGGACCGGCTGAAGATGGTCAACGTCTCGGCCGCGGGGGCCAGACTTATCGCCGATGCCATAACTGAAATGGTCGAGACCGTACGAAAGCTGGGCCCGAGTCCGATAGCGAGAAGAGCCGGCCGCACCGCGTAAGACCAACGGAGACATATACATGATCGTTGCAGAAAGAAAAAGCATTCCGGAAATGATGGAAATACTCGCCGGGCACAAGAACGTACTGGTGCTCGGCTGTGGCACATGCGTGACCGTATGTCTGGCCGGCGGGGAACGCGAGGTCGGTATTGTGGCTTCGGCGCTGCGCATGGCGGCCCGGCTGCGGGGAGTCGACTTGAACATCGAGGAGCAGACCATCGAGCGCCAGTGTGACAATGTCTTCATCGAGAAGGCGGCCGATGCCATCGGGCGAAACGACGCCGTTCTGAGCCTCGGCTGTGGTGCCGGCGTGCAGGCCATCGCCGAACGATACGCCAACAAAGCCGTCTACGCCGGGCTCGATACCCAATTCATCGGAATCCTTGAGGAACGGGGCGTCTGGACCGAGAAGTGCAGCGCATGCGGTGCCTGTGTGCTGGCTGACTACGGTGGGATCTGCCCGATCACACGATGCGCCAAGCGGCTGCTCAACGGGCCGTGCGGCGGCTCCACCGAATTGCGATGCGAGGCCCGCGCCGACTGCCAGTGCGCCTGGCAGCTCATCTATAACCGCCTCAAGGCGAT
Organism: Phycisphaerales bacterium UBA2266; assembly: GCA_002347125.1. GTDB lineage: Bacteria > Planctomycetota > Phycisphaerae > Sedimentisphaerales > Anaerobacaceae > UBA2266. Next base: position 25,147 of record DDXG01000101.1, read on the forward strand.
AGGGCAACTCGACAGGCTCAACAGAATTGTCGCCCCCAAGAACTGGTCCGCCCACCGCGATGGCGGCTGCCGAACCATTATCCGAGAGGATCACCGTATCTAGTATGACAGCGCTATGAGGAATCCAATTGTCTGCAATTTCGCCGAAATGTTCGTAGTCGGCTTTGATAGGATTGCTCATTCCGATATTGATAATACCGGGACGTCCGGATCAACCTGCGCCGCGAATGGGGCCAACACTCCCATATCGTCCAAGCCAGAGCATTGGCCGCATCGGCTACCTGCTCCAACGTGATCCGCGGATTTTTCCCCCCTGAGCCGCTCGGTTTCGGTCGCCAGGAAGAACATCGCAATTCGGGACGCCAGCCAGTGTCGCAGCAAACTCGTATACGTGCGGACCTCAAAGGCCCCAAAGCCCGTCTCCTGTTTGGCCCGTTCAAACCATTTCTCAATATGCCAACGGGCAAAGCCCACTTCCAACAGTCGCTTCAACGGGACATTGGCCGGGGCATTGCTGACAAAGTACTTCCACTCACCGGTCTGCTTGTTGCGGGCGGCGATCAGCCAGTACGTCCGATCCGTCGGCCGTGAATGACCTTTGGCATCGGCCTTTTCCGTATCCACCAGGTACACCTGGGCCGCCTTGGCCTGCCAGACCATCACCCCTCGGGTCGTGTCCTTGATCGTTACCGTCTGCCACCGTTGGGTATAGAACGCTGGACTGTGAGAAATGACGTCATCGACTCGTTTGGCGGCATATTCCGCACGGGCCGAACGATACGTCGGTCGCTTGGGCCAGCACCGGAAGTTCTTCGGAACCTCCGCCACCGCCCATTGGCCCAGACGGTCTATCTCCGACCAGAACTGTGGAACCTTGCCATAGTCCTCATCGGCCGTGATGAAGGCGAAACGGATGCCTTGACTGATGGCTCGCCGGATCTGATCGAGTCCGATGGCCCATTTCGGCCGGTGCGTCAGGTCGTCCGGGATACCCGCCTCGCGACGGCGATCCCAATCGTCGGCCCACTCCTCCGGCAGAAACAGATCACTGGCCACCACACAGGCGAAAGGGTTGACCGGGTCAGTCTCCACGTAAAGCAAATGCTGACCCACGACACAGTTGTCCACTTTGCCGGTTTCTCCACACCACTGCCGCCTCACACCGGGCGTTTTCGGCCCCTGTTTGGAGTGACCGGATGCATCCAATACACCCACGGCTTGGCCGTTACCCTTGCGGGCCGCCACCTGCTGCATCAAAACCTTGTCGGCGTGTTCGTGGTCCCATTTGAAAAACGCCAGAAACTCCTGAAGCGTCCGCACCGCTATGCCGGCCGCCAACGCGATCGGTTCAATCGACTTGCGTTTGAGATCCGACAAGAGTCCCAAGATGTACTTCTCCAGATATTTGAACGTCTTGTCCCTCGCAAAACATGCGCGAAACATCTCCAACAGCTTCGTCAACGCCGGTTGCAGCGAAGCAATCTGCTCCGATGTCATATGCGGATTCTCCTGTATTGTCGTATTCAGAAGAATCATCGGACATCCTACACACGGAACTTGAGCGAAAATAGCGCTGTCATACTA